>OMIZ01000049.1 GCA_900299235.1 Actinomycetota bacterium
CTGTCCACTGACGGGCGGACGCCGCGAGTGTCCGCTCTGCTGCCGAGACGATCAGTGAAGGTGGATCGACTGCCATCAGCTCGTGCGCCCTGCCGCAGCGGCATCGAGAAGTCGTTCTGCCTCGGCTGCGTCGACCCCTTGGACGCAGATGATCTTCGATCGGTTGGTATGACCAGCGAGCACTGAGATCTCACGTTCGGGCACGCCGAGCGTCGCGGACAGGAGCCGAATGACCGCATCGTTTGCGCGGCCACGCTCGGGTGCAGCGTCCACACGAACCTTCCACGCCTCGCCATGTCGCCCGACGATCTCGGCGCGGCGCGCGCCGGGTGCGACACGGAGTTCGATTGTCGTGGAGGCGCTCACGGGGTTCAGGGTACCCCCGGGCCACTCCCCTATCCCGCGCGTGCTTCTGGCTCGCCCGTGATGAACAAGTTCGGGCGCTGGAACTCGCGCGTGTCGTCGCGCCAGCCGGTGTCAGCCGGTGCGACGGGTGTGGGTGCTACAGACTCAGCAGTGCGCTCGGTCGCCTCGGTCGCCCCGGTGCTCGTTGGCGCGCTGTCGGAGCTGCGGGTCGTTGGAGCGACGCTTGCCTCCTCGATCATGCCAAGGGCGCTACGAAGCAACGTTTCGACGCGCTTGCGTTCTGCGACGAGGCGGTCTTTCTCGCCCTGGGCGCCGCGGGTGACGAGGCGCGCCTCCTGGTGCGCCTCAGCGAGGATTACTTCTGCCTGTCGCTTTGCCTGCTCGCGCACTTCCGTGGCGGCGCGCTCTGCGGCCATCAGTGTCTGCGTGAGGAGCGCTTCGCGCTGGCGGAGCTCGGCGAGCTGCTTCTCCATCGCTTCGACCTTCTCGTCAAGCATGCCTCGTTCGCGCCAGACGTTCTCGAAGCTGTCTGCGACTTCATCGAGCAGCTGCTCGACGGCTGACTTGTTGTATCCGAAGAGGCTTCGGCTGACACGCACGTGCCTCAATTCGACCGGGGTGTATGCCATGACGGCCTCCTCTAGTGAAGCTGGTTCAGGATCGAGTTCAGAACTTGTGCGCCGATCCAGATTGCAAAGAGCGCGACGTACGGGGAAAAGTCGAGTGGCCCAACCTGGAGCGGGACGATCCGGCGCCAGAAGCGCAGGTACGGCTCACAGATGTCGTAGAGGAATCGCGTCACCGGGCGGAATGCGTACGGCAGCGCCGGCGCGACCCACTGGCTCAGGATGTGCAGGAGCAGCGCGAGTACGTACACCCACGCGAAGGCAGCCACAAAGAGCTGGAGCTCGGTGATGGAGTCCAGGAGGAGCATCGGGAAGTCCCTTCTCCGGGGAAGCGAAGATTCCTACACGGCCGAGCGAACGAAACTCGACCACCTTCGCCCCTCGGCTCTAGACGCCTGACACCGCACCACCACTCATCCCGCCGGTGTACACACACCGTCGAGCCTCAAAACCCAAACCGACGAAGAGGACGCCACCCCACTCGATCTCGGTGCCACCCAGCCAGGCGAGCGCAATTGCTCTCTAGCCGCGCTTCCCACTTCTTTCGCGCTTTCGGCCAAGGCCGAACGCAGCGAGAACTACGCCTGATTGAAGAAGTCGCCCTTAGCGAGGATCTGAGCGCGCTGCTCGGCAGAGACCTCGACGTTGCGTGGGGTGAGGAGAAAGACCTTGTCAGCGACGCGCTGCATCCCACCGTTCAAGGCATAGGTGAGCCCTGACGCAAAGTCGATGAGCCGCTTCGAGAGTTCGGCGTCAACGCCTTGGAGGTTGAGGATGACCGGCGACTGCTGCTTGAACCGGTCGGCGATCTGTTGAGCGTCGTTGAAGCTGCGTGGTGCGACGAGATGCACCTTGTTTTGGCTGGAATCGGGAACTGCCTCGATGCGAGGGCGCCCGGCAGATGCTGCTGCGGCGTTGCGCACGGCTCGTGGTGGGGCCGGGAGTCCGCGTGATGGTCGTGGCTCGTCGGCTTCGGAGTCTGTCCAGTCGTCGAAGTCCTGTCCGCGGCGACGGGGTGTGAGGCGACGGACGTTGGGCCGGTCGCGGTAGCTCTGTTCGAGCGTCTCCTCGGCGGTGTATCCGTCTTCGAGCTCGTAGTAATCCTCGTCTTCCTCCGCGATGCCGAAGTAGACGAGGGTGCGGCTCCAGAGTTCAGCTACTCCCATGCGGAGATCGTAACGAAGTGACCGGCCTGCGTCAGCAGCTACCGGAAGAGCGTTGAGCCGACACGGATGTAGGTGGCGCCCTCTTGGGCTGCGACCGCGTAGTCCTGAGTGGTGCCCATCGAGAGCTCGGTGAGGTTGTGGGAATGTGCGAGTTCGCGCAGAGCGCGGAACCAGGTGCGCGATTCGTCGGCGGTGGCGGCTGCCGGTGGCATGGTCGAGAGTCCGCGGACGTCGTAGTTGAGATAAGCCGTGAGGTCGGCGGGAGCGATGCCTGACTTCGTCTGTTCGTCGGCAATGTTGACCTGGATGAGCATCGGGATGGTGAGGCGTCGTGCGGTTGAGTCGGTGTCGACCGAGTGCACGAGGTCGCAGCGGGCATTCACGACCTTTGCCTTGTTTGATTGGAGGGCACCGATGAAGTGCCACGTGAACGCGTCGCCGTAGACGGCGTGTTTGGCCTCGAGATCCTGGGCCCGGTTTTCTCCGACGGTGGTGATGCCGGCTTCGATCAGCAGTGCCATCTCGCCTAACGCGACGTATTTCGTGGCTGCAACGATCGTGACGTTTGGCCCCACTTCGGCCTGGACGCGCTCATATCGGTTTCGGATCTCAGCTGGTGATAGCACCGATCACTCCTTGGACGCCTCGAACTTCGCCGTCGCGGCGATGCGAGAAGAAGAGCGCAGGGTTGCACTTCGTGCAGAGGTCAGTGCGTTCGATGGTGTCGACGCCGGCGCGGCGGAGCGCCCGTTCGGCGGCGCTCCAGAGGTCGAGGTGTCGAGCGGTCGTGAGGTCGGCGTCGAAGAGTTCCGATACCTCTGGGCCGACCTCGTAACAGCATGGGCCGACTGCCGGGCCGATCATCGCCTGGAACGGCCCCTTGCCAAGTGTTTCGACAGCATTTGCGACGACTCCCTGTGCAAGGCCTCGCCAGCCTGCGTGAACGACAGCGAGGCGTGGCTCGACGTTCCCGAGTCTCGCGATCGCGATCGGTACGCAGTCGGCAGTGAGCGCAAGAATCGGGACGTTGGGCTCATCGACCCAGATCCCGTCGCCTTCGAGTGCGTCAGAGACGTCGCGCGCGTGGTGGACGAGAGCCGTGTGACGTTGCCGGTTGACGGCGAGACGACTGGGATCTCCGCCGACCTCGTGGCAGGCTCGCCTTCGGTTCTCGGCGATCGCTGAGGGTTCGTCACGGTGGCCGCCAAGGTTCAACGACGTGTAGGGGCCTTCACTCACACCACCGTTCCGGGTGGTGAAGGCAACGCTGTACGGCCCGACAGGTCGCCACGGAATCATTGCCCGAGATGCTCCCGGGCGAGCGTGAGCAGCCTCTCGCGTGTGTTCACGCTGGGCTCTTCGACGACGGCTGCGAGCAATGAGACGAGTTCGTCGCCCAATGCCGGCCCAGGCGCGTAGCCCAGCTCGATCAGATCGCTCCCGTCAACCGCGAGGTCACCGAGCCGGTGTGGGTGGCGCAGCTCAGCATCGGCAATCGACCGGAAGGCGGCAACCCGCTCAAGCGCGAGGGCGGTCTTCTCAGCGGAGACCCCCTTACCCACAATGTCTGCAGCACGCAGATCAAGCAGCGAGAACAGACGGTCACCGTGGCGGGCGAGTAGGCGACGCGCAGCGACGGGCTCCACCGAGCCGATGTGAAACATGTGCCTACGGACGAGCGCGACCACCTCGTCACGCAGGACATTCGGGTAGCGAAGTCGGCGTAGCGCCGACGCAGCCAGTTCTGCCCCTTCAGCCTCGTGTCCGCGTGCGCTCTTGCCGGGCTCGCGATAGAAGTGCAGGAACCCGTCGCGCCCAAGCCACGCGACGGCGGGCTTCCCGGCGTCATGGAACAGCGCGGCAAGTCGAACAGCGAGTGACGTCCCTGAATCAGCCGCTGCCTGCACAACGACGAAGGTGTGTTCGTCGACCGTGTAGGCGTGATGTGGGTTGCGCTGGTCGAAACCAAACGAGGCCTTAAGCTCTGGGATCATCACGCCAAGCACCCCGGTATCGCGGGCGAGTCGAAGTGCGGCTGCGGGGTGATTGCCGAGGAGGAGCTTTGAGAGCTCGCCGTGCCCATCGGCAGCGAGGCCTCCCCCAATCCGTTCGCCGGAGACGAGCGCAACCGACTCGGCCTCGTCGTGCATCTGACGCAACGTGTCTGCGTCCGGTTGGAAGCCAAACTGGGATAGAAGCCGGAGCCCCCGCACGATCCGCAACGGATCCTCCGCGAAGCTCGTCGCAGAAACGGTGCGCAGGACGCCCGCCTCGATGTCGCCGCGTCCGTTGTGGGGATCCACGATCACGCCGTCGGCAAGGCGCCGCGCGATCGCATTCACGGTGAAGTCGCGGCGAGCGAGATCGTCTTCAACCGATGCAGCCGGGTCGACGACGATCTCAAAGTCGTGCCGTCCAGGTCCCGTCGAGCGCTCGCGCCGCGGGGGAGCGAACTCGATTCCCGCTGGCACGAGGGCGCGAATCGCCTTCTCGGCTGGATACAGCCGCAACCCAACAGCACGCCCGGCCACGACGAGCTCCTCGACACGGCCATGCGGACGCAGACGATCGCGGAGCGACGCCGTGTCGACGCCCGGTACGAGGAAGTCGGCGTCCTTCGCATCGCGGCCGAGGAGCTCATCGCGCACCGCACCACCCACGACGTATGCGTCGAGGCCAAGGCCGCCAACATACTCCTCGATCACCTTCATAAGACGATTGTCGCGGCCGTAACGCTCGCGCGGTCGCCGCGCGACGTTAGACCGTCGCGACAGCTTCGATTTCGATCAACGCACCCGACGGGAGCTTCGCGACCTCTACCGTCGACCGTGCCGGTGGCGTGTCACCAATGCGCCGGGAATACACCTCATTCATCGCCGCAAAGTCACCAAGGTTCTGCAGGAACACCGTCGTCTTCACGAGATTCGCGAACGACGAGCCCGCGGCAATCAGAATCGCCTCAAGATTGTTCAGCACCTGCTCGGTCTGCACAGCGATGCCGCCGTCGAGCAGTTCCTTGTCGCCCGGCCGCAACGCGACCTGACCCGACACGAATACGAATCCGTTCGCAACGATCGCCTGGTTGTATGGCGCGCCCTGGAACGGTGCTGGGGCGGTTTCGGTTCGAATCACCTGCTTACTCACGCTGTCCTCCCTCGGAATGTGCCCGCACCGCCTGCCCGATCGCGGCACCAAGAGCCTTGAAGATTGAGGCGAGGACGTGCTCGGGCTCCTTGCCCTCGACCAATCGAATATGGAGATTCAACCCGGCGCCGACGGCGAACTCCTCGAGGAACCGTCGCACGACGTCGTGATCGAGGCCTCCGACGGGCTGTCGCGAGAAGTCGACGTTCGTCGCGACAAGCGGCA
>OMIZ01000050.1 GCA_900299235.1 Actinomycetota bacterium
CCCGCGCATCCTCATCGTCGTCACCGCGCATGTTCGACAAGATCTTGATCGCAAACCGCGGCGAGATCGCGATTCGGGTGTTCCGTGCGTTGCGCGAGCTCGGCGTTGGCTCGGTCGCGGTCTATTCGGATGCGGATCGCGGCGCGCTGCATCCACGCCGAGCTGACGAGGCATATGCGCTCGGCGGAACGTCGGCCGCGGAGAGCTACCTCGTGATCGAGAAGCTGCTCGATGTTGCACGGCGCGCGGGCGCCGAAGCGGTGCATCCCGGTTACGGCTTCCTCGCCGAGAATGCACCCTTCGCACAGGCCGTGATCGACGCGGGCCTGACCTGGATTGGCCCGCCGCCCTCCGCGATTGACCTGATGGGATCGAAGACCCGCGCACGGCAGGCGATGCAGGCCGCAGGCGTTCCGATCATCCCCGGGACCACCGATCCTGTCGGAAGCGCTGAAGAGGTCGCGGCGCTTGGAGAGTCGATCGGCTACCCGCTGCTGATTAAGGCTGCCGCTGGTGGCGGCGGCAAGGGTATGGAGGTCGTGCGCAACGCCGATGAGGCAGCCCGTGCGTTTGCGACCGCGCAACGCCAGGGGCAGGCGTACTTCGCGAACTCCGACGTCTACGTCGAGCGGTACCTCGAGGATCCGCGCCATGTCGAGGTTCAGGTGCTCGCCGACGGGCACGGCAACGTCATCCACCTCGGCGAGCGCGACTGCACGATTCAGCGTCGCCACCAGAAACTGATCGAGGAGACCCCGTCACCTGCGGTCGACCAGGCGCTGCGTGATCGCATCGGCACGATCGCGGTTGATGCGGCGCGTGCTGCCGGCTACCGCTCAGCCGGAACGATCGAGGGGCTTCTGAACGACGGTGAGTACTACTTCATGGAGATGAACACGCGGATTCAGGTCGAGCACACCGTGACCGAAGAGGTCACGGGAGTCGATCTCGTCCGCGAGCAGATCCTCGTTGCCGCTGGGCATCCGTTGTCGATCACGCAGGAGCAGATGACCCTCCGTGGCCACGCGATCGAATGTCGGATCAACGCCGAGGATGTTGCCCGCAAGTTCCTGCCGTCGCCGGGGACGATCACGATCTATGAGGAGCCTTCCGGGCCTGGCGTACGTGTCGATTCGGGTGTGATCGCAGGCAGCGAGATCTCGCCGCTCTACGACCCGATGATCGCGAAGCTGATCGTTCATGGCTCCGATCGCGAGCACGCGCGTCAGCGCATGTTGCGTGCGCTTTCGGAGTTCAAGATCGGTGGCGTGAAGACGCTCGTTGGCTTCCATCAGGCGCTGCTCTCGCACGATGCGTTCATCGCTGCGGAGACGTGCCATGGTCTCGTCGAGTCAAAAGAACTTGCGGAGCTTGCCTCGGCCTACGTTGCTCCGACGGCGCCCGAGGGGCTGCCGGGGCCGCGCGCCTATGCGTCAGAGCGCGCATACGAGGCCGAGATCGACGGCCGCCTCTCAACCGTTCGCATCTTCGAAGACGAGCCGCAATGGGTTGAGCTCGCCCGACGGCACGCCGAGCGCGAAAAGACGGGCGGTCACGGGGCGGAGCAGGTCGCGAGCCCGATGCAAGGCACCGTCCTCAAGGTCGATGTCGCCGAGGGCGAGTCGGTCACCGCCGGCAAGGTGCTCTGCGTTGTCGAGGCGATGAAGATGGAAAACGAGATCATCGCGCACCGTACAGGTGTGATCTCGGGACTCGCGGTCGCCGTTGGCGACGCCGTCAGTGCAGGTTCGCCGATCTGTTCGATCCTCGACGAGGCCAGCTGACCTCGGTGTTTGCGAGCGTCTCCGTTGTCGGCCGGGGTCGGGCCGGCTCGGCGATCGCCGACCGTCTCGCCGAACGTGGCGTGGCTGTTGTTGACGACGGGGAGCTTCGGCTCCTGTGTGTGCCTGACGGTGCGATCAGTGAAGTTGCAGCCGCGATCGAGCCAGGACGGTGGGTTGCGCACGTCTCGGGCGCGACATCGCTCGCAGCGCTCGCGCCTCACACGTTGCGGTTCTCGGTACACCCGCTGCAGACGTTTCGCGTGGGTGGGGGAGGCGAGCAGCTCGACGGCGCGTTTGGAGCAGTGACTGCGGAGAGCGAGGATGCGCTCGCTCGTGCGCTTTGGCTGGCGGAGACGCTCGGCCTGCGGCCGTTTGAGCTCGCCGACGAGGCGCGCCCGCTCTACCACGCGGGCGCCGCCATCGCATCGAACTACCTCGTCACGCTCTTTCGATCAGCGGCCGCCCTGGTTACTGAGGCAGGTGCGCCCGCAGAGGCGCTCGTGCCGCTGCTTGAACGCACGATCGCAAACGGATTCGATCTGACCGGCCCGATCGCTCGAGGAGATATGGCGACGGTCACTCGACACGAGGAGGCGATCGAGCACAGCGAGCATCCAGAGCTCGGGGAGATGTACCGGGTGCTCGCCCTCCTCACGAAGGAGCAGCAGGCTGCCCGATGACGGACGTGTTCCCCCATACCGTCAAGGAGATGACGCCGGACATCATTCGGCTCACGTTCCAGCTCCCGCTAGGCATTGATCACGCGCATTGCTACTTCGTGCGCGGTGTGAGTGGTGAGTGGATCGTCGTCGATTCGGCCGTCGCCTACCCCGGTACCGAAGCTGTGTGGCGTAGCGTGATCGCCGAGCTCGATGCGCCTGTCGGTCGCATCTTCATTACGCACTACCACCCCGATCACGTAGGGGGCGGCGGGCTCGTGCACGAGATCACGGGAGCCCCGGTCTTCGAAGGCGAGCTCGACTTCAACGCGTGCCTTGCCGCGTGGGCGCCACCCGCGAATAAGCGGCGCTTCTCAGGGCTGCTCGAAGCGCACGGCTTCGACATGGACGTCGCTGCTGGGGCACAGGCCTCAGACGAGATCCTCGCAGCGAACGTTCGGCATCACGCAGCGCCACTGTTTGTCGACGAAGGCGATGTCGTCGACGGGTGGGATGTCATCCATCTCCCCGGCCATGCGCCGGGGCACCTCGTGTTGATGCGCGACAACGTGATGATCTCGGGCGACGTGCTGCTCAACCGCATCACGCCGAACATCTCGCGCGATCTTCAGTCTGGCCCCGACCCGCTAGCCCGCTACCTCGAGACGCTCGACCGTATCGCGCTCATTGCGCCCGAGCGGACGTACCCGGGCCACGGCTCTCCGATCGAGAATCCAGCCGAACGTGCCGGGGAGATCAAGCTGCATCACGACGAGCGGCTTGCGATCACGCTATCGGCCCTCGACGCTGGCCCGCGTACAGCGTACGAGTCGTCGTACACGGTGTTCCCCGATGACCTGCCGCCATTCCTCCGCCGCTTCGCGTTCCTCGAGACGCTGGCGCACCTTGAATACCTTGCGCTCAAAGGCGACATTCAGCGGATTGAAGCGCCGGGCCAGCCGATCCAGTACACCGCGGAGTAACGAGGCCTAGGCCGAGCCGGGGTTCACAACGACACCCTGCGCGTTCGTGCAGAGGTGAGTTTCGAGACTGCACTCGATCGCCTCGGAGATCGCCTTCGCCGTCCCGCTGTTTGCGGCAACCTCGACGCTCTTCGGCGCCGTCACTACGAGCTTGAGTGTGTGGTGCGAGGTCGTGTCGGTGAGCGCGTAGCTCCCGACCTGGAAGGTGACGCTGAGGCGTGCCGACCTGCCCTTGGGGAGCGACGGTGTGCGCTTGCCCGCGACGCCGGGGCCGCTAATCGACAGTGCGTGTGCGCCGACACCGCGGTTGATCACCGTGAGCACGGCCGGCGCGCTCGTGATGCCGGAGCTCGGCACGGGCGCGTTCCCCGCGTCGAGAAGCAGCACACCCGAATCGTTGAGTACGACCGTGTACGGAATGACCGTTGCCGGTCGCGCAGAGGCTGGCGCCGTGAGCTGCGTAGACGCAGCAAACCCCATCGCAGCAGAGAGCGCGAGTGCGGCTGCAAGGAGGAGTGATCGGGCGCGTGAGGTCACGCGGCCAAGGTAGCGCCGCTCACGGCCGGTCGCTATCGGCGAGACGGCTAGTAGCCGTACGTGGTGCCGTCAGGGGCCGTGCAGAGGTGCGTGTCGAGGCTGCAGTCCATGCCCTGGGTCACGACCTTGCCCGTCGAGCCGCTCGAGGCGACAGATTTCGGCGCCCGTACCGCGAGCTTCAGCGTTGTTCGCGAGGATCCCGCAGTGTCAGTGAGCGTGTAGCTCCCGACCTCGAACGTCACAGTGAGCTTCGTCTGGGCGCCCTTACCGAGGCCTGGCGTGCGCTTTCCGCTGACATCCGGCCCAGCGATCGAGAGGACGTGCGTGCCGGTACCGCGGTTGATCACCGTGAGAACGGTTGGCGAGCTCGTGATCGAAGCAGGTGTCACTGCCGCCCCATTGCCATCGAGCAGCAGGATCCCGCTGTTATTGAGCACGACGGTGTACGGAATCAGCGTGTTCGCATGCGACGAGGAGGCACCAGCGAACTCCGCTGTGGTCAATGTTGCTGCCCCGAGTGCTGCGACTATCGCCAGGACACCCCGGAGCGATCGGGCGCGACGGCTCATGCGTCCAAGGTAGCGAGGCACCCTGGCGTGCCGTAAGCCTCCGTACGAACTCTTAACGAACGGATCGCGGTGCGCGCTATTGGGTTCGCTGCGCCCGGCGTACGGTCTGGGCGGCGACGAACAGCAACAGCACGCCGAACATGCGTCGGAGTGTGCTGTCTGGCAGGTGCAGCGCCGCGACGACCCCGATCTGAACGCCGATGATCGACACAACACCGATCACAAGTGCCGCTCGCACATCAGTGTTTCCGAACCGGATCTGACGCCACGTTCCGATGACGGCGGTCGGAAGGATCGCGAGCAATGATGCCGCCTCGGCATGCAGCTGTGTGAGTCCTAGGCCGAGCACGAGTACCGGTACGAAGATGACGCCGCCACCGACCCCGAACAGCCCGGCGAGCAGCCCTCCCGCGAGCCCAGCAATCACAATGACGACGTCGATCATATGAGGAGCCTCACGGCGATTGCGGCGAGCAGCAAGCCAAAGCCGTAGGTGAGTCGTCGATTCGAGATCCGTTGCTGCAACGAGGAGCCGAGCAGCACGCCAACGACTGCGGGAATGCCGACAAGCGCGGCAGCGCCGGGCTTGAGTTCACCGTGGATGCCGTAGGTGATCGCACCTGCGATCGAGGCGACAACGATCGCGGCGAGTGACGTTGCGCTTGCCTGGCGCTGTTCGAATGCGCAGAACATCACGAGCAGCGGAACGATGATGATTCCGCCGCCCACACCAAAGAGCGCCGAGAAGAAGCCGGCAACGAGACCCACCGCTGCGTACTTCGCAATCGTTCCGCTCGCGAGACCCATCGCGGAAGTATCGCTGGACACCTCCGGGCGGTCGACTGTGAAGCGTCTGCCGACTCGGGTGATCGATCGCTGTCACAATCAGGCGATGTCTTCTGCTGTCGCTTCGATCGCGGACGAGCTGCGAGCACTGCTCGGCACCGACCGCGTTTCCGACACCAGCGCGAACCGGGATCTGCACGGGCACGGCGAGTCCTACCACCCGACCGCACCGCCCGATCTCGTTGTCTGGCCTACCTCGTCGGAGGAGGTCGCTGCGGTCATCGCGATCTGCGTACGCGAGGGGGTGCCCATCGTTCCATTCGGGGCGGGAACGTCGCTTGAGGGTCAGGTGTGCGCCCTCTCGGGAGGTGTGAGCGTTGATCTCTCGCGCATGAACCGCATCCTTCGCGTCTCGGTCGAAGATATGGACGTCACGGTTGAGGCTGGGGTAACGCGGCTGCAGCTCGAGAGTGTTCTCCGCCCGCAGGGAGTCTTCTTCCCCGTTGATCCAGGCGCTGACGCCACGATCGGTGGGATGGTGTCGACGGGCGCTTCGGGCACGACGACGGTGCGCTACGGGGCGATGCGCGAGAACGTCGTCTCGCTGACCGTCGTCACGGCCGCGGGCGAGATCGTGCGCACACGCTCGCGTGCTCGCAAGTCGTCAGCCGGGTACGACCTGACGCGTCTTTTCGTTGGCGCCGAAGGAACGCTCGGCATCGTGACTGAGGCAACACTGCGCCTCCACCCGACACCCGAGGCAATGTCCGCGGCCGTCTGTGCATTCCCGGGACTGTCCGAAGCAGTGGCGAGCGTCGTTCAGACGATGCAGATGGGCATCCCCGTCGCTCGCATCGAGTTGCTCGACGCGGTGCAGCTCGACGCGATCAACCGCCGCTACGACCTTGGGTACGTCGCGGCGCCAACGTTGTTTCTTGAGTTCCACGGCAACAAGCGCGAAGTTGAGGAGCAGGCGGCCACCGTCGAGGAGATCGCCCGTGAGCTTGGCGCACTGACGTGGTCGTCGACATCAGACGCCACCGAGCGTCATCGTCTGTGGGAGGCGCGCCATCACGCGCACGAGGCAACACTCGCGTTGCGGCCCGGTGCTCGGACCGTCGTCACCGATGTCTGCGTCCCGATCTCGCATCTTCAGCAGTGCATCGAAGAGACGGAGGTCGACCTTGTCGAGAGCGGACTTGTTGCCCCACTCGTCGGGCATGTCGGCGATGGCAACTTCCACCTTGCATTGCTCGTCGACCCCGCTGATGCCGAAGAGGTGGGGCGAGCAAAGAACCTGGCAGAGAAGTTGGCAGTGCGCGCGATCGCGCTCGATGGAACGTGCACGGGCGAGCACGGAGTGGGGTACGGGAAGGCGAAGTTCTTGCCGCTTGAGCATGGCGAGGGCGGCATGCGGCTGATGCGTGCGATCAAAGACGCATTCGATCCGAACGGGATCTTCAATCCCGGCAAGATCTTCGCCGACTAGCGCGCGTCAGATGCCGACAGTGTCGAGCAGCTCTTTCAGCTGCTGGACGCTCACATTGCCGCCGCTGCATACGAGTGCCACACGCTTACCCGCGAGTCGGTCCCGGAGCTGGATCGCCGCAGCGAGCGTCGCCGCGCCGGCCGATTCGACGAGCGTTCCGGTGGCGCCAATCAGCTTGACCATCGCACCTCGAATCGCCGTGTCACCGACGAGCACGAAGTCGTCGAGCTGCTCGTGCAGGATCGCTTGGGGGAGTTCAAAGCCGACTCTCGTCGCGAGTCCTTCGGCGAACGTGCTCATGGTGTCTTCGCAGATTGCACCGTCGCGCCACGAGCGATACGCAGCAGGAGCCTGCGCCGACTGCACGCCGATCACCTGAAGTTCTGGGCGCATGCCCTTTCCCGCAACGCAGGCGCCGGCTGCTCCGCTCCCGCCACCGATCGGAACGATGATCACGTCGAGGTCGGGCTGCTCCGCGAGCATCTCAAGCGTGTGGGTGCCGACGCCTGCGATGAGGTGCGGCTCGTTGCCGGAGTGGACGTAGCGGTACCCGCGCTCGTCTGCGAGCGCGGCGCAATGCTCGCGGGCCTCGTCAAAGTCGCGGCCGAACATGATCACGTCAGCATCGAGGCCACGGATGGCAGCGACTTTTAGCGGGTTCGCGTTTTCAGGAACACAGATCGTCGCCGTAGTTCCCGCGAGGCGCGCGGCATAGGCAACCGACTGGCCGTGGTTACCGGTTGAGGCGGCGACCAGCCCGCGGTCACGCTCGTCGGGGCTGAGTTGGAGAGCCAGGTTGACGCCGCCGCGCACTTTGAATGCTCCCGTCGGCAGGAAGTTCTCATGCTTCACGTACACGTCGGTGCCGATCAGCTCGCAGAGCTGCGGGTAGCGACGGAGCGGGGTCGGTGCGATGTACGGCCGGATTCGGTCTGCTGCGGCGGTGACATCCACCATCGTGATCGACTCACCGGGCACACGGTGATCTTCGCACGATTCACCGCTCCCGTTTGACTCCGCCGCGTCGCATGTCAATACTCGGGGCAGATGACACGTCGCGCCCCATTCATCTTGGCCATCGTGGCCGCCCTCGTTTCTGTCGGAGTTGGTCAGTCGGCAGCGGCGAAACCCTGTAAGCCGGCAGCGAAGGCGAAGTGCGCTGGCGCGAACCTCAAGGGCGCGAACCTCGCAGGGAAGAATCTCAACTTCATCGATCTGACGGGCGCGAACCTCGCGGGCGCGAATCTCACCGGTGCAAGCCTGATCGGCGCGAATCTCACCAAGGCAAACCTCACGGGCGCGAACTTCACGAACGTGAACATGAATCGCTCGACGATGAACACGGCAATCGTGAGCGGCGCGCATTTCACGAGCGCCAACATGCTTGAGGTTCATGCCGGCAAGCTCACGGCGATCGGAACGGACTTCACGAAGGCGTACCTTCAGGCGGCGCTACTCACCGGTGGCAATTTCACGAACGCGATCTTCGCTGGGGCGACGATGAACGGCGAAGGTTCGGCTGAGGGAGAAAACGATGTATCGCGGAACGTCGATCTGACGGGCGCGATTCTCAAGGGCGCCGATTTCACGGGCGCGAACCTCAATTCTGCGATCTTGAGCTCGTCTCAGCTTCAGGGAGCGAACCTGACAAACGCCGATCTCACCGCTGCGAGCATCAACGCTGCGAACCTGACCGGAGCGAAGACCTCCGGTGTGATCTCGGCCGAGCTGCAGTGGTCGGCCACCACGGTCTGCCCGTCTGGTGCGTCTGCGAAGTCGATTGCTGGTGGCTGTTTCCCGCCAACTGCGGGCGCAAGCACGACGACAAGCGGTTAGCCGCCCTCGACTAGGCACCCTTCCGTGATGGAAGGCATGCCGTTTCACGGACTCTGTCCTCTGTGCCAGTACGCGCGGCCCGTGGAGGGACGTCACGGGGCGCGTTACCTGCTCTGCACGAACGGCAACGTCAGCGCCAAGTATCCGCCTCAGCCAGTAGGACGCTGTCTCGGCTTCGCACGCCGCTCTGAGGACGACACGCAAGCGCCCACCGAGCCACGCGAATAGAGTTTCGGGGTGGCCGGGTCCGCCCCTATCGATTGGACTGTCGCACCGGAGGACGCCGGAACGCGCGAGGTGCTGCCGGGGCTTTGGCGGCTCCGACTGCCGTTGCCCTGGGAGGGGATCCCGCACGTCAACGCGTTTGCGATCGCCCATCCCGACGGCGGGGCGATCCTTGTTGATTGCGGTAGCGCCGGGCATCCGACCTTGAGCGACGCGCTTCTCCGCGCGCTGGGCGAGACACCCTGGGCGCCCGAGGAGATCCGCCAGCTCGTCCTCACGCACTACCACTCCGACCACGCAGGCCTCGCCGCGTCGCTGATCGAGGCAAGCGGGTGCTCGGTGCTCGGGCATCCAGCTGTCGAACACTTCACCGACGGCACGACGCGGCCCGAGGAGATTGCAGCTGCACGGCGCCACCGTGCGTGGCAGGAAGGAGTGCCAGACGATCTCCTCGACATGGTTGCCGACGTGACCGAAGAGGTGATGGGTATCGAGGCTCCGATCGCCCCCGATGTCGCACTCGTCGAGGGCGACCTGATCCCGTCAGCTCTCGGTGATTGGGAGGTGATCGAGACGCCAGGCCACGCGCCGACGCACCTCTGCTTGCTCCAGCGCGAACGCGGAATCTTGGTCGCCGGTGACCTGATCGGCCCGGGCTACTTCCCGTACTTCGACTACGGGTACACCCAGGATCCGATCGCCGAGTACTTCCTCTCGCTCGAGAAGGTCGACGACCTTTCGGGTGTCACGCTCATCCTTCCTGGGCATGGGCGACCGCTCGATGATCTCCACGGAACGGTCGCGATGTGGCAGCGGGAGCTCGCGCTCAACGTTCGCAAGGTTGAGGACGCGGTTCGCGCGGGAGCAACCAACGTGTGGCAGGCGACCGTAGCGGCCTACGACGTCACCGAGCCAAATCGCTACGCCGTGCTTTGGTACGGCGAGGTTCTCTCGTTCATGCGGCACCTGCGTGCCCGAGGGCTCGTTGTCCGGTCGACAGGCCCGGACGGGCGCTTCGAATACCGGCATATCGCGTCGTAGACGCGTCGCATCGCTCCCGGCTGCGCTTCGCCGCCATTGACTTCGTCCGCTCGACGTGAGCTAATCGGCCTATCGACCTGCAATCGGGAGGGGCTTGTTGTCTCACTTGATGGACATTCACGACGAAACACCGAGCGAAGCGGCGCGCGACGAGTCCGACCTCGCACGGTTTGGGTACAAGCAGGAGCTGCGCCGCTCCCTTGGCGTGTTCAGCTCCTTCGCCGTTGCGTTTAGCTACATCTCACCTTCGACAGGCATCTTCGCCCTGTTCGCCCTCGGCCTCACCA
>OMIZ01000051.1 GCA_900299235.1 Actinomycetota bacterium
CACGCCTGCCGCGCCGAGATCACCGCGTCGGGCGAGCAGCAGGCACGTTCAGAGTCGGGCCCTGCCGGATCGAGCCACAGCCGTAGCGTCACGCCAACTGCGTTCGGTAGCGACCGTAGAAGCGCCACACCGCTGTCGACCCCGCCACTCATCGCGACTGCGACGCGGTTCGGATCCGGCGGCAACCGAATGGCCGTTGCAATGGCGTTGGCCAGCGCGTCGGCGGCAAGTCGCTCGCCCGGAACGGCAGCTGCTTCGAGCAGCGTCAAGCCGACGAGGTCACGGGCCATTCCGGGCGCGTCAGCGGCGACGATCGTCTGGCCGCGAACACGCAGGCGCACAGCGGCCCACTCACGATCCTTCGAGGCGTCCCCGAAGAGCTCACGCACACGCGATCCCATGCGGTGAGCGTAGCCGTGTGCTTGCACCCGGGCGGCTCGGCGAGTGCGCCAGCTGCGGGTGGGCCGCCGCTACAGTGCCGGTGGGTGTCCGACCCCGTGCGTATCGCTGCGCACCATGTAGAACCAACGCTACGTGAAAGGGAGCTGGCGTCGAGTCCCGGTCTTTGACTGAAGGCTCGCCCGGCACCCACCTGGCTTGCCAGGTTCACACGGGCGCAGTTGGCGGCGGGGTCGGGACACCCGTATTCCCGCCCGCGTACGCGCGTTAGCCGCGACTCGCGGCCAGCAAGCGGCCGAACGACTCGCGAACGAGCGAGTCGAACTCGAGCGGCAGTAGGCCGTCGGGTGTCGCGAAGTCGCGCAGGTAGACGACCATGTACCCGAGCTCGATGTCATCGGGAGCGTGCTGCTTGACGGCGTGTTCGAGGTTCCAGACGTTCCACTGCACTGGCTGGCCACCACCGACAGCGCCGGCCCACACTGGCACAACCTCCGCCATGGGTTCGGGCTCGGGCTCGGGCGCGAGATCAGGCGCGGCAGCGAGCGGCGCGTACGGCTCGGGCTCGACCACAGGTTCAGGCGCAGCCAGCTGAGGCTCTGCTTCGACAACCTCCTCGGCAGCAGGTACATCAACAACCGGCTCTGGCAGCGCGATCGTGTCGAGATCAGGGAGTGGTTCACCCATGTCGTAATCGGGCAGCTCAGCATCGATCTCTTCGGTCATCCACTCGAACGAGATTTCGTCGTCGTCGCGGCCAAGGACACGCACCGTGGGGCCAGCATCGGCGAGCGGATCGGGCGGAAGCCCCGGAATCGTGGGCACAACGACATGGCGTTCAGTACGCGGCCGTGCAAGCGCGAACTCGATCGCCGCGACGATCACCCACGCGATTCCCTCGACGATCGCAATGCTCGCCCCGTGCAGCCCAGCGACTACCGACACGATTGCGACAAGAACGAGGAACGCGACCCATGCGCAGAACCTCTGAAGCGGAGGTTGGAAAACGCTCACGCGCTCATCCTAGAACGGTTCGACCCGACGTTCGGGGCCGCGGATGCCCTAGGCCGACGGTGCGTCGTCGGAGTCGTTCGACGGTTCGACGGTCTCAGCGGTGGCCGCCGGTTCCGGCGCGGCAACGGGCGTCGTTTCAGCCTGCGGCTGCGGGGCTGAAGCAAGCCGTACTGCTTCGACGAGCTTCTGCGACACCTCTGCGACAGCCTCGGGGCCAAGACCGGCGGCGCTGAGCAGCTGCTCGGCACCCTGCTGTGCCCGCGCAATGATCGCGTTTGCCTGGTTGCGTGCCCAATCGAGCGTCTGCTCGACCTCGGCGCGCGTCGCGTTTGTCAGCTCGGTCGCCTGGTGACGCGACTGCTCAAGGAGACGCGCTCCCTTTGCCTCGGCCTCGCGCAGCTCGGTCGCCGCGTCGCGCTAGGCGTTCGCGATCACTTCACGCGACTCGCTACGGGCAGCGTTGACGAGCTCGGCCCGCTGGCGCTCGCTCTCCTGGCGGTACTTGTCGAGCTCGACTTCCTTGTCGGCAATCTCACGCTCGCGATGGCGAAGGTCTTCTTCGGCCTTGCGGAACTGGACGGCCGAGGCGGTCTGCGCGTCGCGCTCGAGCGCGTCGGCGAACTCTGCGGCGGCACGAATGAGGTGCAGTGCGTCCATGCGGACGGCGTGCCCGCTCGGGACGGCCTGACCGCTGCGGCCTGCGGCCTGCAGCACACGGATCTGCGCCTGAAGCTGGAGGGAATGACGACGGAACGCATCGAAGGCCTCGCGCACCTTGTCGGGCGCGTAGCCACCTTCCGAAGCGAACGGGAGGTTCTCGAGCTGAGGCAGAGCCGTGAGTCCGCTCGACTGCTCTGGAATCTGTGTCGACATCGTGAGTGCCCCGTCCTGCGTAGCGCGTTGATACAGCGTTGGTCTTGGAACTCCCCGTTGTCCCGACCAAAAGTATGCCTGAGCTTTACCCCAAAGTGTGCCTCCCGCATCGGAGTGCACCACTTTGGGTTACTTAGTCAGACTCTTCTACGGCAGTCACGGTTATCCCTACCTCGTCGAGCTGAATCTGCTCAAGACGGGTGGGAGCACCTGACATTGGATCCATGCCCGCCTGGTTCTTCGGGAACGCGACGGTGTCGCGGATCGCGGGCTCATCAAGCAACGTCATCGCGAGGCGATCGATGCCAAACGCGATTCCGCCGTGCGGCGGCGCGCCCATCGCGAGCGCGTCGAGCAGGAACCCGAACTTCGACCGCTGATCCTCGGGCGAGATGTCGAGCAGCGAGAACGCCTTCGCCTGTAGCTCAGGCTCGTGGACGCGGAACGAACCGCCTCCGAGTTCGACACCGTTACCGACGAGGTCGTAGGCGATCGCCTTCGCAGCACCAGGATCGGTGTCGAGGAGGGCCTCACCTTCGAGGTTTGGCCGCGTGAACGGATGGTGGACAGCGTCCCAGCGCTTGAGATCGGCGTCCCACTCGAACATCGGGAAGTCCGTGATCCAGCAGAACTTCCACGCGGTGTCATCGATCAGCCCAAGCTCGCGTCCGATGTGGAGGCGTAGCGCCCCAAGCACACGCGAGACAAGCTCTGGCTCTGACGCACCAAACAGCACGGTTGACCCTGGCTCGCCTGCAAACGCGGCGAGCTCTGCCTCGCCCAAGAACTTGGCGATTGGCGAGCGCACCTCCCCCGCCTCGTCGTACACCAGGTACGCGAGCCCCTTCGCGCCCCATTGCTTCGCGACCTCTTCGAGCTTGGCGAGGTCTCCGCGAGAGAGCTCTTGCGGCACACGGATGAAACGCACACACGGCGCCGAGGCGAAGACGCCGAACTCCGAGCCGCGCGTCACCTCGGTCGCATCCTCAATCTCAAGGCCGAACCGCAGGTCAGGCTTGTCGGAGCCGTACCGCCGGTCTGCCTCCTCCCACGTCATCCGCGGGAACGGTGTGGTGAGCTCGATACCGCGACACTCGCGCCAGATGCGCGAGACGACGCGCTCCATCAACGCGAACAGGAACTCCTGGTCGGGGAACGCCATTTCGACGTCGAGCTGGGTCAGCTCCTGGAGGCGGTCGGCGCGCAGATCCTCATCGCGAAAACAGCGAGCGATTTGGTAGTACCGCTCGAACCCCGACATCACGAGCAACTGCTTGTAGATCTGCGGACTTTGCGGCAGCGCAAAGAACTTGCCGGGCTGTAGGCGGGTCGGGATCAGGAAGTCGCGAGCACCTTCAGGCGTCGGCTTGCCCATGATCGGGGTCTCGATGTCGACAAACCCCTCGCTGTCCATCTCGGCGCGGATGATCGACACGAGCTTCGCGCGCGTGCGGATGTTTCGCTGCATCCGCTCACGACGCAGGTCGAGCCAGCGGTAGCGGATCCGGATCGTCTCGTCGACGCCCTCTTCGTCAAGCTGAAACGGCAGCGGCGTCGAGCGCGACACGATCTCGAGGTCGGACACCTGAATCTCGATCTCACCGGTCGGCATGTTCGGATTGACGGTCTCAGCGGCACGACGGACAACGGAACCGACCGCCTTCACAACGAACTCGTTGCGCAGCTCGTGGGCGCGCTCGGCAGCGGCGGCGCTCTGCTCTGGGTTGATGACGAGCTGTACGACGCCGTTCTCGTCGCGCAGGTCGACGAACACGAGCCCGCCGTGGTCACGACGGCGCGCAACCCAACCGGCGACCGTCACGGAACGACCCTCGTCGGAGGGTCGCAGCGCGCTGCCACGGATGTCACGCCACGTTGTCATGCCGTGAGGGTATCGAGGAGCTCGTCAAGGCCGACCGTCTGTTCGCCTTCGCCCCGTCGACGGACGACCGCGGAGTCAGCACCGGCGATCACCGTCACCCGCGCGTTGACCCGGCCCGCCTGGGTCAGCTGGCCCTTGAGCGAGCGCCCCGCGTAGTCGGTGTCGCAGGCGAGGCCGCGGCGGCGAAGCTCGGCGAGCACCGGCAGGATCCGCTCCTTCGCTGCTCCGTCGTTCGCGATGAACACGTCGATGCCACGCTCGGGTGCCGCGCCGCCTTCTGCCTCAATCGCGAGCGTGAGCCGCTCGATGCCGGCGCCGAAGCCGACCGCCGGCGTCGCGGGGCCGCCGATCGCCTCGACAAGACCGTCGTACCGTCCCCCACCCGAGATCGTTGAGTTCTCGTTCTCCATCGGGCCAATGAACTCCCAGGTGGTCTTCGCGTAGTAGTCGAGACCGCGGACGAGTGTCGGATCGAGCGTGTACGGCACGCCGTAGGCGTCGAGGTAGCGCTTGACAGCAGCGAAGTGGGCCTCGCACTCCTCGCAGAGGTTCTCGCCGATCTTGGGCGCATCGGCAAGCGCCGCTCGTACCGCGGGATTCTTGACGTCGAAGACCTGCAACGGGCTGGTCTGGCGCTTGAGTTTCGCGTCGTCGTCGAGCAGATGCTCGTTCGCGTCGAGCCAGGCGTTCAGGCGCTCGACGTATGCCGGGCGACAGTTCGGGTCACCGATCGAGTTCAGGTGCAGCGTCCACTGCGTCACACCGAGTCGGCGCAGCAGCTCGGAGTAGAGCTGGATGACCTCGGCATCAATCGCAGGATCGGCAGAGCCGATCGCCTCGACTGACCACTGCCAGTGCTCGCGGTAGCGCCCCTTGCCTGGCGCCCCGTAGCGGTACATCGGCGCGATCGTGAAGAGCTTCACGGGCTGCGGCTCGCGATGGAGGCCGTGCTCGATGTAGGCGCGGGCGATCGGCGCAGTTCCCTCGGGACGCAGGGTGATCGAGCGATCGCTGCGATCGGCGAACGTGTACATCTCCTTCTGGACGATGTCGGAGCCCTGGCCTGCGGTGCGCTGGAACAGGCCGGTGTCCTCGAAGCCCGGAGTCTGGATGCGCGAGTAGCCGTACGCAGCCGCAAGCTCCTCCATCGTCTTGACGATCGTCCCGAACCAGAGCGGGTCGGCGCTCGCCAACACATCGTGGGTGCCACGTGGGGCCTGGAACTTCACGGGGTGCGGAGCTCGCGTAGGAACGGGTTCATATCGAGTTCGTGGCCGATCGTCGTCGAGCCGCCATGTCCCGGATGGACAACGAGATCGCGCCCGTAGGTCGTCGCGACGCTGCTGATCGATGCGATCAGGGCGTCCCAGTCGCCCCCGACGAAGTCGGTGCGGCCGACCGAGCCTGCAAACAGCAGATCGCCGCTAAAGATCTGACCATCGGCGACGTAGCCGACATGCCCGGCTGAGTGACCGGGGATATCGACGACCGTGAAGTCGACGCCCGCGACCGAGAACGTGTCGCCGCCAGCAACGGGGTGTTCTGGGTCATGCGCGTTGATCGGCCGCCCCGTGCGCGTGCGGCCGTCGCGAAGCAGCTGTGCCTCACCCGCGGGCGCCCACACCTCAACCCCGGCCGCGGCTGCCAGCTCCGCAACGCCACCGATGTGATCGATATCGGCGTGCGTAACGAGGATGCCGGCCGTCTTCAGGCCAAGATCGGCGAGCGCCCTCGAGAGCACCGCGATGTCGCCACCCGGGTCGAGAACGACAGCCTCGGTGGCATCATCCGACGCACGGATGACGTAACAGTTCGACTGCCACTCGGTCAGCGGAATGCGGTCGACGGCGATCGCCACAGCGCTACTTCTTCGGTGCTTGGCCGGAGCGCTTGAGATAGGTGCGGTACTGCGAGCGATCAAGCATGTACATCACCGGGATGAACAGCACCCAGTAGATGCCCCCGGTGATCAGGCGGCTCGCCTCGGAGCCTTTGAAGAGGAAGACCGACGCGAAGAAGAGGACACCGCCCCAGAGCCCGCCGCGCTTGAACGCGCGGTTCCAGGTTGGCGGCTGTACAGGACGCATCGCACGCGCATTCCGCGCAGCAGCGGCGCGTCCACCGCGGCCACCCTTGCCTTTCTTGGGCTTCTCCTGCTGCTTCTGCTTGCGCAGCTCGGACGCCGCGAGCTTGACCTCGTTGCCGTCGTCGTCAACCTCAACGAGTGCGTACTCGTGCCTGAATGTCTTGGCGCGCCTGTTGCGCTGTTTCTTTGTCGCCATCGCGACGCAGCCTAGAGGATCAGCGCGACGCCGGGCATAGGCACACTCGGTTGGTGGCCGATCCCGTCTTCGATACCGAGCGCGACTCGCCCGAACCCGTCGCGCCACCTTCGCGCGAATCGGCGCGCGCCCTTCTCCGGCGCGGCCAGTTTCGAACGATCTACCTCGCGGCGTCAGTAAGCGAACTCGGCGACGCACTGCAGTACATCGCGCTGATGTGGTTCGCTCTTGAGAAGGCGGGGCCGCTTGGCGTGGTCGCTGTTCGACTTGCCGACTCGTTGCCAGCGTTCTTTTTTGGACTTCACGGGGGTCTCGCGGCCGACCGCTGGAGCCGCAAGCGCCTGATGATCTCGGCGGACGCAGCGCGCGCGGTGATCCTGATTCCCGTTGGAGTCGCGGGTCTCACCGGGACGCTTCCGATCTGGGGCCTCGTTGCAGCGGCGTTTCTGCTCGAGGCGGCGAACAGCTACTTCATTCCCGCCTACGGCGCGACCGTACCCGCGGTCGTCGAAAAGCAGAACTCGCAGGCTGCGATGGCTCTTCTCTCGTCGACAACGCAGGCACTGTCGATCGGCGGCTGGGCTCTGGCGGCGGGGCTGCTCACGTTCATGCCGGTGAGCGTCTTCTTCGGTGTCAATGCGGCGACGTTCGCGCTCTCGGGATTGATCTTGCTGCGCCTCCGCGAGCCGAAGCGCGCACCGCTCGAAGATGGCAGCGTGCACGTGCGTGAAGGGATCTCCGCACTCATGCCACGTCGCGCGCTCTTCACGGCGGTCGTCGTCTTCGCAGTCGCGATGACGATCACGACCGGGTCGTGGATCGCGGGTATCCCCACCATCTCGCGCGATTCGCTGCATGAAGGTGCAAGCGGCTTCTCGCTTCTGATGATCGGCTTCGCGGTCGGCTCAATTGCCGTCGGTGCGTTCCTCACCCGCGTCCACGTACAGCGCAAGGCTCGGGCGAGCGTTCTTGCCTGGGCGCTCTACCTGCCGGCGTATGGCTTGATCGCGATCGCGGGCTCATTGCCACTTGCGATCGTTGGGTCGTTCTTCTCAGGACTCGGCGAGAGCTCATCGTGGGTGCTCCTCAACTCAGCAGCCCAAGAGGAGATCCCCGATGCCGTTCTCGGGCGCGTGCTCGGGGTGATCTCACTCGTCCATCGGGGAGCTCACGCGACGGGGCTGCTCTTTGTGTCGCCGCTCTTTGCGATCTTCTCGGCTCGCCCGATCTTCCTCGTTGCCGCGCTCGTGCTGCCCGTGCTTGCCGTGGTGAGCGCCGCGATCACAACACGTGTTGCCGCGACTGCTGCGCTCCCCTAGCTGCTCGCGGCGATCCGGGCTTCGAGGATGCGTGACTCGTCGAAGCCCGGGATTCTGAGGGCATCAGCACCGCCCTGCGCAACGACTCCCGCGGGCAGCAGCCCAATCAGCTCCGACCCAACCACCTCGGCGCCACGTAGCTCGGCCTCAGCCGCAATACGCTCGACCACGAGGTACGGCGGCGCGGCCTGCCAATCCTCGATGTTCATCGACACCTGCACAAGCCCCTGACCCGCGAGGTCAAGGCCAAGCGCCCGCACGCCTGAAAAGCCGCCACCCGCCTCACGTACAACGGCGGCGATCTCCTTGGCCACGGTGAGCGTTCCGCGAAGATTGACGTTGAACGCGACCAGCGGCCGCCGTGCGCCGCAGATCACCGCGCCGGCCGTCGGGTGCACGTGACGCGGGCCAAAGTCTGAAACGAGCTCGCCCACATTCAGACGCCGCTCTAGCTCGGCAAGCCCGCCACGGCGGTAGAACGCTGGCCCGCGCGCCGGCGGGTCGTAGACGAACACGGGCACGCCCAACTCGCCGATCCTACGGCCGAGTTCAGGCACCACTGCTCGCGCTCGGTCGAGATCCTCGGGGACGACAGGAACGATCGGAACGACGTCGGCAGCGCCGATCCGTGGGTGTACGCCGTCGTGGCCCGCAAGCTTGATGCGATCCACCGCGACGGCAACGGCTGCGACGAGACCGTCGACGAGCTCTCCCTCGTCGCCCACCACCGTGAAGACACAGCGGTTGTGGTCGGCATCGACGTGCAGATCGAGCACACGTACCCATCGCTCAAGCGCAGCACCGAGGGCATCGATCGTCGCGCGATCACGCCCTTCGGAGAAGTTCGGAACCGATTCGAGCGGAGCCATTCCCGAACTCTACGAGTGCGATCTGCCTACCCGCCGCCACCCCCGACTCGGAGCGTAGGCTGGTTGCCAATGGACGCGCCTGCGACCCCTCGCTACCGCACGACCTTTTTCCGGCTTCTCGGCTGGCTGAAGAAGTACCGCATCTCGATGGCGGTCTCTCTCGTGCTTGCCGTGACGGCCCAGATCTGCTCGCTCGCGATCCCCTGGCTTACCCGCGACGTCGTGGGTGCGATCCAGCACGACGAGCGCCACCGTCTGCCCTGGCTGATCGGGCTCGTCGTTCTTGTCGGGCTCCTCAAGGCGGTTTCGCTCGTCGGGCGCCGGTTCATCTCCGGCAACCAGTCGCTCGGCGTCGAACTGGATATCCGCACAGCGCTCTACTCGAAGTTGCTGCGGCTCTCGTTTGGCTTCTACGACCGACACCAGACCGGCCAGCTGATGTCCCGTGCGACGGTCGACCTGCAGGCCGTGCGGTTCTTCCTCGGCTACGGCCTCATCTTCTTCTTCCAGCACATCTTCACGGTCGTTGGTGTAACCGTCCTCGTCTTCTTCGTCTCGTGGAAGCTGGCGCTGATCGCGTTCGCGATCGTGCCGATCCTGCTCGCGATCGCCTACCGCTACAGCGCCGTGTCGCACCCGCTGCTGCGCGACGTCCAGCAGAAGATGGCCGACGTCGCGACAGTGGCCGAGGAGAACATTGTCGGCGTCCATGTCGTGAAGTCATTCGCGCAGGAGCAGGCGGAGCAAGACAAGTTTGAGCGTCGCAGCGAAGCGGTCTTCGCACAAAGCGTGCGTACGAACCGGCAGAAGGTCTTCTACGTGCCGCTACTTGCGTTCATTCCAATGCTCGGTCAGGCGGCAGTGCTGCTGGCAGGCGGCACGATGGTCGCCCACCACACCCTGTCGCTCGGCAGCTTCGTCGCGTTCAACCTCTATCTCGCGATGCTGATCTTCCCGCTTCGCATGCTCGGCATGTGGATCGGCGAAGGCCAGCGGGCGACGGCGTCGGGCGAACGCATCTTCGCAGTGCTCGACGAGCCCGAAGACATCGTCGATGGCCCCGGTAGCGCTGAGCTTCCCGCGGGCCCCGGGCGCGTGAGGTTCGAGCACGTGCACTTTGGCTACACGACCGATCGACCCGTCCTCCACGACATCGACCTCGAGCTTGAGCCCGGCAAGACCGTCGCGCTGATCGGCCACACGGGGTCGGGCAAAACGACGCTCGCGTCGCTCATCCCGCGCTTCTACGACGTCACAAGTGGCCGCGTCACGATCGACGGCGTCGATGTGCGCGACGTGTCCCTCAACTCACTACGCAGCAAGATCGGCGCGATCGCTCAGGATCCGTTCCTGTTCTCGGCATCGGTACGCGAGAACATTGCGTTTGGCCGCACCGACGCGAGTGACGAGGAGGTCGAGCGCGCCGCCCGACTTGCTCAGGCACACGAGTTCATCGAGCGATTGCCGGAGGGCTACGACACGATCATCGGTGAGCGCGGTATCACGCTTTCAGGCGGCCAACGTCAGCGGGTCGCGATCGCCCGGGCGCTCGTGGTCGATCCCACGGTGCTGATCCTCGACGACGCGACGGCTTCGGTCGATGCCACCACCGAAGCGAAGATCCGCGACGGAATGATCGAAGCGATGCGGGGCCGAACGACCGTGATCATCGCCCATCGGCTTTCGACGATTGCGCTCGCCGACGAGATCGTCGTACTTGACGAAGGTCGCATCACCGGTCGCGGCACCCACGACGACCTGATCGACACAAACCCGGTGTACCGCGAGATCTACGAGCACGGTCAGGTCGGCGGTCGTATCCCGGAGCCCGAGGCCGCCTGATGCGTGTGTGGCAGCCAGGCTCCACCCTCACCCAGGGCGGGCCAAAGAAAGTCGAGGATTGGTCGTGGGCTGCGACAAAGCGTCGCCTCACGACGCTCTGGCGGCTCGCTCGCCCATACAAGCTGCGAACGATGGTTGCGATCGGCGCGCTACTCGCATCAACCGCGGCGAGCCTCGCCCCGCCATTCCTGATCGGTCGTGCCGTCGACAACGTCAGGAGCGGGAACACCCACAACCTCGGGCTGATCGTTGTCGGCTTTGTCGCCTCCGGCGTAATCGTGTTCCTCTGCTCGTACGCGCAGACGTACTTCACGAGCTGGACCGGAGAGCGGATGCTCGCCGACCTACGCAACCACCTGTTCCGCCACTTCCAGCGGCTACCCCTCGGTTTCTACGAGCGCACGCGTGCCGGGGTGCTGATCTCGCGACTGACGAACGACGTCGAAGCGCTCGACCAGCTCGTCACCGATGGAGCAGGCTCGCTGATTCAGAACTCGCTCACGCTTGCGGGCTCGGCTGTGCTGCTCTTCGTTCTCGACTGGCGGCTCGCCCTCGCGACACTCACCGTGATCCCCGTGCTGATCGCGGCGACGATGAGCTTCCGCAAGCGCTCGGGGCGCTCGTACCGCAAGGTGCGAGAGACGCTCGGTGCGGTTACTGCCACGCTCGCCGAGGACATCGCGGGCATGCGCGTGCTGCAGGCGTTCACCCGCGAGCGCCACGCCCGCGAACACTTCGATCGGGTTGCCCGCACCTACCGCAACGCCAACCACGAGACGGTTGTGCAGCAGGGCCTCTACTTCCCGTTTGTCGAGTTCCTCTCGGCCGCCGCAACAGCGGTCGTGCTCGGCTACGGCGGCTACCTCGTGTTCGAGGGCCAGACGACAATCGGCGTCCTCGCTGCATTCCTCGCCTATCTCACGAACTTCTTCGATCCTGTCCAGCAGCTCTCGCAGCTCTACAGCACATTCCTGCAGGCGGTCGCCGCGCTGGACAAGATCCAGGAGGTGCTCGAGGTCGAGCCAACAGTCAACGACCCCGAGTCGCCCGTCGAGCTTCCCGAGATTCGTGGCCACGTGCAGTTCGACGACGTGCACTTCACCTACGGCACCGGCCCTGAAGTGCTGCACGGGCTTACGCTCGACGTTCCGCCCGGTACGACGGTGGCGCTCGTCGGACACACGGGTGCAGGCAAGTCGACGATCGCGAAGCTGATCGCACGGTTCTACGATCCGACCGGCGGACGTGTGTTGATCGACGGCATCGACCTGCGCGAGGTGCGGCAGGAAGCGCTCCGTAGTCGGCTCGGCATCGTCCCGCAGGAAGGCTTTCTGTTCGCTGGGACGGTGGCCGAGAACATCGCGTTCGGTCGGCCTACCGCGACGCGTGAGGACGTCGCGGCTGCCGCTACCGCCGTCGGCGCCGACGAGTTCATTGCGAAGCTCGAGGACGGGTACGAGACACAGCTTGGCGAGCGTGGCTTCCGACTCTCGCTCGGCCAACGGCAGCTGATCGCGTTCGCCCGCGCGTTGCTCGCCGACCCGCGAATCTTGATTCTCGACGAGGCGACGAGCTCCGTCGACATCGGTACGGAGCGTCGGATTGAGCTCGCACACCGCAAGCTGCTCCACGGCCGCACCGCGTTCGTGATCGCGCACCGCCTGTCGACCATTCGCGATGCCGACCGCATCGTTGTGCTCGAACACGGGACGATCGTCGAGCAGGGCACCCACGACGAGCTCCTCGCCGCGCGTGGTCGGTACGCCGACCTCTACGGCAACTGGGCCGAGGCCGCTGCCTAGCGTCACCGGCCGAGCGACGGATTAGAGTGGCCTTGTGAGCACGTACTCCAAGGAAGGGCCGCTCGCCGTTGGCGCGATCATCTCCGCGTCGTGGCGCACATTCCGGTCGTTCCTCCGCCACTGGCTCGCGATCGGCCTGCCCGTCTTCCTCGTCGTCGACCTGATTGGTGCGATCGCGCTTTCCGAGTCAAATGCGACGGCGCGTGGCATCTGGGCCGTCGCAGGCATCCTCGCATCGATCGTCGGTGCGCTCCTCCTGCAGGGCGCGCTCACACTCGCTGCCGAGGACGTCACCGACGGCCGCGTCGACGTCGCTGCCGAGAAGATCTTCGAGCAGGCGCGGACACGCCTGCCGGCGCTCTTTGGAACGATCCTGCTTGTCATCCTGTTTTTCGTTGCCGGAATCGTTGGCGTCGCGCTCATCGGCACGTTGCTGAACGGGACGCTCGGCGCCGTGCTTGCAGCAGTCGTCGTCGTGATTGCGGTGGTCGCGGGCGTACGTCTGTCGGTACTCGCGCCAGTCGTTGTCTTGGAACGCAAGAGCGGTCGAGCCGCGATCGATCGCGCCTGGGAGATCTCGCGAGGCCACTGGTTCCTTCTGCTCCGAGTGGTGCTACTGAGCGCGATCATCGTGGGTGTCCCTGCGAGGATCGTTGGTTCGATCATCTCCGCCGCGATTCCCGGTTTCATCGGTAACTACATCGGCTCGGCACTGCCTGACGCATTTGCCGCGCCACTGCCAGCGCTCGCGCTGGTGCTCACGTACTTCCGGCTGACACAGGCCGCTGCGCCGAGCGTCGAGCCGCCGCTCCTGCCACCACTCGCGACGCACGAGCCGCCCGAATCCGCCTGACATGACTGACGACGACCTCGATCCGACTGTTGCACTTCCGGCGGAGGAGGTTGAGCGCGAGACGCGGATGACGCCCACCGAGGCGATCGCGAAGATGAAGATCCGTTTGCCCGAGCGTGGCAACCGCAAGCTGCGTCAGGTTGTCGAGCGCGTAAATCGCGACGATCAGTTGAAGGCTTGGTGGCACGTCTCGAACGTGAACGCGGTGGCGCGGATGAAGATCAACGACCACTCGTGGGTGCACATCCAGATCGTCACGAACATCGCGCTCAAGCTGTTGCGCGCGCTCGACAAGCACGGCGTACAGCCGTCAATGGTTACCGATTACGGCCTTGAGATGGACGACGCCGAGGTTGTGGTCGCGCTCGAATCACTCCTCCACGACGTCGGCATGTCGGTGCACCGAGTCGGGCATGAGGATTTCAGCCTCTTCCTGGCGGCGCCAAAGCTCCGCGAGTTGCTCGTGGGTATCTACGAGGAGCCCGACCTCACGGTCGTCGTGTCAGAAGTGCTGCAAGGGATCATCAGCCATCGCTCCGACGGGCAGCCCTTCACGGTCGAGGCCGGCATCCTCCGCGTCGCCGACGCCCTCGATATGGAGCAAGGTCGGTCACGTATCCCCTTCGAGCGAGGCCATGTTGGCATCCACTCCCTTTCGGCCGCGGCGATCGACGATGTCTCGATCATCGATGGCGAGAAGAAGCCGATCCGCATCTCGATCACGATGAACAACTCCTCGGGCGTCTACCAGGTCGACGGCCTGCTGAAGGCGAAACTCCGGGGGTCTGGACTCGAGCGATACATCGAGGTCGTCGCGCACATCGATACCGAGGCTGAGAAGCGCCTGGTGCCGCTGTACGAACTCGACGTGTAATACGACTTTTGGTGCATTCGCTACCGCCCAAGTAGGGATATCCAGAGGCCGGTCATCACCCTAGACTGGTCGCAGACAGTGCGGAAACACGGATGTTTCTGCCGCTTGGTCGCCAAACGGGACTGTCGGCGCCTTGGTCACCCTTCGCAGGCGCTGCACCCGCGTTTCTCAAACGATGATCCACAAGCTGCCATCAATCGCACCCGAACCGCCACCACGGAATGAGCAGATTCGACGCCTCGTGCTCGCGTTGGTCGGAGCGTTGCTGCTCTTTGGGGGCGGCAGCATCGCGTACAGGAGCGCGCTGCACTGCTCGCTGTTCGATGGCTTCTACCACACCGCGTGGACATCTCTCCTCCACCCGATTGAGCCGCAGAGCTCACCACGGGTGCAGGCACTCAACGTCATCATCGGCGTCCTCGGAGTGGCGTTCTTCGGCTACATCCTTGCCAACGCCCTCAACATCATCACCAGTCAATTTACCGCAGCCGCGCGAGAAAGAAAGCGAATCGTGGAATCAATGAAGAAGCTCGAAGGTCACTACATCATCTGCGGCTACGGTCGTGTTGGCCGTCGGACGGCGCAGGAGTTCATTGCCTCTGGGAACCCGTTCGTGGTCGTTGATGTGAGCGAAGCGATCTGTGCACAGGCACGCGAGGCAGGTCTGCTCTGCGTTCAGGGCAGCGCGCACGAGAATTCGGTGCTTCTCGAAGCGCGCATCGATACTGCACGCGGACTGATCGCGACCGCTGATTCAGACAGCGAGAACCTTTACATCGCGCTTTCGGCACGAACACTCAATCCTGACGTTTTGATCATTGCCCGCGCGGGAAATAGCGACGCCGAAGCCAAACTCCGGCTGGTCGGCGCGAACCACGTTGTTCAGCCCTTCACGGTCGCAGGGGTTGAGGCTGCCAACATCGCCCTCAAGCCCGAGCTCGCCTCGTTCCTCGATCTTGTGTCGTCCCATAAGGGGCGCGACCTGCGGTTCGAGCAGTTCACGGTGCGCGAGGGCGCGCCACGGGCAGGCTCGACGATCCGCGAAATCTGGTCGCCGGAGGAGTCGCGCGCGCTCATCGTCGCGACGCAGGGGGACGACGGTTCCTGGCACGCCAACCCGGGCGCGAACACCGAACTTCGACCCGGCATGATCATCATCGCACTTGGAAGCGGAGCGCAACTCACTGCACTTGAGGTGCGGATCACCCGTCCCGTCTAAGGACTGAATAAAAAACCCACCACCGCTGGCTGGGATCCTTGTGATCCGTCGTCGTTGATTGCGGGTTGACGTTCTAGACGTCTACAATTCCTCTGAGCGACTTACACAGTCGCTTCATGATGGCGCCCATGCCTCTCAGCTGTAGCCATCTCTGCATAGTGCGACATGCGGTCGATAAACGCTAGAGCCACCGCAGAGGCAACGAACGTCAGGTGGATCAGCGTTTTCCAGAGCAAATCTCTCGACGTCATTTTATCCGCTTCGATAAATGTGCGTAGTAGGTGAATCGACGAGATTCCGATAATCGCCATTGCAAGCTTGACTTTCAAGACATTAGCGTTCACCTGCGAAAGCCACTCTGGTTCGTCCGGATGGCCAGCAAGATCTAGTTTTGACACAAAGGTCTCATACCCTCCGATAATCACCATCATCAAAAGATTTGACACCATGACAACATCAACAAGGCTAAGTACACCGAGCATCATCGTCGTCTCCGTGAGCTCTTTGAACTGAACACACATACGCCAAAGCTCGCGCGAAAACTCGATGACGTAAAAGAGTTGGGCGACGATCAATCCTAGGTATAGCGGTGTCTGGAACCAGCGGCTGAAGAAAATAAACCCCTCAATTACCGCAAGTGCTAACCCTTTCGGGGACGCATCGTCTTGAGGGCGAGTCCGCTTAGTCATTTCCTTTCCTTCCAAGCACCCTGATGGAGAGCCTCTGTTTCCGCCATGTAGTTATGCATCACCTAGGTGGAGGCAAGCTTACGCATGAGCACGTTACGAAGCATTTGCAGAATGATCAGAAGTGGGCACCCGTGCGAACACGATTAGCGTCGCGATACCCGCAAAAAGTGCTCCTACACCGGCGATTCCCCAGAAACAGGCGCCTTCCCAGTTAATGTCCGTCGCAAGCTTCGGGTTCAACGCGAGCGGCAGATATGAACTCCCCCAGAGCAGACACGCTAGACAGCCTAGGTCTGTCGCTGCAAGACCTATTCGAAGTGAAAGCTGCTCGACATGCGAAATGATCGCAACGGCAACCAGAAGAGGTCCGACTGTGGAGAGAATTTGTACCCAGCGAGGGCCCGTCGGGTTGCTGAGCAGCGCTAGCTGTCCGCAGGCCCAGATGATGAGACCTGCTGCACCAGCAGCTAGCTGAAAATACGAAGCATGGATCTCCGCCGCGATCACGCGATTGGCTCTCGAGCTATGTGCGAACTTACGCGCGAGGATGAGCAACAGACCGAGCGCCATAGCCAAGGTGGAGAGTCCGTAATCCCACGACATGAACCTCGCCCAAGCGTACGTACCGTAGCGGGTTGGATCAGCAGCAAATGGGATCGCCACAGAGGCCCATCCGACGATGCCAGCTGTCAGGGCCGCGATTCCCAGGTGGCCGAAACGCCTGGCGAGGTGGCGTAGATGGTTGACTACCGAGCCCGCGACGAGTGCGGGCCCCAAAAGCTCGAGCATCCAGGCTGCACGATCACCGTGCAGATTCCTCCACATCATTAGCTGACCCGCGGCCCAGAGCAGCAGACCCGCCGAGGCAAGGGCCAAGGTACCACGCCCTACACTGAACGGTTCAGAGGCACGGGCTTGAGCGTCAAATCGTTTTACTCCGACTGCTTGCCGATGAATCCAATACAACATTGAGGCGATGCGCAGGAGGCGCGCAACGCGCATCAGGCGAGCTAGACGCAAGACCCTAGCGATGCGAAGAACTCTGGCGTACTGGAGACCGGCGCTAACCGCGGGAGAAGTGAACAGCACGATGAACACCTCGATGAGGTGTGTCCGGATGTATCGGTGTCTATCTGAAACAAGCGCGAGCGAAACGATAACGTCGAGAGCGAAAGCGACCCAGATCACCCAGTTGACAACAAAAGCTGCGTGCTTCCAGGAATCGCTCGCACCCGAAAACTCAATGAGAGTCGACGGGATGGTCAATAGGGCCGCCGCAAGTAGCGGCCGCCCCATTGCGTTATCCCAAGACGCTAGACGCGCTGCATGCTTACCGTTGTGTGATCTTGGGTGTTCGTTCAAGCCAATGACCTTCCCTCGCGATTTGACTATTTCCGTTGAGCGACGACTCGGTTGGGTCGTGCTGATTCATGTAATCGACTCGATACACGACTAGATCGTCGCGGACTGATCAAAGCTCCAAGGACCGGGGTCGGACTTAGTGTTCGCGTAGGCATGAATATTCATCGTGATCGAAAAATCCTTCGCGGTTCCGACCGTGACGTAACTGTTCCCGCCGACACTTCCATAGATGGTGCGGCCATACGAATGATGAGGTGAGCAACCCGATCGCATATCAACATGTGCATAAAGGCCGAGTCCCATGCCTGCGCCAGCGACAAGCATCGCTTGAGAAGCACCGCTCGTATCCGTGTAGGCAGCAACGTTCATCACCATGACACCCGTGAGATTCAACTCAAGATCGAAGCTCGCGCGCCTACCTCCGCCACCGCAGAGACTTGGACGATCCGTCTCATGAGACCAATCGATGCCCATGTCATAGCGAATGCCTGCTGAAAGCGAACCGATAAACGCACCTTTGTACTGCGTCGACGGAAAGTTAATGTCTCCACAGGGGTTGTATTCGCTCAAGTCGTTGCCGTTTCGACCGTTGGAATCTGTACTCGTGTCGATCTGGCCGTTCAACGCCGTGTTACACGCCGTATTGGGAAAGGTCGAGAGATTCCCGGGCGTACTCGTATACGCGAGGGTTCCCGCAAGCGTGAACGTTTTGCTGAGAACCGGCGAGATCATGGTGACGTGCGAGTAGTAAGCGGTGATTTGCGCCAGGCTGACCACCCCGTTTGCCACAGTCAGCGCGCCCTGCCAACCGAGCGTGTTCTGCCCCTTGACAATCGTGCCAAACGAGTTCGTCGAGAACGATCCACCAAGATTGTCGCAGTACCCAAAGTTGAGGGTCTGCAGGGCTCCTGTGAAGTTTCCGCTGACCTCAAGGTTCTTGATTTGACCGGCCACCACATCCAACTCGGTCAGGGTTGCCGTGCCGAACGAGGTATTCATCGTGCCGCTCAGCTTGACGTAGCCGCCAGAAGCACTGGGTGCTGCGCAGTTGACATTAGAGGCATTCGCGGTCTGCCAGTCGCTCATCGACTGACCATCTGTTGGCGGCGCAATCGCAGCAGTAGTACCGTTGGAGGTTGTTGCGGCACTCGTACTCGGTGCGAGGAAGTCGAACGACACGGACGGGAACGTGATTCCGGCCAACGTAAGATTCGTGCCTTTGAAGTTCGCAGCAAGGATCTTGCCGCTACTCGCCGTGAACGAACCCGAGTACGACGACGTTCCAGTGCCGCCTTGTACAGCGATTGAGCCCGTGACGGTGCCCGAAACACTCTGGATAACACCCGACAACGAACTAATGCTCAGAGGGCTGCCGTTGCCACCGATGCTTCCTTTACTCGTCGTAGCAGTGTTTGACGAGTTGCCCGTCGTTGACGAACCGTTCAGCAACCAGTTCATAGAGTCCGAGTAGGCCACCCCTAGCATGATCAGCGTGCCGCCCGGGAACTGCACGGTGCCTGAACCCACCCACCCCGATGCTTGCGACATCGAAAGGCTCGCCGAACTGATTAGAGCACCTGAGTTGCCGAGCTTGACTGTACTCAGGGTCAACGCGAGAGCGTTATTGGCGACACTGATTGTGACTGTCCCGCCTTGAGATGCCAATACGATTACGAGGTTGCCGGACAATGTACCGCTGGCCATGGAAATCGATCCGCTGGCGCTCGAGCCATCTGTGGAGGCTACAGCGTTTGCGCTGAGCGTCCAGTTGCTCTGGTCTGCGTATTGGAGCGAGCCCCCAACCGTCGTATTGCCGATCGCAAACGTGCCGTCAAACGTCTTCGATGTAAGCACTGCGTGCTGGATCGTAACCTGAGAGTTGACCGGAACGTTGTCTGCCGTCGCCGTGAATGATCCGCCCGCGTAACTCAGCTTGATCGTGCCGTTACCCGCTGTGCCGAGCGTCACGTCTGCGCTTGTAATGCTGGACTGTATTCCAGTAATCGTGCCGCTTGCGGAAGAGACGAAACTCTGAGTTGCACTGGTGGTAGGGCCCGTTATCGTCAGCGTGTACGCCGATGTCGCTGATGTGTATACGACAGTCGCGGAAAGACTGAACCCACCTGGCTGAACGATGATGTCCATGGTTCCTGCGTAACCACATACGGTCGGCTTTGAGGGTGGCCCGTTACTGCCTGAACCGGTAGACGTCGTGACGGTCGGCGTGGTGGTTGTCGTTGTGCCCGTGCTCTGTCCGATGGTCGTCCGACTCGTAGTTGTAGTTGTTGCGGTCTCCCCTGACGTTCCATCTGAGGTAGTCGTATTAGGCGTAGTGGTAGTGCGCGCGGTCGGATTACCCGGCGTTCCACTCGTCGTTGTCGTCGAACTCGTTGTGCTTGTCGTGGCGCCCGTCCCCGATACAGCTACCGCGCCACTACCCGTACCTCCGGCGCCTTCTGTTGAGGAACAAAACGAAGGAGAGATCGAAATATTTGTAGCAGTGACACTAGGCGCAATCGGTGTACTTGACGTCTGTTTGTAGGGCGCGTTACCGCCAATTTGCACCCCAAAGGGGTTCACCGTCGCGATCTCTCCCGTTGCGGCGAGAAGATCTGGGGAAGAGGCAAATAGAATTCCGCAAGCGGAAAGCGCAACGGCGAAAAACAGACGCTTTTTAGCCAAAGTCATGCACCCCTCAGAGATTTTTTGAAGCAATTGCGGGCAACTGCAAGCGCGTTCGATGAAGTCACTATCCGCGTCAGCGGTTTCGTGCCATTGAAGCTCCCAGCGCGGCAAGCTACCACGACTAGCGGCGGAGGCGGCGAGACAAGAGATGATTTCCAGATGTCGGTAGTGACACCGCCCACGGATGCGCGATGGGCTGTGGGGTGAAGATCATCGGCGCAACGGCGCACTACGTCACAGAGGATCTCGATGCTGGCCCGATCATCGAGCAGGACGTCGAGCGTGTCTCGCACCGCCACGGCGTGGATGACCTGGAGCGAATCGGTCGCGAGATCGAACGCGCGGTGCTGGGCCGTGCCGTCGACTGGCACCTTGACGATCGAGTGATCGTCCATGGCAACAAGACCTTCGTGTTCCAGTAAGCCGAGGAGATCTCAATCCCCGTATCCAGCCGACGATGACAGAGGAGGTGGCGAATCCTCCGGGAATGAGGGGTCACCAGCGAGCAGTCCAAGGTGCTGGCGCTACACTTACGCCGCTTCAACGAACCTTTGCGGGATCGTCTAACGGTAGGACGCCTGACTCTGACTCAGGTAGTCAAGGTTCGAATCCTTGTCCCGCAGCTCTTTGAAAGCCCCGGAAACGGGGCTTTTTCTTTGCCACGTTCTTAGTGAACGTTCAGCTTGTCCTCATTCACGTTTCACGGGTGCGCGGTGAGATGCGGTCTCCACGACCGAAAGGAGGCCAGTAATGGCCGTCTCCGCCACCCCCGAACGTCATCGCGTCCTGGTTGTCCTCGACGAAGGCATCACTTCCGGTTCGCTCCGCCCCGCGCTCGCCGCTGCAGGTGCCGCGAGCCATGACGACATCCACATCGTCGCCCCCGCCATCACGTCACGTCTGCGCCAGTGGTTTGGAGATATCGACCAGGGGCGCGCGAACGCCGCTCTGCGCCTCGAACAGTGTCTCGATGTGCTCCGCCGCGAGGGAATTAGCGCCACCGGCGCGGTCGGCGACACCTCGCCACGCCAGGCGATTGCCGACGAGCTCCGCATCGCCCCTGCTGACACCATTGTCATGCTCCACCCCGTCTCCGACCTCGTCGGCCATCGTCAGGTCGACGCGATCGCGCCGGTAACGCATGTCGCTGTCGCGCCAGCAGGCGACGTCGTCGCTTTGTATGCCCCTGAGGAGGTACTCGGTATCGCGGCCTAGCCGTCGCTAACGACGACGGTGGAGCGTCACCCAACGGCGGTACGGCCGGTTGAGCCGATCGTCGAGCGCACCCTGCTTCTCGCCGTCCTGAATCGCCGCCCACACAAATAGGGCCAACACGAACCCGGCAACGAGGAGCGCCGAAACCATTGCGACGATCGCCTCACCGTTCATACATCAAGTAAAGCGCTGCACCAACGCCCCGCGCAGAAATGCTGATGCCGCTACTGCAGGCAGCTGTCGATCAGGTTCAGATCCTCGGGCGTGAGTTTGTCGCCGTTCGTCCAGAACACGACGTTCTTGCGGATCGCGACCGTGCCGACACCGTCGAGGAGCGACGCGACGTGCGTGAGTCGCTGCGCCTGCAGCTTCGCGTCGGCGATGTTGACGTTGAACGCGACGTAGAGCAGAGCCTCGGGACGCGTTACGAGCAGGCCGCCAGCCTTCGACGAGATGATCGACGACGGCGCGCGCCGCACAGTGGTTTGGCTCGCTAGGCAGCGCCACGTCGCGCCGAGCGTGTAAAGCCCCGCCTCGGGCATCGGGGTTGTCGTGTCGAGCGCGAGCGTCGCGACGGTATCGACCGTCGAGGCGCCTCCGCCTGACGATCCGCAGCCCGCAAGCAGCACGCCGCCCGTGGCAAGCAGCGCAGAGCCAGCGAGTGCCGCGAGCACGCGTGTGAGGCCTGAACGGCCTACCACCGCGACCGCCGGCCCTTCCGAGAGCTATAGACGACACGCGGCGGAGCACTCTTCATGCCCGACGCCTCAAACGCATCGGTCTGACCCTGCAGACGAGCGACCCGGCTGACATCGGCCTCTTGGTCGGGAAGCACGAGAGTGATGCCCGTGCCACTCCGGCCGGCCCGGCCTGTGCGACCAACCCGGTGGGTGTAGTTCGCGGCCTCGTCGGGCGGGTCGAAGTTGACGACGTGGGTCACGCGATCGACGTCGAGGCCACGGGCCGCAACGTCGGTCGCGACGAGCACTCGCACCTTGCCTTGGTCGAACTGCTCAAGCGCCTTGTCGCGCTGGGTCTGATTCTTATCGCCGTGGATCGAGACTGCCTGCACCCCATGTTTGGCGAGCTTCTCGACGAGCCGGTCGGCGCCCGACTTCGTCCGCACAAAGATCAACGTCGAACCTTCGTAGCCGCCGAGAATCTCAACGAGCTTGGTGATCTTGTTGTCGGTCGTGACGGACACGAAGTGGTGTTCGACCTCCCCGGAGCGGAACTCCTCGGGCATCTCGGCGTCGAACCGCGCCGGAAAGTGCGTGTAGCGCTGGGCGAGCTCGCCGACCTCACCATGCAGCGTCGCCGAGAAGAACATCGTCTGGCGCTCCTGCGGCACGCGGCGAAGGATCTTGTCGACCTGTGGCTTGAAGCCCATGTCGAGCATGCGGTCGGCCTCGTCAAGAACAAGGATCTGCACGCTTCCGACATCGACGAGGCGGCGATCCATCAGATCCTGAAGCCGACCCGGTGTCGCAACGACGACATGCGCGGCGGCGGCGGCATCAGCCTGCTCCTTCAGGGGAACGCCGCCGTAGACCGCCGCTGAGCGGAGGCCGAGCGACACGCCGATCGACTCGAAGTCTTCGGCCACCTGGACGCACAGTTCACGTGTCGGAACGAGGATCAGCGCAGCCGGTGTCGGGCCGTCAGCCTGGAGCCGCTCGACGATCGGCACTGCGAACGAGAGCGTCTTGCCAGAGCCAGTCGGGCTCTTGGCCAGGATGTCGCCGCCGCGGATGCCCTCGGGAACAACCATCTGCTGAATCGGGAACGGGCTCGTGATACCGCGTGCGGCTAGTGCTGCAACCACGGCGGGTGACGCACCGAGCGCGCGAAAGTCGGTTACGTCTGTTTCGGATGCGCCATGAGCAGGAGCGGAAAAATCGGTCACGTGTCTCAACTCCTCAGATCCCGTCGCCTTGAGGAGGAAACGCGATCTCACGGGAGAGCCGGATTGCTCTCCGTACACGCGAGGGTACCAGCGCGATGGGACGATCCCCCGCGACGGCCCGCGGAGCGTTCGCTAGACGGCGCGCTGCGGGATGAGCTCGATCGCGTACAACAGGGCGTTCTCGAGTTCGTAGAGCGGGAAGGGCTTGACGAGGTACGCGCACGGCTCGAGGGCGACGACATCGGGCGCGGCGGTACCGAACACAACGTATGAACGGAGCAGGAAGACGTCGATCCAGCCTCCGGCTACATACGTCGCGGCGTAGAGCGCGTACAGATCGTCACCGATCACCCACAGCGCGACCGACGCGACAAGCAGGCGATATGAAGGGCTGCGCCGCCCCGGCCCAATCAGCAACTGGGCAAGCCCGACGAGCACTACGGTGTCCATCGTCGGGTAGAGGGAGTCAACGATGCGGGCGCTCGCGCGCACGTGCTCCTCGTAGGTCGACTGCAGGAAGAACACCCACCGCGCCGCCCCGATCGCAGTGGCAACGATAACGGTGTCGAGAACAGCTGCACGGCTCGTCGCGCCACCGAGACGCCGCTGCAGAATGACGATGCCGGCGATCAGCGCTGGGTAACCGCCGAGATAGAAGGCGTCAGCGACCGACGGCACCGGTGGTTCGTGCCCAAACGCGAGTTCGTAGTAGCCCGTGACGGTGTCGCCCGTGACTTGCGCGGCGATGCCTGCAGCGAACAGGTACCACGGGATTCGACCCGCGCCGATCAGATGTTTGCGGGCGCCAACAACGATCGCAGTTACGCCGGCAAGCCCGATGACGACGAAAATCACCGACTGCGCGTGGCTCGGCAACACGAGGTACACCGCGATCGTCGCGACCCCCACGAGCAGGAACGCGTACGCAGCCCGCGCCGCGCGCGAGCGGGTCGGACGGTCAGATACCTGTGCGAGTAAGGGGAATGAGGTCACGCCGAGACCCTTTCGCGATCGAGGGTACCGCCCCTATCACCCATATAGGGAACTGGTGTGAATGAAAAAACCACACACAAAGCTCCGTTCTACGTGCAAACTTCACTTTCCGAAGGTGCGGCGGAGGTCTATGCTCTTTCGCCGACACCCCCAAGTAACACGTCACACAACAGGAGGGCGAGTGAAAAACAGGATTCTTGCGGGTTCCGTGGCTGGTACGGCGCTCATCGGGGCACTTCTTGCCGTGATGGTCTCCACTGCCGGTGCGCGGACCAGCGGGGCGACGCCGCTTCCGGCGTCCTCGTGCTCGGCGATTCAGAACCCCAACGGGGACTTGCTGATCGCCTCTGACCTGCCGCTCCAGGGCGCAGGCCGCACGCAGACGATCCAGATGACGAAGGCGATTGCGTTCGTCTTCGCGCAGCACGGCTGGAAGGCGGGCAACTACACGCTTGCGTACCAGAGCTGCGATGACTCGACGGCTCAGGCCGGCAAGTGGGATTCGGGCAAGGTCTCGGCGAACGCGAATGCGTACGCACAGGATGCGAGCGTTGTCGGTGTTATCGGCACGTTCAACTCAGGTGCTGCTGAGATCGAGATCCCGATCCTCAACCGCGCCGCCAACGGCCCGATCGCGATGGTCAGCCCGGCAAACACCTACGTCGGTCTTACCCACGCTGGTCCGGGTACTGCCGCTGGTGAGCCTGGCAAGTACTACCCCACGGGCAAGCGCAACTACGCCCGTGTCGTTGCAGCTGACGACTTCCAGGGCGCCGCTGACGCGACGCTCGCGAAGCAGCTTGGCATCACCAAGGTCTACGTCCTGAATGACAAGGAGGCGTACGGCCAGGGTGTCGCAACGAACTTCGCGAATGCTGCGAAGAAGCTTGGCATCACCGTCGCCGCCAACACGGCGTGGGACGGCAAGGCTTCGTCGTATGAGGCCCTCGCAAGCAAGATCAAGGCGTCGGGCGCGCAGGGCGTGTTCCTCGGCGGTCTGATCTGCGAGAACGGCGGCAAGCTGATCAAGGACATCGCCGCTGGTGCTCCTGGCATCAAGATCATGGCTCCGGACGGCTTCACGCCGGTCTCGGCTGTCGTGCAGGAGGCGGGCACTGCCGCCGAGGGCATGACGGTTTCGGTTGCCGGTCTGCCGAACGACAAGCTGCCGGCTGGCGGCCAGGCGTTCGTCAAGGCCTTCGCGAAGACGATTGGTGGCAAGCAGGCTGACCCGTACACGGTCTATGCCGCGCAGGCTGCCGAGGTCATCGTTTCGGCCGTGGCTGCGTCGGACGGCACCCGCGCGGGTGTCGCCGGTCAGCTCTTCAAGACCCAGATCAAGAACGGCATTCTCGGTACGTTCGGCTTCAACGCCAACGGTGACGTCACCGCGAACCCGGTCACGATCTACAAGGTTGTGTCGGGTGCGTCGACGACCCTCAAGGTCATCGTCCCGGACAACTCGCTCGTGGCTGCCGCGTAAGCGACTCCACACCTGCTGTGACCCGAGGGGGAGCGAGAGCTCCCCCTCGGCGTTCCTGGAGCGAAAGCCTTGTCCTACGGTCGCGCGGTTATCGCGCAGAATGTGCCGCCCGCCGACGTCTTGTCGAGGAAGCAGAGCAGTTGCGCAACACCGTCTGCGGTCGACGCAGCGCAGCGGTACTGCTCGCCGCTCCCTGAGGGATCGCGCGTGCAGTTCGCCTTCGTCACGTTCCCAAGCGAGCCAAGCCCGCCTGCGGTACCCGAGCGAATCGCATCGGCGACGCTACCGGCATGGCTACCGCCCCCCGCCGCATCCCGACAGGCAAAGCCCTACCACCGCGGCCAGGGCCCCGTACCGCACGGCCGAAAGTGTAGGCGCGTCAGTTACGCGTCGCGACGTACGAGCGCAAAGGCCGCAAGCAACAGGGCGCCAACCGTGTACGCGCAGAACAGTGCGAAGCCGCCCCACGGCGAGAGGTCGTTTCCGCCTGTTGTCAGCGCGAACACATCGCGGCCGGCACTGCTTGGCAGATACGGGGTGATCGCGTTGTTCCAACTCGACGGCAGCACGTTCATCAGCGGCGGAATCACAAAGAGCACCCCCGCAAAGAGGGCAATGCCTCCGGCCGTATTACGGACGAGCGCGCCGAGCGCAAGCGCGAAGAGGCCGATCACGGTGAGATAGAGGCCACCGCCAATCACCGCGCGAGCGACGTGATGACCGGAGAACGCCACCTGCAGAATGCTGTGGTTTCGGAAGATCGCCTGGCTCACAAAGAACGCGACGATCACCGATGGCACCATCACGATCAACGTTGCAGCGCCGAACACGAGCGCCTTACCCCACAGGACTGGCAGGCGCTTCGGTACCGCCCCAATCGATGCGCGAATCATTCCGGTCGAGTACTCGCCGGTGATCACGAGCACGCCCAGCACGCCGATTGCGAGCTGCGACACGTTGACCCCAGCGAGCGCCGCATCCATCGGATTGCGGCGAGCGCGCTCACCTGGATCCATGTGCGACCAGTGCGACGAGATCACTGCCGAGATAAGCGCTGGCAGGCCGATCGTCAAGACGACTCCCGCAAGGAACGACCAGCGTGTCGAGCGCAGCGACCGCAGCTTCGTCCATTCCGAAAGGACGACGCGCATCTGTGTCACACGCAGCTGCACGTCACCAAGCCGATCGGTTGGCGCGGCGCTCACGACGCAGCCCCCATCGGAGCGAGGCCTGTGTGCGCGTGGTACTCGACATCGTCGCGCGTGAGATCCATGAACGCCTCCTCGAGCGACGCCTGCACCGGACTCAACTCGTGCAGCACGATGCTGTTCGCTGCGGCGAGTTCGCCGATCTTCTCTGCATTGACCCCGGTTACCTCGAGCGCGCCGTCGGCCACCTGCTCGGCGGTCACATCGGCGCTCACGATCAGCGCCCGCAACTGCTCGAGCTGAGGCGAACGAACGCGCACGGTGTTCTTCGACGCGCTCCGAACGAACGCGTCGACGCTCATGTCGGCGATCAGCCGTCCGCGACCGATGACGATCAGATGGTCTGCCGTGAGTGCCATCTCGCTCATTAGGTGCGATGACACGAACACTGTGCGACCTTCTGCGGCGAGGCCACGCAGGAGCGTGCGAATCCAGTGGATGCCCTCGGGGTCAAGGCCGTTGACGGGCTCATCCAGAATCAGTGTGCTGGGATCAGCGAGCAGGGCCGCAGCGATGCCGAGGCGTTGACCCATGCCGAGCGAGAAGCCTCCGACGCGCTTGCGAGCCACCTCCTGGAGGCCGACGAGATCGATCAGCTCGTCGACACGCCGACGTGGAACTCCGTGGGTCTGTGCAAGGGCAAGCAGGTGGTTGTAGGCGCTTCGCCCCGTGTGCACCGCGCGCGCCTCAAGCAGCGCACCGACTTCGTGGAGCGGCGCGGGCAGATCGCGATAGGCCTTGCCGTTCACCGTCACTGAACCGCTCGTGGGGCGGTCGAGCCCGAGGATCAGTCGCATCGTGGTCGATTTGCCCGAGCCGTTTGGGCCAAGGAAGCCCGTGACGATCCCGGGCTTGACGACGAAGCTGAGGTCGTCGACGGCTCGCTTGTCGCCGTAGTGCTTGGTGAGGTGGGCTGCTTCGATCATTGAGGAGCGCCCAGCAAGGGGCGAGTCGTAAGTCAATCAGCCGCGCATGAGAATCTCGTTAACACCGGTTGGCTGCGGCTACGCTGGCTTCATGCGCCGCTCGCACATCGCGCTTTTCGCTGTTGCACTACTTGCCGCAACAGCCGCACTTGCAGGACTCGCCCTCGCTGGCTCCCGGGCCTCGGAGCCGGGAACCTCGAGCGCCTGCAAGGTTTCGGTCTATCCCGGCCTGCAGCCGAAGCACGTCAAGAGCCTGACGTTCAAGCCGGTATACAACTCCGACCCGCCGACGAGTGGAACGCACTACTACCTCCCCGCGAAGTGGAACATCTACTCGCAGGAGATTCCGCAGATCGCGCTCGTCCACAACCTTGAGCACGGCGGGATCGTGGTGCAGTACGGCGACCGGGTGCCTGCGACGACGATCAGCCGACTTTCGCTTTGGTACTTCGGAAACTCGAACGGCCTCGTAGTGGCCCCGTACGCGAAGCTTGGCTCGTCGATCGTCCTCGAAGCGTGGAATGAGCCGCCATACTCAACGACGCCGCCGAAGGATGTGGGCGGGCACGGGTATCTCGCAACGTGTTCTCAGTTCGACGAGGCAGCCTTCGACGCCTTTGCGAAGGCCCACCGTTACAAGAGCGGCGAGCGGTTCCCGAAGGCCTACCTCGCACGCGGTGCGTAACCCGACCGAGGGGCTACCCTGTCCTCCGTCCCACGGCGTCAGGCGCAGCACCCGCGTTTCGCGCCGATCCCGTACGAAAGCTTGCAACACGGAGGTACGCGCATCGTGAAGACGTTCGCCCTGATCACCGTTGCGATCGCCGCAGCGACCGCCGCGTTTATTGGAGGTCGCGCAGAGGCAACCGCCCGCGCTGCCTGTTATGAGACGGTCGGCGGCCACAAGCTCGCAATCGTGTGCCCCGCTCCTGTAAAGACCACCCGCGCGAAGACGATCTGTTCGGTCAAGGCTGGCACGAAGTACACGCCGATCACCTGTCCGACCCCGATCGTGACTGCCGCCCAGGCAGCGGCGGCGGCGAAGGCAGCGAAGATCCCCGGGCAGACGCGCGGCAACCCCTACCCGCTAAACGCGCCAGGCTACACCTCCGCGTCGGGCTGGAAGCTCACTGTGACGCACGTCAACTTTGACGCGTGGGTATCGGTGATCCAGGGCGCGTCGACCTCGAACGTCGCGCCGCCTGCCGGCTACGTCGATGTCGTCCTAACGCTCAATGGCGTCTACGTCGGTGACCAGGGCGCAAACGGTGCCGAGCTCGCCGACGCGATGATGGCGATCGGTCAGAAGAACACGACCTACCTCATCACGACCAAGGGCTGTGGGACTGTCCCGAACAATCTCGAGCAGATCGGTGACATCTTCGGCACGACGCCGATTACCGGAAACCTTTGCTACCAGGTTGCGGCGAGCGATGTTCCTTCTCTGGTGCTCTTCTGGAACCTCAACG
>OMIZ01000052.1 GCA_900299235.1 Actinomycetota bacterium
CAGACCGCTCGGACGTCGGTGTTCGCGTACGTGATCGGCACCGTGCCGTCGTGGCTCGAGTGGACGAGGAGGTAGCGCTGCACGACGTCGTTGACGCCGCGCGGGTCGATGACGAGGGCGCCGAGGTCGATGGCGGCGAAGAACCGCCGCCCCCCGTCGAGGACCCCGAGCGTGTCGACGACCGCGTCGCCGCTCGCTGCGCCGACGACGGCGAGCGCTCGGTCGAGCACCTCCCGGTTCTGCACCGAGGTGTAGCGGTTGCCCACCGCAGCGAGGGGCTCGTACGCCCCCGTGTACGGGTTGATGCGGGCGGTCGCCTTCTTCGACTCGAGCTCGACGTACGTGCCGTCGGGCGCCTGCACGTAGAGCGGCACGACCTCGACCTCGTAGTCGGCGCGCGCCGCTCGCAGCATCTCCTGCGCGCTCTGGAGGCCGACCATCGGCTGACCGGTGCGGTGCCACGGAGCGCCGCCGTGCTCGTTGTACGCGAACGAGGTGCGTCCGCCGTGCCGTTCGAGGTTGTCCATGCGCATCAGGGTAGAGCACAGGCATCTCATTCGATTGAACGGAACGAGGCGCTACCATTGGCCGCTATGGCTAGCGTTGCCCGGTGGGGCGGTCTCCGCCTCGAACCGTATGACCCCGATGCCGTCGATGCCGACGGCGACGGGATCGTGCAGGAGGGCACGGCGTGGGAGCGTCCGGTCGGCACGCGCATCCTCGACGAGCTCGGGCGTGAGGTGGTCCGAGGGGCCCAGCGCTCGACCCACCTCGCGAACTCGTCGTACCGGGATCGGAACGGCAAGACGGTGCAGTACACGCCGCGTGCTGCGCCGGGGACCCTTGAGCAGAAGCCGAAGACCGCGCTTGCTCGGCTCGGGCACGGCACGCTCAAGGATCGGGGACACTTGTCGTTGATGGACCGTCTCCAGCAGACGGTCGCCCCACCTCTTTTCGCCAAGCCGCACGCGAATGAGGAGCGTTCAGCGACCAAGCTTGGACGCCTTCATGCTGCCGCCCAGCAGGTCGTCAGTCTTGTCGAGTTGCGAGCGCGGCGACGGACGTCGGGAGCGAGCAACTTCGACTTCTCCCCTTCGGCATCTTCGTTCCTCAAGAGCTCGCAGGAGATGCTCACGCAACACGAACGTGACATGCGACGCGTTACCGACGTCTACGGAGAGATCACCACGAACGACCATGCTGTGCGAGCGATTCGGCGAGCATTTCCAAACCTCGACATGGACGTCAGCGAGCTCCAACTGTCATCGACGCTGACTCCTCGCGAAAGCGGGTGGGTTCACGGACTGCTGGCTCGATCTCTCGATAATCCGGATGTCGCTCGTCACGTTGTGGCTGTGCGGCATTACGACGGTGCCATCAGTAAGTCGCGAGGCGGTAGTGATGGGAACCAATGGCTCGCTGGGGCCGGGCTCATTCCGGTCCTGCGTCCAAACACTGACGGCTCCGGCAAGCATGTCGAGATGGGGATCATGCTCGTCCTCAACACCTCGTACGCATCGAACATGCAGGAACGCAGCTGGTTTCACCTCGACCCCGAGCAGCGCTCACACCTCACCGACCTGTGGCGTCAGGCACGATCTGGCGACGAGCGCGCCCAGCGCGCCCTCGAGGTGGCGATGGATCCGTATCGCGGCAACATGGGTGTCGCCGACCTTGTGAGCCTGTCGCTCGGTGATGCAGCGAGTAGCGCTCAGCTTGAGCAGATGCACTACGAAAGCACCGCTACCCACGAATGGGGACACGCACAGGACTACCTCGCTCGCCTTGCCGACCACGGCATCACGCTTGACGGGCAGGGCTCGAGCGACTGGTTCCAGTTCATCGGACATGCCGACCTCGCCGATCGCATCTTCACGTCCGCAGAGGACCTTGCGACCGAGCAGCGCAACCTCAGCGGGCGTCAACAGAAGCTGCGACAGCTGCTCACCGATGCTGCCGAGCAGATCCAGAAGCGGCCGGGCCCGCAACCCTCTGTCGACAAGTTTGACGATCCGATGGAGTATCAACGGGCACTGCAGGCGTGGCGGGAAGCCGAGCGAGCATACGACTCCGGACGCGCTGGTCACTATCTTCAGCACCTCATCGGCTCCAATCGAGTGTTTGACGAGGCGTTCCTCGACAATCTTTCGTCCGAGATGAAGAAGATCGTGGCGCAGGCCGTCGTCGACATGTCGACCTACGGCGGAACGAACCTGTGGGAAGCCACTGCTGAGTACTCCGCCGCGCGACGCATCAGCCAGCAAGCACTCACGGATCGCATCCTTGAGGCGCAGCAGCGGGATTTCCCACACATCGCGCGCGATGAGGTCCTCCACGCAATCGCCCAGCTCAACGACTGGCTCGACGGTCGACGCGATGCTCGGCATGCTGGCAGCATGGATCGTGACATTCGAAAGATCGCGTGGGACCCAAGCACCACCGTCGATGAAGTGCGAGCACGAGTGCGTCAGCGTGCCGAAGAAGATGCCAAGCGTACCGATGCGGTCAACAAGATGCTGTTTGACCTTCATCGCGACTACACCGACCCGAACAACATCTTCGACACGGCTGGCACCGTAGAGCGGTCACTGAACGTCGCGCGATCGCTTCTGAACACGGCACGCGACAATGTGGCTAAGTTTGATCCGGATGTCAGCCCGCGAAGTGGTCGGTCATACCTCGAAGCGGTGACCACGATGGTGGTGTTCGAGCAGGTGGTTGCTGAGTTGACCGCCAAGGCCGATGCCCTCGCGTCGCGCAGCGTCAAGACCGCCGAGGCCGAGGTCGGACCGCAGCGATCGGATGCCGAGGACCTTTACCGGTTCGGCACGTTCTCGATCCCGCTCTGCACCGGCATCCCGGCGCACCTCACGGGCGAGGAGCCGGAGGCGCCGGTCGCCACGAAGGCCGCCGGTCCGCTGCACCCCGACGCGTACGACGTCGACGCGCGCGACGGCGACGGGGACGGGATCGTGCAGGACGGCACCCCGTGGGAACGCCCGGTCGGCACCCGCTGGCTCGACACCGCCGGGCACGAGATCGCGCACGGCACCGGACCATCGGGTTGGTCGCACCTCCATCACCTCGTGGATGCGCAGGGCAAGGACGTCGCCTACACCCGACGCGAGGCGACGTCCGCTCCGCACGCGCCGAACCTCACCGAGCACCCCCCGACCGTCCAGCCGAAGAAAGTGAGCTCGGCCCTCGGCCTCGGC
>OMIZ01000053.1 GCA_900299235.1 Actinomycetota bacterium
ACCGCCGCCGCCACCGCCACCGCTACTCGGGGCGGCTGAGACCGTCACTGCGCCTGACCCGGTGATCGACGGTGTCGCAAGATCAGTGATCGTCACGGTCTGGGTGCCTGCCGTCGCCGGGACGATCGAGAACTGATGGACACCGTTGTCACCCGCGGTGAAGACGTAGTTGCCGGGCAGCGTGGCAGCCGTGTCGCTACTCGTGAGATGTACCGTGCCTCGGTAGGAGGACGCGGTGTTGCCGTTCGCGTCGAGCGCGGTGACCGTCGCTACGGTCGCGTTACCCGCCTGCACCGCGCCCGGGCTGAGTGTCACGGTTAGGTGCGTCGCCGCACCTGCTACAACCGACACCGACGCCGAGCCAACAACGCCAGTCGAACCGTCGGTCGCCGTGATCGACGATGAGCCGATCGTCCGAAGCGTCACGGTGAAGACGTGTACGCCAGCGTCGCCACCGACAAACGTGTAGGCCGCGGGAAGGGTCGCGCCGCCGTCGCTGCTCGTGAGCGTCACGGTGCCGGTGAAGCCGGTGGCCACGGCGTTCGAACCGTCGAGAGCGGTGACGGTGACTGCGGTGGAACTCCCACCGACGTACGGGCCACCCGTAATCGAGAGATGCGTTGCCGTGCCGGCCGCAGCGGAGGTGGTCGTGGCGGTCTGGTCGGCCGAATAGGCCGTGACCGCGGAACCGCCCGACCCGGAGACGACGGCGAGCCGATAGTGGTAGGTCGTGCCTGGCGAGAGTCCCGGCACGACAGCCGACACCGAGACGGGCTGACCGCCCGAGCCGATATTCACCGTGCTCGTTGAGCTGCCGTACGACGCCGTGAGGCCGTACTCGAAGTGGGCAGTCGAGGCTGTCCCCTGCGGGTTCGCGGAGCCAGATAGCGAGAGCTGGGCGACCTGCGTCGCGGCGGAGGCCGAGCGAACGGTGTTCATCTCGGAGACGCATCCGTCGGTTGCAGTGTTCGAGCCAGCAGGCACGTTGAGCTGGCTCCACTCAAGCTGCGAGAAGTAGTGGTGTCCGTTGATCGTCTGGGTGTAGTGCGCGCCTGCGCTCCCGGGAAGCAGCGAGACGTTGTTTCCTGTCGTCCCCCAGTACCACGCGCACTTGTCACCGTTCTCGTCGCCGTTCGAGTCGTACCACGCATCACCGTGCGGGTCCGTGATCGCCTCGTTCAACTCGTGGCTCAAGACGTTGATCGTTGCGTCCGCGTCACCGGCGTTCGGGAGCTGACCGACGTTGCACGAGTTCGACCAGGCGTCGTAGGGCATGTACGAGTAAAGGAGATGCCCGACGTCGTCGGAGTGGTAGCCGCAAAACGTCGTGAACGCGCACTGCGAACTTGCACTGCTGACGCACGAGCCAACGTTCCTTGGCGTAAAGAGCACGAACAGCTTGCTCTCGCTCGCCGTCCACGACTGTGCGGCCATCACCGAACGGATCTCGTTGATGATCTGTGTGTCGGTGACACACGTCGTGACCTTGGTCGGGATGTAGTTGGCCGGTGTCGTGAGGCAGTCATTTGTCGGAAACGCCGTCGTGTCGATCACCGAGCCGCCCACGTGCAGGTCGTACGCCGCGTTCCCCGTGCCGTCGGTGTACTGCGGCGTCGTTGAGAAGACGTTGCCAGTCGATCCGTTCACCGCAGACACGTCGGCCAAGTACTGGTCGATCAAGCTCTTGTAGGTCCCGTCGACCGTGTACCCCGACGGGATCCAAAAGATCGAGTAGACCGTCGTCGAATGCATCACGAGTCCGCCGTGGTAGGTCAGGGCGGGCGGAGCCGTCGCGCCAATCTCATTGAGGAAGCCCGTCGTGCTGGCAGGCGGCACCGCCCCAAGGATCGGGTTCGCGGAGTCCGGGGCAACCGACGTTGCGCGCGGTGACGCGGCGAAGCTCGACCCTGCCCAGGCAGCGGCAACGGCGAGCGCGAGGCAGAGCAGCGTTCCGATACGTCCGATGGAGCGGGGGCCCATCGGGCCATTGTTCCCCAGACAACCCCGACTCGCCCGCAGCTTTACCGGCTCTTTACGGGAGGCCCCACGGAGCTTCTGAGCGGGGATCGGATCGATTACCGAGAGTCGTAACGCGACTCCCGAAACCGCGTAGGCGCCGGGTTCCTGGAGGTACTACCGCTGGCGTCGAGGCCGGATACGCGACGCACGCGCTCGCTTCCACACAACGGCGGTTGCGTCGACAGGCCGAGGCCCCCGGAGGCCGAAGCGATACGCGGCAAGGCGAATAACAACGATCACCGCAACCGCAGTAGGCGCAGTCACCCGCAGTCCAACCCCTACGCCGTGCAGGCCCGCAAAGATCGTCGCTCCAATCAGAGCCGGGATCGCGTAGAGCGTTCCCGGAGTGAAGATCTCCGGCACCCGGGCCACGAACACGTCGCGCAGCACGCCCCCTGAAACAGCAGCGACGACGCCGATGAGGATCGCTGGCATCACGGCCACGTGATTTGAGAGCGCCTTGCTCACACCAACCGTCGCATACATGGCGAGGGTGACCGCATCGAGAAAGCTGAGGGGAAATTCGAGTCTCTCGATATGCGTCGCGAAGAAGAAGCCCGCGAGTGCGGCCGCGATCGCCGTGATCATGTACGCGTTCTGCTGAAACGCGACGGGTCGCTGGTTGAGCAGCACATCGCGAATCACGCCGCCACCAAAGCCCGTGACCATCGCGAGCGCGAGCACACCCGCGAGATCGAAGTGGTTTCGGACTGCGAACACCGCTCCGAGTACCGCGCCGGAGAACACGGCCAGCAGATCAAGCCAGACAGGAACCTGTACGACATCACCGAGCGCGGCGAGAACCATCGCGTCAGCTTACGCCCTGGGTTGGTCGCGCCCCGGAGTCAGTCCGGGACGCGACCGTCCGCACAGGCTGGGAGTGTTGCTACGCCTTAAACGACGTACCAGCCACCCATCGCGTTACAGAGGATCGTCTTGGCGGTCTCGCCGCTGTGGGTGTAGAGAGGATGACCGTTCAAGGTCACCTGCTCGCTGCCATCCGGGCGCATGATCGTGCCGAAGGTGCCCATCAGTCCCATGATGTGCTTGGCGACCATCGTCCCGTGCTTCACGGTGATCGGCGGCCACTTCGCAGCGCACGCACCCGTGCAGTGCACCTTGCCGTCGTTCTCCTTCGTCCAGGTGTACGCCGCAAGGTGCATCGGCGTCGCAACAACGTCACCAAACTTTGTCGGCGACATCCACTTGGCAACAGGCTCGGAATCGTGAGACGTCGCGAACGCGGACGTTGCGCCAGCGGCAAGGGCTGCAGCAAGAACGAGCAACATCGTAAACCGCTTCATCGTGCTCCTTTCGTCGAGGTAGGACGAAGGAGGTAGTACGGCGCACTACTTACGAAAAGCTTGCGCCCACACCGAGATCAGACTCACGACCGCATCCGGCGGCGGTAATCCCACGACGCGATCTGCGTTGGCGAGAGCCGGATCGCCACCTCGGGCGTGTCACGGCCAAGCAGCCACGATGCAAACGTCCCGTCGGCCGAGCCGAGATACCGCTCGACCAGACGGCGGAGCGTCGCGAGATCGGCGTCAGGTTCGAGGGAGACGGTCGCGCGTCCGCGCACGCCGCGATAGGGCGGATCGTTGACCGAGACTTCGAACGCGCAACGGCGCTCGGCAGCCAGGGTGGCGACGATCGATGCCGACTGTTGTGTGGCACAGACGAGTGAGTCGCCGTCGCGCAGAAACCACAGCGAGAGGATCACGGGCCACCCGGAGGGCGCCACGGCGGCGAGGCGAATCGGAACCACCGCCTCATCGAGGAACGTCGCAATCTCGTCAGCCGTCCAGGGCCCCGAGATGCGGGCTTCGTGCTCACTCATGCTCGAAGCCTAACGCGGGCCGAGCAACGGGCTGCCA
>OMIZ01000054.1 GCA_900299235.1 Actinomycetota bacterium
CTTCGGACGGCCGAGGTGCGAGCACACACGGATCTCCTTCGCACCCCGTTCAAGGAGCAGGCGCAGGGTCGGCAGCGATGCGCGGATACGCGCATCGTCGGCAACCTTGCCATCCTCAAGCGGGACGTTCAGATCGGCACGAACAAGAACGACCTTTCCCGCGACATCAGCGTCGCGGACGGAACGCGGCAGCCTCACGTCAGCTCTCCCTAGACGCCGAGCTTGCCGACCAGGTCGACAAGACGGCATGAGTAGCCCCACTCGTTGTCGTACCAGCCAAAGACCTTCACGACGTTGTCGCGAACCATCGTCAGCTGGCTATCGAGGATGCACGAGTACGACGAGCCCTTGATATCCGTCGAGACGAGCGGGTCGGTCGAGTACTGGAGGACACCGGCGAGAGGACCGTCTGCAGCCGCCTTGTAGGCCGCGTTGACTTCGTCCTTCGAGGGCGTGCCGTTGAGAATGACCGTCAGATCCGTGACTGAGCCGGTCGGGACTGGGGCACGCACAGCGACGCCATCGAGCTTGCCCGCGAGGGCAGGCAGGACGAGGCCGATCGCCTTCGCCGCCCCGGTCGAGGTCGGGATCAGGTTGATCGCAGCGGCGCGCGCACGACGGAGGTCCGAGTGCGGCAGGTCGAGGATCTGCTGATCGTTGGTGTACGCGTGGATGGTGGTCATGAAGCCCTTCTCCACACCCCAACCGTCGTTCAGCACCTTCGCGAGCGGGCCGAGACAGTTCGTCGTACACGACGCGTTCGAGATGATGTGGTGAACGGCCGGGTCGTACTCGTTGTCGTTGACGCCAATAGCGACCGTGATGTCCGGGTCGGTAGCAGGAGCAGAGATAACGACCTTCTTCGCGCCAGCATCGATGTGCTTCTGCGCGCCGTCGCGGCTCGTGAAGAAGCCGGTCGACTCGATCACAACGTCAACACCAAGCTCACCCCACGGCAGCGCCGCAGGATCGCGCTCAGCGAGGATCTTCATCTCCTGGCCCGCAGCCCGCACAACGCCGTCCTCGAGGACGACATCACCGTTCAGCGGCCCCATGTTGGAGTCGTACTTGAGGAGGTGCGCCATCGTGGCCGCGTTCCCCAGATCGTTGAAAGCGACGATCTCGAAATTCGCGTCGCGCTCAAGCGCCGCGCGGAAGAAGTTGCGGCCGATGCGGCCAAATCCGTTGATTCCAACCCGTGTCTTCGCCATGCCGGGAATAAAGCACACGGTGACAGAAATCGTCGGCTGAACCGGCTCTAGGCCGCGGTTTCCCCTGCTCGGAGCGGGTTTTTAGGCGACGCCGTACAGGTCGCCGAGTTTGTCGCGAAGGTAGGCGACATATGGAGCGGGATCGATGGATGACGTACCGACGACTCGCTCAAGCGTTTCAGCAGGCGTGAACTTGCGTCCGAGGACATGAAGGTGTGAGCCAAGCCACGTCCGCAGGGGCGCGAAGTCGCCCGCTTCAAACGAGGCGGTGAGGTTTGGAATATCGGCCTCGATCCGCGACCAGACTTGGGCACCGATCAGGTTGCCGAGCGCATAGGTCGGGAAATAGCCGATCGATCCACCAGCCCAGTGCGTGTCCTGCAGGACGCCGTTCGCGTCGTCAGGAACCTCGATGCCAAGGTACTCCCACATCAGCCGGTTCCACTCACCCGGCAGATCGGCGAGCGCGATCGTCCCGTTGATCATCGCCTGTTCAAGCTCAAAGCGAAGGATGATGTGAAGGTTGTAGGTCGCCTCATCAGCTTCGACACGGATGAGTGACGGTTCGACCGTGTTCATCACCCGGTACCAGCTCTCAGAATCGAACCCGGCAGTCGCAGATGGGAAGAGCTCGGCGAGCCGCGGGAAGAAGTGACGCCAGAACGGACGCCCGCGGCCAACCAGGTTCTCCCACATCCGGCTCTGTGACTCGTGGAATCCGAGCGAGACGCCGCTGCCGAGTGGCGTGCGCTCGAGCGTCGGGCTCACCTGGTGCTCGTACAGTCCATGGCCGGTCTCGTGCATAGTCCCGAACAGGCCGCCCAGATGATCGGTGAAGTACCGGGTCGTGATGCGGATGTCCTGGCTCCCTGCTCCCGTCGCAAAGGGATGGACGGTCTTGTCGAGCCGCCACGCGTCCTCGTCGAAACCGAATGCCTTCGCCACCTCAAGCTCGAAGATCTTTTGCGTGTCGATGTCCCACGGGCCAGCGGGCGGCGTAACACCCGCGGCGGCTTCGGCGGCCCGACGCACGAGCGGCGCCTGGTGCTCCTTGACGTAGTCGAACAGGTGCCGCACTTCGGCCGTACGCATCCCTGGCTCGTAGTCGTCGAGCAGCACGTCGTAGGCCTCGTCGAACGTCCCCTCGAAGCACTCGACGTAGCGCTTGCGCAGATCGAGGTTCCTCTGCAGAGCAGGTAGGAACGCCTTGTAGTCGCTGGTACGACGCGCCTCAACCCAGATCGGGATGGCGAGCGACGCCTGTCGCGTCATGTCAGCAGTGAGCTCGCTCGGAATGCGGCGCGCCTTCTCCCAGTCGCGGCGTGTGACACGTACGAGGCTCGCCTCGTCGGAGTCGTAGGGCTGCGAGTCGACCGATGACGCGGCTGCGTCGAGGAGCCGCCCGGTCTCGTCGTCGACAAACATCTCGTGCGCGAGGTTCCCGAGGGTCGCGAGCTGCTCGGCGCGAATCGCGGCGCCACGCGCCGGCATCATCACGTGCTGATCCCAATCGAGGATCGCGGCACTTGAGTGGAGATCGTTGATCTCGCCGAGTCGTGCCTTTAGGTCGTCGTAGGCTCCCACGGGAGACACGCTAGCGCAGCGCACCGTCCTCAGAGGCGAGCGCCCGAATCTGGCGCATTCGGGCAGCAATCGTCGCCTTGGGGATCGCCGGCTTCGCCCGCAAGCCGAGCTCCGCGAGCGAGAGCGACGGATGCCGGAGCCGCAGCTCTGCAACTTCAGCCAGGTGCGGAGGGAGAACGTGACCGGCCAACGCCTCAATTGCGTCGATCTGCTCGCGGGATGCGCGCACAACCCGACCGACGTTTGCGGCGTCGGCGTTCGCCATACGGTTCGCCTCTGAGCGCGTGCCAGCAAGCACCGCGTGCTCGTCGAGCAGAAGTGCTGTCTGACCGGCGCCAACCAGCGCGAGCAGGTCGACGATCGCCTCTCCGCCCTTTGCATAGGCGAGCCCTTGGCCTCGCCGCTCCGTGACCGAAAGCCGGCACCCTTCCGCCTCGGCCAGTCCAGCAAGAAACGCCGCACCGGCACGAGTTGAGGCACGGATCTCAAGGTGCGGGTTGCGCGGGCCCGAGAGCGAGGCGGCACCAAGAATCGCGCCGCGCAGATACGACGCCCGACAGCACGACCGCCCCACGACCTGCTTCGGGACGGTCTCGAGTGGTGCGCCGGAAGCCGACACGACCCCTGCTTCGCGCAAGACTGCTGCTGCAGCGTCGTTGAGCTCAACATGGAGCTGGTACCTGGTTGCCTTGCCGAAGGCGTGCTGCTGGTACGTCCTGATCTCCGACCCAACCGAGAAGCCACGCAGCAAGCTGAACGCCCGGCGAGCGACGGCCGCGCTCACGAGGTCGAGATGCACCGAGCGCTCGCCGCGACCATGGAGGTGCCATGTGCCGGCGGCGTGGCTCAACGCCGAGAGCTCGGCGAGCCGGCAGCAGCGCCGACGCGGTGCGATCGATGCCAGCTCATCGCGCAGCGGCTCCGACAGACCGCTCACAGCTCGACCCCCTCCATTGCCAGCAGACGGCGCTTGTAGCCAACGCCGAGCTCACCGTATGAGCCGATTCCATTTGCTGCCACGACCCGATGGCACGGAACGAACACGCCGAGCCGATTTCGCGCGCAGAACGTCCCGGCAGCGCGCGCCGCTCCCGGTCGCCCAGCGAGCGCTGCGAGTTCGCCGTAGGTAACGATCGACCCACGCGGCACGGAACGGAGCGCTCTCGCGCAGTCCCCGTGGAAGCCCGGCTCGAACTCGAGCTCGACGTCAGCGAAGTCGTCGACGGTGCCCGCAAACCATGCGGCCAGCCGTTTGCCAAGCGGGTGATCTCGACGGCCACCGGCAGGCGCCCCGGCGGGATGCGGACGCGGGTGCTCACACCACACGACCACGTCTCCCTCCAGCCACAGCTCTCCTGTCCCCCATCCGGGCGCGTCGTACAGAACGAGCGTCGGCTGCACCGACGCATGTTGTACCGTCCGTCGCCGATGCGCCACCGGCTTCCTCTCCTCGGTTACGCCTACGTCCTGATCGGGCTCGCTTCGCTGCTCCTTGCAGGCGACCATCCTGGCGTCGGCATGGCGCTCTTCGCAGCGTCGGCGTTCTGCCTCTTCTGGTTCCTCGAGAGCCTGCGCGCGAAGCTCGTCCGCTACGACCCCGACCGCTTTTTCGCAGGGATCGTGCTCGGTGGCGGCGCATCGTTCATTGCACTTGAGGCCGGCGCTGTCGCCGAACAGTCGACGGAGCTCGCCGGTGTTGCTGCCGCCTGCGCCGCGTCGGTCGTGATTGGCTCGTCGCTCGCAGGCCTCTCGGCGCGCAAGGTTCCTCGCACGCTCGGGCGGCTCGGCGTCGCTGGCGGCCTCGTCGTCCTCGGCGTCGGCATGGCCGAGTCCGCATTTGACTGGACGCTCGCGGGCTCGACGCTCTGGGCCTCGGCCGTGGGCTTCATGGTGTGGGTCGTCGTGACGGCGACCTTCCTGCTGCGCACCTAACGCGCTCGCTCAGCGCGCGGCGCCGACGTATGGTTTCCGCATGACGCGTCACTCTGCCTCGACCCCGCCCGTCGCCCGGAACGAGCCGGTTCTCGATTACGCCCCCGGTAGCCCGGAGCGCGAACGGCTTGGCAAGCGACTCGCTGAGCTCCGAGCCGAGCGCATCGAGATCCCCGTCGTTATCGGCGGCAAAGACATCCACACAGGCGATACGCGCCCGGCGGTTGTCCCGCACGACCACCAGCACGTCCTCGCCGACGTCCATCAGGCATCGGCTGAACACGTCACGCAGGCGATCGAGGCATCGCGGGCCGCCTGGCAGGAGTGGTCGCGCTGGCCGTGGGAGGATCGTGCGGCCGTGTTTCTGAAGGCGGCGGAGCTGCTCGCAGGTCCGTGGCGCGACACGGTCAATGGCGCAACGATGCTCGGCCAGTCGAAGACCGCGCACCAGGCCGAGATCGACTCGGCGTGTGAGCTCGTCGACTTCCTACGCTTCAACGTCCAGTTCATGACCGAGATGTACGCCGAGCAGCCGATCTCATCGCCGGGAGTCTGGAACCGCCTTGAGTACCGCCCGCTCGAAGGCTTCGTTCTCGCCGTCTCGCCGTTCAACTTCACGGCGATCGCGGGCAACCTGACGACATCTGCCGCGATGCTCGGGAACGTCGTGCTCTGGAAGCCCGCGTCGACCGCGATGCTCTCGGGGTACTACTTGATGCGCCTCTTCCAAGAGGCCGGGCTGCCTGACGGGGTCATCAATCTCCTTCCCGGGTCGGGCAGGACGATCGGCGACGTTGCGCTCGCAAGCCCCGAGCTTGCAGGCATCCACTTCACCGGCTCCACCGGCGTCTTCAACGGCATGTGGAAGACCGTCGCAAACGACATGGAGCGGTACAAGAGCTACCCACGCATGGTCGGCGAGACCGGCGGCAAGGACTTCATCATCGCCCACCCGTCCGCTGACGTCGACGCTGTCGTTGCCGCGATCGTGCGCGGATCGTTCGAGTACCAGGGCCAGAAGTGTTCCGCGGCCTCGCGTGTCTACCTCCCGTCAAACCTCTGGCCCGAGATCCGCGAAAGGCTCGCCGCTGAGGTGTCCACGATCACGATGGGTGATACGTCCGACTTCTCAAACTTCATGGGTGCGGTGATCGATGGTGCATCGTTCGCGATCCAACGCGATGCGATCGCCGAGGCGCGTGCGACCGCCGGTACCAACATCCTCGTTGGCGGCGGCACCGACGACTCGCACGGCTGGTTCGTGGAGCCGACCGTGATCGAGACGAGCGACCCGACCTTCCGCACGATGCGGGAAGAGCTCTTCGGCCCCGTGGTTACGGTCTACGTCTACGACGAGAAGCGGTGGGAAGAGACCCTTGACCTCGTCGACTCGACGTCGCCATACGGGCTGACCGGAGCCGTCTTCTCGCAGGATCGCGCCGCGGTCGCGGTCGCCGCCGACCGCCTCCGGTACGCCGCAGGGAACTTCTATGTCAATGACAAGCCCACCGGCGCCGTCGTTGGCCAGCAGCCGTTCGGTGGTGCGCGCGGCTCTGGCACGAACGACAAGGCTGGCTCAATGTGGAACCTGATCCGGTGGGTACAGCCACGCACGATCAAAGAGACGTTCGTCCCGGTACGCGATTACCGCTACCCCTACCTCGGGTAGGGTCGACGCACTCGCGTCCCACACGCCGTCATCTGATCGAAGGAAAGGTGCGTGGGGGAAGCCGGGGGACTCCCCCCACGCTGGGGCCGGGGGACAGAAGCCAAGTCCGGCACCCATCTGTGCGCTTCCTCACCGCACCGCCTCTCGGCGTTCGCGATCGAGGACATCTCCAGTTGCGGTGGGGTGCACCGGAGAGAGGCGCTCCCACCATTGTCATTGGCGACGAGCAATCGCCCATCCCTCGATAGGGGTATCCCGGCGGAACGGAGCGTTACGAGTGCGTTAGCCGGTGCGGAAGAGCCATGCGACCGCGGTGCCGGAAGAGCCTGTGCGTGCGTAGCCAACGGCGACGTGCGTACCGGCGGGGGGCTTCTTCGCGGGGGCCGTCTTCGCGGGGGCCGCCTTCACGGGAGCCGGCTTCGGGGCTGCGGCCTTTGCCGCGGCCTGCGTCGCCGCGATCTCC
>OMIZ01000055.1 GCA_900299235.1 Actinomycetota bacterium
CAACGAGGTTGTGGAGCTCGTCGATGAACAGGATGATGTCGCCGCGCTGGGTGATCTCCTTCATCACCTTCTTGAGGCGCTCCTCAAACTCACCGCGGTACTTCGAACCGGCGACAAGCGCCGCCAGATCAAGCGTGTAGATCTGCTTGTTCTTGAGGATGTCAGGCACCTGGTTTGCCGAGATGCGCGATGCAAGTCCCTCGACAACGGCCGTCTTACCGACACCTGGCTCGCCGATCAGCACCGGGTTGTTCTTAGTGCGGCGCGACAGGATCTGCATGACGCGCTCAATCTCGTTCTGGCGGCCGACAACCGGATCGAGCTTGCCTTCCGCGGCGAGCTTCGTGAGGTTGCGCCCGAACTGGTCGAGCAGCTTGGAGCTCTTCGACTTCTCGCCAGGAGGCCCGGCCTGCGCCTGGCCACGGCGACCCGGGCCAGAGAGCATGCGGATGATCTCGTTGCGGATCTTCTCGGCATCGGCGTCGAAGTCGAGCAGGATGCGGGCGGCGACACCCTCGTTCTCACGAACGAGGCCGAGCAGGATGTGCTCCGTGCCGATGTAGTTGTGGCCGAGCGAGAGCGCCTCGCGCAGTGCGAGCTCAAGCACCTTCTTGGCGCGCGGCGTGAACGGGATCTGGCCGGTCGTGACCTCATCACCCTGGCCGACGATGCGCGCTACCTGCGCGCGCACCTCTTCGACGGTGATGTCGAGCGACTCAAGGACACGTGCGGCAAGCCCTTCCTCCTCGCGGAGCAGGCCGAGCAAGATGTGCTCAGTGCCGATGTAGTTGTGCTTCAGCGCACGGGCCTCGTCCTGCGCGAGTACGACGACCTGGCGAGCTCTTTCCGTAAACCTTTCGAACACGTGAGACCTCTCTGCCGCCTGCGGCGGCGCCACCGTTTGCCCTGATCGAGTGGCCCATCGTACCCCTACAGGATGACCTCACGCAGGCGACAAACCCGCACGTTCCGAAGATGTCGTCGGGCTAGGTGCCTGCCGGATCGACGATCGGCCGGAAGACGTCCCAGATGAGCTCGTCGAAGGCCGGCGGAGCGATTCCGTCTTCCGCGTGCGAGTTGAGCAGTTCGAGGTAGCTGCGCCATTCCTCGATGCGATTTGGGTGTTGCGCGGCGGCGTCTTCGACGAGCCAGGCGAGCACGGCGAGATTCCAGTGGCGAGGCTCCGGCTGCACCGGCCCAAGCGGTCGTGGCCCGCGCGGTGCTGCCGCAGGAGGCGCTCCGATGCTCGGGGGCGCAGGCGCTGCCGGCGCTGGGGCCGGGATCGACTCTGCGACCGCAGGCGCTGGCGTCGGCGCCGCTGGAGCTGCTGACTGTGGCGGTTCTGGAGCGACGGGGATCTGCGGTGGTGTCGCGGCAACCGGCAGTGGCGTGTCGGCGACAGGTGTGCGAGCTGACTCGGGCTCGAGAGCAGGAACCGCCGCAGCAGCGGGAGCCAATGGCTGGTCGACCTGAACCGGTTCGGGCGCCCGCGGAGCTTCCACCGGCTTCGCCGACGGGCGCCGGGGCCGCGCGTCACCCAGATCGTCCTCATCGTCGCCAGCGAGCTGGAATGCGGGAGCGCGGAGATCTTCGGAGAGACGGCCGCGACCAAACTTTCGTGGCGCCGCGCGCGATACGTCTTCATCGGTGCGTTCAAACCGACGTGGCGGCCGCTCGTCCGTTGTCGTCTCGGCGGTCGGAGCGCCAGACTGCTCGACGCTCTCGGGCGCCCGGTCTGCCGGAATCGCGGGCGCAGCGCGCTGCTCGCGCCGACTGAGCACACGCTCGCGCTCGTTCAACCCACGCTCGCGCGACGCGAGCGCAGCTTCGCGCTCCTCAAGCGCGCGGAAGCGGTTCAGCAGATCGGGGTCGTCTGGCACGAGAGCCGCAGCCGACGCGACCTGTGCCTCTCGCTCAACGATGAGCCGTTCGCGCTCGACCAGAAGCTGCTCACGCGCATGCACGGCCGCAGCCTCATCGCGCATCGCAGCCTCACGTACGGCGATCACTTCGTCGCGCGACGCCGTAGCCGCAAGGCGCTCCTCAAGGGCGCGCTCACGCGCTTCAAGAGCAGCGACCCGCTCGGTAAGCGCCTGCTCCTCAGCGACGGTGATCCCAAGCGCCCCACGCTGAGCAAGCAACGCCTCCTGCTCCGCAACGGCGGCAAGACGCGCCTCAACCTCAGCCAGCCGCTGCTCAAGCGACCGCTCGCGGGCGTCGAGCGCCGTTGCAAGCGACTCGGCATCGTCGCGACCTGTCTCGGCGATCCGCTCGCGTTCCTGGAGATCGCGTTCCTTCATGTCAAGCGAGAGAGCACGCTCGGCAAGCGTCGCACCCTGAGCATCGTTTGCTGCAGCTCGCTCCGCCACCGCGCGAGCGCGGGCTTCAAGCTCAATCGCGCGCTGCTCGAGCGCCGTCTCACGTTCAAGCATCGCGGCGCTGAGATCCTCGGCCGCCTTCGCGCGTTCGGCAAGAGCCGCCTCACGTTCGTCGAGCTGGCTTCCACGCGCCTCGATCGCGGCCTCGCGCTCCGTGATCGTCGCCTGTCTGGCGTCGAATGCCGCCTCGCGCTCCGCGATCAACCGCTCGCGGTCGGCGAAGTGCGTATCGCGCTCGGTGAGCGACGTGCGGCTGATCCGCTCTCGCTCCATGATCGCCCGCTCACGCTCTTCGAGCTTCTGGCCGACCCACTCCTCCCGCGCGGCAAGCGTCCGTTCGCGCTCGGAGAGAGCCGCTTCGCGCTCATCGAGGACGGAGCCAACCCACTTCTCCCGCTTCTCAAGAATGCGCTCACGCTCCGCGACTGCGGCCTCAAGCGAGCGCATGTGCTCCTCTTGCGCTCGCTCGCGCTCGGCAATCGTCCGTTCAAGCTCGTCGAGGTTCTTCGACCGCTCACGCAGCGTGCTCTCGATGCCACTTTCGCGCTCGCGCAGGTTGCCTTCGCGCTCGATGAAGTCGCCTTCACGCACCTCGAGCTCGGCAAGGCGACCGACAAGCTCCCGCTCACGAAGCTCGCTCTCACGCTCGCGCGCGGCGACCGCGGCTTCACGCTCGTTGAGCGCGTCGTCAAATCGCCGTCGGCGTTCGGCGTCAAGCCTCTCACGCTCATCAAGATCGCGAGCGCGCTGTTTGACCTCGGCCTCCTGAGCCGCATACGCCTCGTTGAACCCCTGCTCGAGACGCGACTCGATGGCGTTCTCGCGATCGGTGAGCGTTCGCTCGCGCGCGTCCAATGCCTCGGTGATTGCACGCTCGTGCTGTTCGAGCGCCCGCTCGCGCGCTTCGATCGCAGCCTGTTGGTCGGCCGCGCGCCGCTCGAACTCGTCGAGAGCGTCTGAGAACTTCCGCTGCTTGATGTCTTGCCCAAGCTCGCGCTCGTTGAGCACCCGCTCGCGATCTTCGAGGGCACGGGCAGAGGCATCAACAGCCTTGAGGCGGGCCTCCAGCTCGCGCGTGCGCACGTCAAACGAGCGCGTCCCGTCGTCGAGCGCGGCGAGCCGTGCTTCGAGCTCCTGCTCGCGCTCCTCCAGCTTGCGGCGACGTTCCTTCTCTTCCGGATCCTCCCCACGCGGCTGCGGTGGCGGCTCGGGCGCGCGAACGTCGATCGCTGTCCGTTCACGGCGAGCCAGCTCCTTCTCACGTTGGTCGAGCGCCTCCCGGCGACGGCGAAGGCGATCTTCCTCAGCTTCAAGCCCACGCCGACGATCTTCGATCTCATCCTCAAGATCGCGGAGGTCGTCCTCGAGGTCGCGCAGCCAGCCCTCGTCGACGGCGGTCGAGGCAACGGCGTAGCGTGCGGTGGCGCGACGGATCGGCGAGGCGAGCCCGGCAAGCAGCCACAGCGGCGCCGTCGCTTCGAGCGGCGCGAGCGCGGCACCTGCGGCAACCGCAAGCACGGCAGGGAGCTGGCGTCGCGGCAACGTGAATGCGATCGCGACAAGCAGGAGCGCGAAGAGCACGAGACCGGCGGTACCGAGGCGGTGGTAGGTATCGGCGTACCCACTCACCGTCGTCCAGACGCCGTGTGGAAGGACACCCTTGCTGACGGGGGCGCCGAGCACCCATGCAAGCCCTGCGGCGACAGCTGCCGCCGCACCATCAGCGACGGTCAACGTGTCGACGGCGATCAGCGCCGCGAGCGCGACCCCCGCCGCTACGAGCCCGACAGGGGATGGCAACACGAGGATTCCCGCGAGATCGGCTGCCGCGATCCACCGCAGACCCGACCCCGAGGCAGCGGCAAGCCCGGCAGCAGCCGCAATCGCGATCAGATCGGCGCGAACGCCGGTCGTGCCGACAAGTCCCGCGACCAGCGCGACGGCCGCGGCAGACGCACCGAAGGCCCCCGCCGCGGTGCGGACATCACGCTCGGCACGGACGCACAGTGTTGCCGCTCCAGCGATCGCGATACATGCGGCTGCCCCACGGATCAGGCCGCCATCGCCCGCATGCGCAATCCATGCGGCGAACGCGAGACCGACGAGAAGTGGCGGGGCGGGCCGCGTGAGCGTCCGCGCATGGATGAACGCCGACGTAAGAGCAACCGCTCCGAGCGCCGGAGCCGCGTGCGGCCACGCGACCGCCAGCGGTGCGGCCGCTGCCGGAACGCCGGCCGCGTTGCCGCGACGAGTGCCGCGAGCGCGAGAGCGATAACCGCGGCCGTGTCGTTCGGGACCAGCGTTCCAGCGGCGGCCGC
>OMIZ01000056.1 GCA_900299235.1 Actinomycetota bacterium
CACCCTTCGAGAGTTCACGGGCGGCGACGATCGTCGCCAGAAAACCAAGGGCGGTCGACCCGTAGACCGAGAACGCCGTCGCCGATCGTCGCCAGAGCACGCGGGAAGGCATCGGTCGGCCGAGTATATTCGTTCTCTTGGAAGCTCGTCTGCGTTCTGAGGACGTCCCGGCACTCGTTCTCGCAGCTGCGATCCCTTTGATCTTCCTGCATGTGCGCTACCAGGCGCACCTCGCGGTTGGTCCGCTTGACGTCTACGGCTCGGACGTCGCGGTAGGCGCTGCGGTACTCGCCGCCCTCGCAGCGGCCCGCCAAACCGGCCTGAGCGGTCTCCGCGCTGGGCGACCACTCTGGATCGCGATGGCAGCACTCCTCGGGTACTGGACGCTCACGTGCTTCTGGCGACCCGTCGAAGCACTCTCGACCCACCTCGTCACCGACGCCAAGGTGATCGAGTACGCGCTGCTTGCACCCGCGGCGGCGCTCGTGCTCATACGACGCCGCGACCTCACGATCTTCCTTGTCGGAATCGTCGGCTGGTCGGTCGCGGCAACCGTCTGGGGCCTGCTCCAGTTCGCGGGCATCGTCGTTGAGTTCGAGGGCAAGCGACCGGGGCAGCGCGAAGTCTCATTCCTAGGCATCCACGACTTCGCAGCGCTTTCGGGAATGGCGCTCGCGATTGGTTTTGCCGCACTTGCAACCGACAAGCGCGGTCGCCTCGTCGCAGCGGCGCTTGCCGCCGGGTCGCTTGGATCGATGCTTGCCGCGTCGATCTTCGAGTACTCGGGTGTGCTCCTTGCCGCAGCACTGATCTGTGTGGCAGGCCGCCGCGTGCACCTGTTGACGCTCCGTCGAGCCCTCGCCATCTGGGTGATCGCCGGCGTTACCGGTGTGGGCGTGCTCGCGCTCCGCAGCTACGACCTCTCCCACTTCCTGGCATTCCTCGGCATCAAACCAGCGCCTGCCGACACATCATCCGACGTCCAGACCGGATCGCAGCGCACGATGCTTGGCTACATCGGCGTGCGGATCTGGTGGGATCACCCGATCCTTGGCGTCGGCTTTGAGCGATCGGCGAACCGCTACCAGCCCTACCTCGCCGACGCCATCAAGCGCTACCCCGGGCAGCCAGCACAGGCATATCCCTCACCCGAGCATCCGTGGGGCGTCCAAAACTTCTGGGTGCAGGCGCTCGCCGACACGGGCATCGTCGGCCTGGCCTTGCTGCTGTCGGTGTTCGGCATCGGCCTCTCTTTCGCCTGGCGCGCAGGCCCAGAGGCGTTTCTCAGCGCGACAGCGGTTGGCGTGATCGTCGTCGCCGCGGGCACATGGAATGCGATCGGAATCGTTGCTGGCGTCCCGCTCGAAGCCGTCACCTGGCTCGGCCTCGGCCTGGCTGCTGTCGCACGACGAGGGCTGACATGAGAGGCTGCCGGTAATGACCACTCGACCCGCACCGTCATCCTGGCCGGGAGACGACAAGCGCAATCCGTCGCGCTCGCTGCCGAACTGGGCGCTTCGTGCGCCACTTTCTGCGTGGATGCAGCAGGAGGGAGCGCGAGCAACCGGCCTCCGCGTGCTTGATGTGGGTTGCGGCGAGAAGCCGTACCTGCCGTACTTCAGTGGCGTCCGCGAGTATGTCGGACTCGACCTCGCCGACAACCCTCACGCCGATCTCCACGGCGTGGTCGAGCGGATCCCGGCAGATGATGCGTCGTTCGACGTCGCCGTGTGCCTGCAGTTGCTCGAACACGTCGACGATCCGGCGCAGGCGATTCGCGAACTCTATCGCGTGCTCAAGCCCGGGGGACGCCTGCTGCTCGCAACCCACGGCGCTGCCGTCTACCACGGGATGCGGGGTGCATACCCCGACTACTGGCGCTGGACGCACACGGGGCTTGAGCGCGTGGTGGCCGAAAACGGGATGTGGAGCTCCGTCGAGGTCGTCCCCGGTGCAGGCACCGCCGCGTGCGTCGGCTCGCTCGTTGCGACCTACCTTGACCTCGTGTTCGCGAAGCTGCACCTCCGGCGAGCGGGAGGAGTCGCGATCAACCTGCTGAACCGTACGTGCGCTGCACTCGATGCCCGATCTGCGAATCTGCGAGAGCCCGTGCCTGGTTCGCTCTTCCTCAACTTCCACGTGACCGCCACCCGATGACCAAAGTCCTTGTCACCGGCGGCGCCGGCTTTATCGGCACCAACGTCGTGCGCGCACTGCTTGCGCGCGGTGACGAGGTGCGCGTACTCGACAACTTCTCGACCGGCAACCGCGCGAACCTCACGGGTCTCGACATCGAGATCGTCGAGGGCGAGCTGCGCAGCTACGAGCGCGTCCACCACTCAGCGCGGGGCGTCGACACCGTCTACCACCTTGGAGCCCTTGGCTCCGTACCGCGGTCGGTCGGTGACCCGCTCACCTCAAACGCAGTGAACGTCGAAGGGACACTGAACACGCTGCTCGCCGCGCGCGATCAGGGTGTCCGGCGCGTCGTGTTCTCGTCGTCGTCATCGATCTACGGCGCGACGGGTTCGCTTCCGCGCACGGAGGATCAGCCACCCGATCCAATCTCGCCCTACGCAGTGGCGAAGCTCGCAGCCGAGCGATACTGCATCAGCTTCAGCCGCGTCTACGACAGCTTCGAATCAGTCGTGCTGCGCTACTTCAACGTCTTCGGCCCATTCCAGAGCCCGTTCTCGCAGTATGCGGCGGTTGTGCCGCTCTTCATCTCGGCGATTGCGAAAGGCGAGCCGATCACGATCTTCGGCGATGGTGGCCAATCCCGCGACTTCACCTACGTCGACAACGTCGTCGACGCAACCCTGCGTGCAGCGACAGCGCCGGACGCAAACGGGCAGATCATCAACGTTGCAGCTGCCGCCCCTTCAAGCGTGACCGATCTCGCCGAAGCGATCGGGCGAATCATGGGCAAGGAGGTGCGGAAGCAGAATCTGCCACCCCGCACTGGCGACATTCGCGACTCGTGGGCCGACATTTCACGCGCCCGCACCCTGCTCGGCTACGCACCAAGCGTTGATCTCGAAGAGGGACTCCGGAGGACCGTCGAGGCATTTGGTGGCTGAGCCGATCCGCGTCATGCGCGTGATCGCCCGCCTCAACATGGGCGGCCCTGCGCTGCATGTCTCGTACCTCACCGAAGGTCTCCAGACGCGCGGATACAACACAACCCTCGTCGCCGGCTCACTCGCACACGGTGAGAGCTCGATGTCGTTCGTCGCAGAGGAGCGCGGGGTTCGTATCGAGACCGTGCCGCAGATGCACCGTGATGTCTCGCCGCTCTACGACCCGATGACGGTGGCACGGCTTGTGAAGCTGATCCGCACGTTCCAGCCGCACATCCTCCACACGCACACCGCAAAGGCCGGCACGGTTGGTCGTGTCGCGGCGCAGCTTGCGGGTAGCGCGAAGCCGCCGATCGTTGTCCACACCTTCCACGGACACGTCTTGCGCGGGTACTTCAATCCTGCAACGACGGCCTTCTACCGCAAGCTCGAGCACGAGATGGCAGAGCACACCACACGGCTTGTCGCGGTCAGTCCAGAAGTGCGGGACGACCTCGTCGAACTCGGCGTCGCACCCGCCGAGAAGTTCAGCGTGATCCGCCTCGGCATCGACCTTGAGCAACGTGCGGGCGCATCGGAACGGCGAAGCGATCTCCGCGGGTTGTTCGGGGTGCCCGACGGGGTGTTCGTCGTTGGCTGGATCGGCCGCATGACCGGCATCAAACGTGTCCCCGACGTCCTTGAGACGTTCCGCTCGCTCCGCGCACGCGGGATCGACGCCCGGCTCTGCCTTGTTGGCGACGGCCCGGACCGCGCCCAGGCCGAGCAGCTCGCCTACGAGCTCGGGATCGCCCGCGACGTGCTGTTCATCGGCTATCAGCGGGATGTCTCCGCGTACTACGCCTTAATGGATGCGCTCCTGCTCCCGTCCGGAAATGAAGGAACACCCGTGGTGGCAATCGAAGCGCTCGCTGCAGAGCGACCCGTCGTCGCGACACGCGTCGGTGGGGTTGAGGATGTCATCACCGATGGCGTCGACGGCATCCTGTGCCCTGTCGGCGACACCGAGGCTCTCGCCGATGCGCTCGAGAAGCTCGCCCGTGACCCGGCTCTGCGGGCTGAGATGGGTCGGGTCGGCCGCGAGCGTGTCGTGCCGCGCTATCGCGTCTCACGTCTCGTCGACGACGTCGACGCGCTCTACCGCGAACTGCTTAGCGAAGCTGGGCTTCCACTGCCCATGCCGAACGCCGCCGCAGCCTAGTTACGCAGCAGGTGTGTGGCCGAGGGCGCGCAGCCATCGGCGCAGACCCTCGTCAAGATCGATCTCAGGCTGCCACCTGAGGATCTCGCGAGCCCGTGTGATGTCGGGGCGTCGGACGAGTGGATCGTCGGTCGGGAGCGCCTCGTACACGATCGTGCTTGAAGAGCCGGTGACGCGGATACACGCCTCAGCGAGCTCCTTCATCGTCAACTCGTGATCGGGATTTCCGATGTTCACGGGCATGTGCTCGTTCGACATCGCAAGGAGATAAAGACCTCGGATCAGGTCGTCGACATAACACATCGAGCGCGTCTGCGAACCATCGCCGAACACCGTGAGCGGCTTCCCTTCGATCGCCTGGTTCAGGAAGGTGACTGATGCGCGGCCGTCGTTCTTGCGCATACGCGGCCCGTAGGTGTTGAAGATGCGCGCAATCGCAGTGTTGACGCCCTGCTGCTTGTGGTAGGCCATGGTGAGCGCCTCGGCATAGCGCTTCGCTTCGTCGTAGACGCCGCGAGGGCCGATCGGGTTGACGTTGCCCCAGTAGGTCTCGGGCTGCGGGTGCACCTGCGGATCGCCGTAGACCTCGCTCGTTGAGCTGATCAAGAATCGAGCGCGCTTCCACTTGGCGAGGCCGAGTGCGTTCGCGGTTCCGTGCGAGCCAACCTTCAGTGTCTGCAGCGGCAGGCGCAGGTAGTCGATCGGGCTTGCGGGACTCGCAAGGTGGAACACGAAGTCGACCGGCTCGTCGATCCAGATGCCATCGACAACGTCCTGGTAGACAAAGAGGAACTCCGGGCCACGCAGATGCTCGATGTTTTCGAGCGAGCCGGTCTCCAGGTTGTCGACACAGATCACCCGATGGCCCTGCGCTACGAGGTAGTCGCAGAGGTGCGAGCCAAGGAATCCGGCTCCGCCGGTGACTACTGAGGTCGACATCGCGCGCAATCGTACTTATAGGCGCGGTCTGCGGTGCGTTCGGGCGTTGTGGGGGTCGTCCGGATCGGGGATGGACACAGCCCGTTTTCCTACCGG
>OMIZ01000057.1 GCA_900299235.1 Actinomycetota bacterium
GACCTCACCCGCGCCACCCTTTCGGAGCACAAGATCGATACCCGCGCAGTGATCCTCCGCATGCAGCCACTCGCGCCGCTGCCGGCCGTCGCCGTACACGGGGAGGGTTAGACCCTCAAACGCGTTCGTGATGAAGAGCGGCAGCAGCTTCTCGGGGTACTGGTACGGACCGTAGGTGTTGGCGCCACGTGTGATGCTCGCGTTGACGCCAAACGTGCGGACGTACGCCAGCACCTGCATGTCGCCGCCAGCCTTCGACGCTGAGTACGGACTGGACGCCCGAATCGGGGCGTCTTCCGTTGACGGAGCTACGTCGAGCGGGATGTCGCCGTACACCTCATCGGTCGACACCTGGACGTAACGAAGGTCGTTGTGTCGCGCATGGTCAAGCAGCACCTGTGTGCCCAAGACATCGGTGAGAATGAACTCGGCAGGACCCATGATCGAGCGGTCGACATGGCTCTCGGCAGCGAAGTTAACGATCGCGTCGCACCCTTCCGCAGCCTTCGCGACAGCAATCGGATCGGCGATATCGCCCTGATGGAACGTGTGTGGAACGTCAGCGATGTTCTCGCGGTTGCCCGCGTAGGTGAGCTTGTCGAGAACGACAACCTCGTCGCCCTTGGCAGCAAGTAGGCGCACGTAGTGCGACCCGATGAAGCCGGCACCGCCGGTAACGAGGACACGCATCGCGGGAAGGCTACCGGGCGCCCAGGAGGCGGAGGCACTCCCTCAGACCGTCGCGCCAGTGGGGCAGCGTCGGCGCCCCCCGCTCGGAGCGCAGAACGGAGTACGCGGGACGTGGGGCTCTCGCGCCGAACTCGGACGTGGTGATGCGCCGGACGCGGCAGTCAAGCGCTGCGTCCTCGAAGATCGCCTCGGCGAAATCGGCCCAGGTGCAGTCGCCGTCAGCAGCGACGTGGTAGACGCCAAACGGGAGTTCGGTGATCGCCGCCGTCGCCTGTGCAAGATGCCCGACAAAGGTCGGGCAGCCGCGCTGATCGTCGACCACGGCAACCTCGTCACGTTCGGCGCCAAGCCGAAGCATCGTGCGCACAAAGTTTTTCCCCGTTGCGCCAAAGAGCCACGAGGTACGAACGATCCAGACCTGCTCGCCCGACGCCGCCTCCCCGTGCAGCTTCGTGCGACCGTAGATCCCGAGCGGGTTCGTCCGGTCAGACTCAACGTACGGCGTCCGCTTCGTTCCGTCGAACACGTAGTCGGTTGAGTAGAGAACGAACGGCACGCCAAGCTCGGCGACGTGTTGCACACCACCAACGTTGACGGCTGCCGTGTCCTGTGGGTCATCCTCGGCACCATCGACGTTTGTCCAGGCGGCGGCATGCAGGACGAGCTCGGGCTTCAGCAGCTCCGAGGCCGGAAATGTGACATCCCACTCGCTGCGTGTGAGCGCCAGCGCCTCGGGGTACGTCTCAGCGAGCGCGTGGCCAAGCTGGCCACCGGCACCCGTGATCAGAGCGCCGCGGCCGTGTCCCGGGCGGAGAGAAGCGGTGATTGCGTGCTCCAAAGGTTGACAACGCGCGGGTCGTTCCAGGCGACACCATGCTCGTCGGGATTCGCTGCGTCGTACTCCTCGGTGACGAGGTAGCTGAACAGGCAGTCCGTCAGCGCCTCGTACCCGTGCGCGTGAATGCCGGGAACGTAGATCGCAACCGGATTGTCGTCGCCGATGTCCTCCGTGAACGTCTCGCCCGTCGTTCGATCGAGAACGACGACACGCACCATCCCTTCGAGGCAGACGAAGAGATCATCCTGGCCGCGCTCGTGGAAGTGGAGCCCGCGGATCACGCCCTTCGCCGAACGCGAGAGATTCACCTGACGGATCGGCTTCGGCAGACCACTCGCCCGCGCAAGTTCGGAGAACCAGCCGCGCTCATCTTCGAAGCGCTTGAGCGGAAGTCGCTCCAGACCGGCGATCACTGATTCGCGCCCGTCTGGTCGATCAGGCGGCCGACGTCGGCGAGGTCGCCCCAGTGCTTGCCACCGTCGTGCCACCAACCGTCGACCTGCTTGACCGAGAGGCGTCCCTGACGGACGAACTCCCGGTTGACGTCCGTGATCTCGAGCTCACCACGGCTCGATGGCTTGAGCGTGCTGATGATGTCGAAGACGTCTGGCGGGTAGCAGTAGAGACCAACAACCGCGTCGTTCGACGGCGGGCTCGGGTAACGCATGTCGACAACGCCGGCCTTCTCGACAAGGTCAACGACGGTGCCGTCGTCGCCGTACGCGACGACCCCGAAGTTCTCCGGGTCGGGCACATCCTTGACGAAGACGAGTGCGTCGTCGGTGTCCCAGTTGGCGATCGCGTCGGCCTGTGCCTTTTCGAAGATGTTGTCGCCAAGGCACACGACAAGCTTCTCGCCGCGTGCGAAATCCCTCGCCATGCCAACGACCTGGGCGATTCCGCCAGCTTCGACCTGCACCTTGTAGGAGAGGTCGAGGTCGAAGAGCACCTCGTCGCTGCCGCGCGCGGTGAGGCGGCCGTCCCCAAGCAGATCGATGAAATCACCGGCGTGCTGCTTGCCGGTAACGATCAGCACCTCACGGACGCCGACGCGCTGCAGGAGCTGCAGCGGGTAGTAGACCATCGGCCAACGGCCAACGGGCAGCAGGTGTTTGTTGGTGACGCGGGTGAGCTCTTCGAGCCGTGTCGCGTTTCCGCCAGCGCAGATCAATCCTTTCATTGCGACGCCGATGCTACCGCTGCGGCGACTCTCGGACCTCGGGCGGCGAACGCTCCGGCCGCGGAGGCGAGTAGAGAGACGGTTGCGATGGCGATCCACATCGCCAGATCGCCGTATGCGTGGCGAATCTGCAGTCCGAAGAACGGGGTGAGGGCCCAGGCGACCTGGAACGTCCCGCCGTAGAACCCCATGTAGGCGCCGCGGATCTCCGCTGGGGCAAGTCCGGCGACCACGGTCTGGGCGGATGGCACCCACAGCATCTCGCCGAGCACGAAGATCACGACGAGAAGCGCAACGAATGGCAGGGCTGACGAGACCGCGAGGAAGAGGAACGGGAGTCCCATCAGTGGCATCGCGGCCGCCAGCTTGATCGCGGGCGACACGTTGCGGAACCGACGTGTGAGCCGCACCTGCACGAAGGTGATCAGGATCGGGTTTACGACGAGCACGAGCCCGGCCTGGGAGGGTGAGAAGCCGTGTGAGGAGGTGAGTGAGATCGCGAAGACGGAGTCGAACCCGACGTACGTCATGCCGGCGAGCACGTTGAAGAGCAGGAAGAGTTGGAAGCGCCGATCGCGCCTGATCACGCCGAATGAGGGTGGCCGGGGTGTCCCTTCTTTCGGCGCGTACGAGCCGCGAGCGGGGATCAGCCGGTGGGCTATGACGAAGACGCACACGACGAGCGCCACGACGGTGAGGAAGGGCACTCGCCAGTCGTGGGTCAGCAGGAGCAGGGCCCCGAAGGGCGGGCCGAAGCAGACGCCGAGGTTTTCGGCGACACGGTCTGAGGCGTAGGCGAGCGCCTGCTTCTCGGGTGGCACAAGGTCTGCGATCAGCGCCTGGCCTGCGGAGTCGCCGAGCGATCCCGATGCGCTGTAGGCGGCGATGAGGGCGAGTCCGATGAGCACGTGGTGGCCGACGAACGCGAGACCGAGCGGGACGGTGCCGATGCACACCCAGCCGAAGAGCAGTACGCGGCGGCGACCGATGCGGTCGGAGAGGTGCCCGGCGGTGTACCCGCCTGCGGCGGCGAGTGTTGCGGATGCGACGAATGTGACGGCGAGTTCGTTTTGTGATGCGCCGAGTTCGTTGAGGGCGTAGATCCCGAGGTACGGGAAGAGGATCGTCATGGCGAATGTCCCGCCGAATCCGACGATCAGTACGGGCCGGAGGGCGCGATCGACGTCGGGCCCGAAGGCGATGTGCATCAGCCTGCGCATCGGACGAGCTTAGAGCGCCCGGTTGCCCGGTTGTATGCGCGGGACCACGCGGAAGCGTGTGTCCGCTGAGAGCGAGCTCAGTGGGGGAGCAGCAGGATGATCGTCGTCAGCGTTCCGCTGACTGCGGCGAGGGTGCGCATGTTCCCATCATCGGCCGCGGCGGTTGCGAATTCGTAGCGCGTGTGTACGAAATTCGTTCGAACTGCGCGCCGCGCACCCCGCCCCTCACCCCCGGTGTCAGACACCGATTTCTGTCAAGGGTCAGCTGTACCAACTTTGGATCAATCGCCGAGCGGCAAGTCGAGGCGCAAACCCGCTCAAACAGGTGGTTTTGGTGGCCCTCGCTTCGCTGGCACCGCCGCGAAAAACGTTACAAATGTGACCCAGAAGACACTTGACAGAAATCGGTGTCTGACACCGCGGTTGGGACGCCGCTGGGTGGGACGCGGCCGCTCGGGACGCTCGGCGGTGGCCCGAGAAACGCTCCGCTACCTGCGCGGAGAAGGCTGCACCCTCACGACACGCGCAGCCCACCCTGGGAGCCACCAATTCCACCGGCCGAGGACCGCCATCAAGCTGGGCACGAGAATCGACCTCACGAGCGTCGCATCAACGAAGACGGCAACAGCAAGTCCAAGCCCAAACTCCTGCAGCCCGACAATGCGGCCCACCATGAAGCCAGCGAAAGCGGCGCACATGATGACGGCGGCGGCAGTGATGATCCGGCCGGTGCGTTCAAGGCCGTGAGCGACCGCAGTCACGTTGTCAGCCCCGTCGTCCCAACTCTCGCGCATGCGCGTCACGAGGAACACCTCGTAGTCCATCGAGAGGCCAAAGAGCATCGCGAAGAGGAAGATCGGGATCCACCCCTCAACCTGACCGAAGTGGTAGAGCCCAAGCAGCGAGTGGCCAACACCCCACTTGAAGACCACCACAAGCAACCCGTAGCTCGCGCCAACAGAGAGCAGATTGAGGAGCACCGCCTTCAACGGCAAGAGCGCCGACCGGAACGCACGCAACAGCAGGAAGTACGTGAGCACAAGCACAGCCGCGATCAGCGGCACGAACGTGCTGTAGGCCTGGTGAAGGAAGTCGACGCCTTGCGGTGCAGCGCCGCCTGCCTGAACGATCGTCCCGGGCGGGAACTTCGCCCCAGGGATGAGCGAGTCACGCAGACGACGGACGAACGCCTGCTCCTCCGGGAAACCGTAGTCATGGTGGCCCGCAACGATGATCTGGGCGTACCGTTTCGTCGGATCGACGAAGCGGCCGGTCGGTGCGTACAGCGCAGAGGCGACTTCAGGATCGGCCCTAAGAGCGGCGACAAGGCGCACAGTGGCGGCCTGAATCTCCGGTGCTGTCACGCCCTCTGCCTTACCGCTGTCGATGAGGATCTGGCTTGGGGCGATCGCGCCCGGCCCGACGTGCCGCTGGAGCAGGTCGAAGCCCTGGACTGACTGCGGGCTGCGTGGGATGCCGTACGCAGAGCCCGGGGTGACCTGAAGCCAGAACGCGGGGGCAGCGGCAGCGACAAGCACCGCCGCGCCGACGACCAGATACCAGGCGGGGCGCGCCATGATCGAGCGGGCGAGTCGGGCCCACATGCCGCGTTCGGGATCGGTCGGCTCACCGGGGAGGATGCGGCGACGGGCTGTGCCGCGGCGGCCGTAGAACGAGAGCAGCGCAGGCTGGAGCGTCGCGGCAGCGACGATCGACACGACCGGGATGAGAAAGCCCGCGACACCGAGCATGCGCATGAACGGCAACGGCATCGCGACGAGCAGTGCGAGTCCGAGCGCGACGGCGCCGCCCGAGAAGATCACGGCGCGCCCCGCGGTCTGCATGGTGCGGACGATCGCGTCGTCCTTGCTCTTGCCGCGAGCGAGCTCCTCTCGGAAGCGATAGACGACGAGGAGCGAGTAGTCGACAGCGATACCCAGGCCGATGAGCTCAACAAGATTTGTGGCGTACGTCGGTGTTTCGGCCAGCTGAGCGACGAAGTAGACAAGGCCGAGGGTGCCGGTGATCGTGCAGGCGGCGAAGATCAGCGGGATCGTCACCGAGAGCGACAGGCCGAAGACGAGCAGCAGCACGACGAGCGCGATCGGGATCGCGATTGCCTCGCCCTTCTTCAGGTCTTGCGAGAAGATCGGGTCGAGGTCGTGCTGGATCGCCGCCGCACCGGTGACGTAGGTGCGGCTGACGCCAGGTGGTGTACCGAGCGCGCGAATGAGCGGCCCGGTGTACGCCTTGGCGTCGGCGAGCTTGAGCGTGGAGACGATCGGGCCGTAGACGACGCGTGGGCCAGCGGGTGCGAGCGGGCCGGCTGTCCCAGTCGGGATGACCTTTGCAGCCGCCGCGTTGACGGCCTGGAGCTGGGCGACGGTGGCAGGTGTCGCGGGCTTCGTGAGCTGGTAGACGACGGTGAACGCGCCGTCAGCCCGGTCGCCGAAGTGGTCCTGCAGGACGAGCTTGACGTGCTCCGACGAGGTTCCTGGCACCGAGAACGTGTTCGAGAGGAGCGGCGCGAGCTTTCCGCTCGCGATCCCGCCCGCAACGAGAACGACCGCCCAGAAAGCGATGACGACGACGCGAAGGCGGAGAACAAGCCGTGTCCAACGTTCCACGACGGAAGGCTAGAGGCCTGTTTCACCCTCGCGTCGGAGAACAGTGTGAACGTGCGGGTCGCTCTAAAGGCAACACCCGCCACGCCGATTCCCGTCGGGTACCAAAGCACGTCGCATCGACCGACATGGGGAGAGTTCGTGAGCGAAAGCGATACCCGCCGTATCCAAGCTGAGATTGAGGAGCTGTTTGCCGACTTGTGGCAGGTTCCGCGGTTCGTGGGGCTTCGGCGTGGCTTCCGTCCGAACATCGATGCGTTTCGCTCGGCCGACTCGGACGCGTTGACGGTGATCGTCGAGGTGCCGGGTGTCGATCCGTCGAGCTTGAACGTGGCGGTTTCGGAGCGCACGCTCGTTGTATCGGGCGAGCGCCCGCGTCCTTCGGGTGATGGTCGGGTGTACGAGCAGGTCGAGATCGAACACGGCTTCTTTAGTCGGCAGGTTCGCCTGCCCGCCGATGTCGATACCGAGGGTGCGTCTGCGCGTTACGAGTTCGGCGTAATCACGGTTCAGCTTCCCGTCGCGCGACACGCGCACGCAAACGGTCGCATCTCGATTGCTGTTGGTGCCGCATGACGGGCATCACGTTTGAGCTGAGCGAGGTCGGCGGCGAGGAGGTTGTCGAGCTCCCGCGCACGCTTCCGGTGTTGCCGCTGAAGGACACGGTTGTGTTCCTGCAATCAATGGCGCCGCTTGCGATCGGCCAGGATCGGTCCGTCGCGTTGATCGATGATGTCGTCGCCGGCGATCGTCTGATCGCACTCGTCACCTCACGTGACGCCTCACTTGACCAGCCGGGCTTTGGCGACATGTACGACATTGGCACGGTCGCGATCGTCCACAAGATGATCAAGGCCCCCGATGGAACGCTCCGCATCCTCGTCGGCGGACTGCAGCGCGTACGGCTCGCCGAGGCGCTCGGCAGCAGCCCGTACCTGACGGCAACCTTCGCGGCCCTCCCGGACGAGAACGGCGATACCCCCGCCGTGGCGGCGCTGACCCGGAACGTACAGGGGCAGTTTGCGCAGATCATCGGACTCGCTCCGTACCTGCCTGAGGAGTTGCAACTCGCCGCCGCGAACGTCGATGACCCGAGTGCGCTCTGCCACCTCGTTGCCTCGACGTTGCGAACGATCTCGACGGCCGAACGGCAGGAGATTCTCGAAACGATCGACGTCGAGCGGCGCCTCCGTCGCGTGTCGGCGATCTTGTCGCGCGAGGTTGAGGTGTTCGAGCTTGGCTCGAAGATCCAGTCGCAGGTGCAGTCAGAGATGGAGAAGGGGCAGCGCGAGCACTTCCTGCGTCAGCAGCTGAAAGCGATCCAGCAGGAGCTGGGTGAGTCGAACCCGGAAGAGGCGGAGGTCGCGGAGCTGCGTGAGCGCTTCGATGCCCTGACGGGACTTCCCGAGGAGCTGCGCGAGTCGGTGTCACGTGAACTCGCGCGCCTTGAGCGCCTGCCTGCCGCAGCGGCCGAGCATGGTGTGATCCGCACCTACGTTGAGTGGATCCTGACGCTCCCGTGGGGAACCCTCACCGAGGACAACCTCGACCTTGAGCATGCTCGGCGGGTGCTAGACGAGGAGCACTTCGATCTCGACAGGCTGAAAGATCGGATCGTCGAGTACCTCGCTGTTGCGAAGCTCCGTAACGAGATCTCGGGGCAGATCCTGTGCTTCGTCGGCCCGCCTGGCGTCGGCAAGACGTCGCTTGGCCAGTCGGTCGCGCGGGCGCTTGGCCGCAAGTTCGTCCGTATCGCGGTTGGCGGTGTGCGCGACGAGTCTGAGATCCGTGGTCACCGCCGAACCTATGTCGGCGCGCTTCCTGGCACGATCATCCGCTCGTTGCGAGATGCCGGCTCGTCGAACCCGGTGATCCTGATCGACGAGATCGACAAGATGGGTTCCGATTTTCGCGGCGACCCGGCAAGCGCGATGTTGGAGGTGCTCGATCCGGAACAGAACTCGACGTTCCGCGACCACTACCTTGATCTCCCGTTCGATCTGTCGAAGGTGCTCTTCATCTGCACCGCGAACACGCTCGACACGATCCCCGGTCCGCTGCTTGACCGCATGGACACGATCTCGCTCTCGGGCTACACCGAGACGGAGAAGCTCGGTATCGCGAAGCGCCATCTGCTGCCCAAGCAGCTCGTGGCGAACGGGCTGAAGCGTTCTCAGCTTTCGCTGAACGACACGACGCTTCGCACGATCATCCGGGAGTACACACGTGAGGCCGGTGTTCGGAACCTTGAGCGCCGCCTTGCTGACGTCTGCCGCAAGGCGGCGACGCAGGTCGCGAGAGGCAAGACCGAGAAGACCCGCATCGACGAACAGCAGTTGCGTGAGTGGCTCGGAACGCGCCAGCACGGTGGCGAGGTTCGTAAGCGCACCTCTCAGCCCGGCGTTGCAACAGGCCTTGCCTACACGGCGGCTGGCGGCGATGTGCTCTTCATCGAGGCGGCGGCCTACCCGGGCAAGGGCGCCCTCACGGTGACCGGCCAGCTTGGCGACGTGATGCAGGAGTCGGCTCGTGCCGCGATGTCGTGGGTTCGTTCGAACGCCCGCGCATTCGACCTCGCCGACGACTGGTTCGAGACGCACGATGTCCACATCCACGTTCCGGCCGGCGCAGTTCCCAAGGACGGCCCGTCGGCGGGTGTGACGATGGCGACCGCAATCGCATCGCTGCTTCGCAACGAGCCTGTTGCTGCCGATCTCGGGATGACCGGCGAGATCACTCTGACGGGTCTCGTGCTGCCGATCGGTGGTGTCCGTGAGAAGTCGCTCGCAGCGCAACGCGCTGGACTGCGTCGGATCGTGCTTCCGCGCGAGAACATGGAGGATGTCGACGAGCTCCCGCCCGAGGCGCGCGGAGCCCTCGAGTTCATCGCCGCCGACACGATCGACGACGTCTTCGCGGCCGCGTTCACGCCTGGGACCGTGCGCCCGCTCCGGTCACGCCCACGGCTCGTCGAGAGCCAGGTCGCGCGCGGCGCGACCCGCTCGGCCGTCTAGAGGAGTGTGAAGCTCGTGACGAGCGTCGCGCACGGCTTTGACTGCGTGCCTTTGGCGTAGCGACACACGAGTTCGAACTCCATTCGGTCGCGGAACACGAAGGTGAGCTCCTCTGACGTCGTGCCGTAGTCGATCCGGTAGGAGTGTGCGTCACCGGCCGCGACGGTGACGGTGCGGGCGTGAGCAACGATGCCTTTGAGCTGCTTGGCCAACTTGGCCATGGTGCCGCCGAGCTCCTTGCCGGAGGCGGCGTAAAGGTCGGGTGTGTAGGTCTTCGTCAGCCGGTAGGTGTGGACGGCAACAAGGTTGACCGAGCCCGACTGTGCGGTCACCGACGTCGAGGAGCGCAGCACTTGCCAGCCGTTCGGCGCCGAAAACGTAAACCCGGGGCCTGTCAGTCGCTGTACCTTTGAGGAGCCACCGCAGCCGGCGAGGGCTACAACGGCCACCGCTGAGACAACGGCGGCAGTGATCGGCCCGAGCCGAAAACGAGTCGGGCGGCCGAAGATGCGTGAGTGAAAGGACGTGGTCGACATGGCGAAGAACAAAGACAGAGTCGCGGACGCAGCGGAGAACATCAAACCGTACGTTGAACGGGCGATGACCGACGACAAGCTGCGCAACGACGTCATGCGCGCGTTCGGCACGGCTCGCGAGCTGTATTCGGAGCTTTCGGGCTCGGAGCGCACGCCGATCCAGCTCGCATCCCGTGTCGCGACCGACGATGACCTTCGGACGAAGCTCACCGAAGCGATCGAAGACCTCCGCCATGCAAGCGAGCGGCTGCAAGGGCGCCCGACGAAAGCTCGTGGTGGGCGTAAGGGAACGGTGCTCGTCGCGGGCATCGCGCTCGGCATCCTCTTCAACCCGCTCACGGGTCCTGAAACACGCCGCTTCATCAAGGACGCGGTGCTTGGCGGCCACGAGCCGGGCGGCACCGTTCCGCCAGCCGTCGACGAAGCTCCGGCCGAGTAGCCCCTAGAGGTTGAGCCGTTCGCGAAGTCGCGCCGATTGTCGGCGTGCGACTTCGAGTTCGGTGCGAGCGCCGTCGTCGAGGATCAGCTTGAGGCGATCGGAGCCGACGCGACGAACCGCTGAGACGTGCGCGAGGTTGACGAGCGTCGAGCGATGGATGCGTGCGAAGCGCTCTGGCGGTAGCTCAGCCTCGAGGTCACCAAGCGGCTGCGTGCAGAGGTACGACCGGTCGGACGTGTGGACGCGACAGTAGTCGCCGTCGGCGACCGCGTAGTGGATCGCCTCCCAGTCGAGGAGCTCAACACCGCCGCCCGCAACGACGGAGATCTTGGCGGGGGGTGCGGCGACCCCATCGGTACGCGAGCGCTCAATCAAGCGCTCGATCACCCGGCCGAGACGGTCAGGATCGACCGGCTTCAGCAGGTAGTCGAATGCCTCAACAGCGAACGCATCGACGGCATACCCGGCGTGCGCGGTGACAAACACGACGGCTGGCGGCTCGTGGGCCGAGCGGATCAGCCGTGCAGCATCGATCCCGGTGAGTCCGGGCATCTCGATGTCCAGGAAGATCGCATCGCAGCCGGCCGCAACCAGAGTGAGCGCCTCGCTGGCATTCGCCGCCTCACCAACGACCTCGATCGCCGCATGGTCGGAGAGGAGGTAGCGCAGCTCGGAACGCGCGGGCGCTTCGTCATCGACGAGGGCGACGCGGACGCTCACCCGACCGGGACCTCAAGCCGTACGACCGTGCCGAACGGGAACGAGCGCAGACGGACGCCCTCGCCGTAGGCGGCGGTCAACCGCTGGTGCACGCTGGCGAGGCCAAGTCCGGTGCCGTCAGGGCTCTCGGAGACACCTGGCTCAAGTACGCGCTCGAGCGCATCGCGCGCGATTCCGCGGCCGTCGTCGCGAACGGTCACACGAAGGCTCCCCCGCCGAACACGTGCACGCACGATGAGACGAAGCGGTCGGTCGGTCTTGCCGTGCTTGATCGCGTTCTCAACGATCGGCTGGACGAGGAAGGGTGGCAGGCGTACCGTTCGAGCCTCGGCGGGGACGTCGACTGTCACCTCGAGCTGCGACCCAAACCGCGCCTGCTCGAGATCCAGGTAGCTCTCGATGTGACGCAGCTCCTCCTCGAGTGTCACGAACTCGTTGCCGCGCGCGAGCTTGGAGCGAACGTAGTCGGCAAAGGCGAGAACGAGCCCACGCGCCCGGTCAGGATCGGTTCGCACGAGCGAGGCGATCGTGTTCAGTGCGTTGAAGACGAAGTGCGGCTCCATCTGCGCCTGGAGGGCGGTTGTTGTTGCCGAGGCGAGCTCTGAGAGCTGGAGCTGGGCGGAGAGCTGATCGCCAAGCTGCTCTAGTGTCTCGACAGCAGCCTCGTCGAGCGGCGAGCCTGTTGTGGCGTAGGCGACAACAGCGCCGGCGGGTCCGTCGGATGCCCGCAGCGGAATGACCGCAGCGGCACCGAGCGGGCAGGCCGGATGGCCACACTCGATCCGTAGGCCAAGTGGTGCAAGAAGTGGCCGGTCTTGCGCAAGTGCCTCGAACACGGGCCGGATCGGGGTGTCACCCCGCTGGTGGTGATCGGCACCAGCACCAACGAACGCAAGCACCTCGTGGCGGTCGGTCACGGCAACCGCCCCGAAGCCGAGCTTCTCGAAGAGCTCATAGGCGACTGTCCGCGCAGCCTGCTCCGAGAGCCCGCGGCGAAGTTCGGGGAGCGTGGCGGCGAGCAGCTCCAGTGCGGGCGGCTGCCGTCTCGACCGGCGGACTCTCGGCATCGTCGTGCGCCGCGCGTTAGACCGAACGGATCCGGACGGCCGTGCCGTAGGCGCAGATCTCAGTCCAGTTCGGCCCCATCTCGGAGGTGTCGAAGCGCATCGCAACGATCGCGTTGGCGCCTTTCGCCTGAGCCGCGTCAACCATCCGCTGGATCACCTCGTTGCGGCTGTCTTCGAGCGCCTTCGTCATGCTCTTCAGCTCACCACCGAGGATCGACTTGAGGCTCGCGCCGATCTGCGAGCCGATGTTCCGCGACCTGACCGTCAGGCCGAACACCTCGCCGAACACCTCTTCGATCGTGTACCCGGGCACGTCGTTCATGGTCGAGATCAACACAGTTCGAGCACCTCCGGAATTGTCGCGACACGTTGTCCTCGCCAGTCTCGCACTTCGTGCCACACGGGGTCGCTCCCGGCCGGGACGATCAGCACCGACGTCATGCCAGTTGCCTCGGCACCCACGAGCTCGTTGTTTGCACCATCCCCGACGAAGAGGCACTCGGACGGAGGAACGCCGAGCGTCTCTGCGGTGTGGAGGTAGATCTCGGGCTCGGGCTTCACGAGGCCTGTGGTGGCAGAGAAGGTCGCAACGTCGATGAGTGGGGCGAGCGTCGTGTCGGGCCATGTGACGGCGACATCCTCCGAGCACATCGAGATCAACCCGGTGCGAATACCCCGTTCGCGGAGTGTGGCAAGCGTCTGAAGCACACCCTCGCGTGGGTTTAGCGCCCCGCGCGTGAAGGCGAACCGTGCCGCAACATGCGTGGGTACGTGCTCATCCGGCACGCCGAGCGCGCGGAGGGCACGCTCAAATGGCCCGGTCTGTGAGATCCGATAGGTCGAACGCATGCGCTGGTGAAGCTCGGGGAGATCGATCCCGATGTGGTCGGCAATCGCAACGTTCAATCGCTGCATCTGCTCGTGGGGCCAATCGACGAGCGTGTCCCACAGGTCGAAGATGACGCCGCGCACCGACGTCACGTCACTCACGCGCGCTTCTTTCGCATCGCCTCGATCTGCTTCCACGTGTGGGTGTTTACGACATCCGCCTTGGTCAGCCAGGCACGGCGAGCCTGCGCGACGCCAAGCGCCACATAGTCGAGCGCACCGATGCTGTGGCCGTCGGAGTCGATCACGAGCTTGAGGCCTGCCTCGCGCGCCGCACGCGCGTGGACGTCCGAGAGATCGAGCCTGTCCGGCTGCGCGTTGATCTCAAGGAATGTCCCCGTCTCAAGCGCCTTCTCGACCAGTCGTTCGATATCGACGTCGGCCGGCGCACGCTTACCGATCTTGCGTCCCGTCGGATGGCCGATGCAGTCGACGTACGGGTTCTCCATCGCGGCGAGGATTCGCTCCGTCGGACTCTTGTCGAAGCCGTGGTGGAGCGAAGCGACGACCCAGTCGAGTTGTGCAAGCACCTCGTCGGGGACATCGACCGTGCCATCTGCCCGGATGTTCGCCTCGACACCCCGCAGGAGCCGCAGCGGTACGGTCGCGTCGAGCGCCTCGATCGCGGCCGCCTGGCCCTCGAAGCCGCCGTCCCGTAGCCGCTGGGAGTGGTCGCAGATTGCGTAGTAGTCGTAGCCCCGCGCGACGGCCTTGGCGACCATCGCTTCAAGCGTGTCCTTCCCATCCGACCAGGTCGTGTGGGTGTGAAGATCGCCGCGCAGATCCTTCTCGACAACGAGCGCTGGCAGCTCCCCGTTGCGCGCCGCCTCAAGTTCCCCGAGGTTCTCGCGCAACTCGGGTGCGATCCAGTCGTAGCCAAGGAAGCGATAGACCTCAGCCTCGCTTGCGAACGCGTGCGTGACGCCACTCTCAACCTCGGTGACCCCGTACTCCGACACCGAGAGGCCGCGCCGAACGGCGTCCTCTCGCAACGCGACGTTGTGCTCCTTCGACCCTGTGAAGTGCTGCAGCAGGTTCCCGTACGACTCGTGCGGCACAACACGCAGGTCGACTTTCAGCCCGTCCTGGGAGACGACGGTCGCCTTCGTGTGGCCTTTCGCCTCAACCGACACGACCCACGGCAGCGAACAGAACGCCTCGATCAATGCATCTGGGTCGGTGGCTGATGCGATCACGTCAAGATCGCGAACCGTTTCACGGCCGCGACGCGCTGAACCCGCAGCGTCGACAGCGATGGCGGCCGGATGCGCACGCAGCGCGGCAACGGCGTCGTCAAGGCGTGGGAGCGCCGAGCCGAGCAATGTCCGCCGAGGCCCGTCAGTCGCTTGCGGCTTCGCGAGCGCCTCGAGGATCCGCTCTTCGAGCTTCGCCCCAACCCCATCGAGCTCACGCAAGGCACCCGCCTCGGCGGCGGCCTGGAGCGCCCCGACCGTGGTAATGCCAAGGTCAAGCCACATGCGCCTCACGGTCTTCGGCCCCACACCGGGTAGCCGCAGAAATGACGCGAGCTCGGCCGGAACAGCCTCCTTGCGCTTGGTGAGCGCGTGCACCTCACCGTCGTTGACGACCTCGACGATCTTGCCCTCGATCGTCTTTCCGATCCCCGCGAGCTCCTTCGCCTTCCCCTCGAGTGCGAGCTTCGCCACCGGCACCGGGGTCTCGCGAATCCGTGCCGCAGCCTTGCGATACGCGGAGATCCGGAATGCGTCTGCCCCCTCGATCTCCATCAGATCGGCGAGCAGTTCGAACTGGCCCGCGAGCTCGTCGTTCCTTGGAAGGCTCACTGTGTCGATCATACGTCCGCCGAATACTGCGAAACTGACCGCAGGCGCAGGAGCGCCCAAGCGATGCGCGCGACGATCTGCCTACCCACCTACAACGAACGCGAGAACCTCGAGAAGATGGTTGGCTCGCTGCTGCCGTTGCTGCGCGAGGGAGATCGCATCCTCGTGATCGACGATGGCTCTCCCGATGGCACAGGCGAGATCGCCGATCAGCTGGCCACTGCCCATGCTCAGGTCTCAGTGTTGCACCGAACGGTGAAGGAAGGCCTCGGGCCTGCCTACATCGCTGGCTTCCGGCAGGCGCTTGCCGACGGTGCGGAACTTGTGCTCGAGATGGACTGCGACTTCTCGCACGACCCAGCCGACGTGCCACGCTTGATTGCCGAAGCCGAGTCGGGCGCCGATCTCGTGATCGGCTCGCGCTATGTCCCAGGCGGCTCGATCCCGAACTGGGGTGTCGTGCGTCGGGCGATCTCCGCAGGTGGGAACATCTACGCGCGGGTGATCCTCGGCAGCCGAATTCGCGACCTCACCGGCGGCTTCAAGTGCTTTCGTCGCACCGTGCTTGAAACGATCGACCTCGACGCAATCGATGCACGCGGTTACGCCTTCCAGATCGAGAACGCCTACCGCACCGCGCACGCGGGCTTCCGCGTCAGCGAGATCCCGATCGCATTCGTCGACCGTGAAGAAGGCAAGTCGAAGATGAGCCGGTCGATCGTTGCCGAAGCCTTCTGGTACGTGCCGCTCCTGCGATTGCGTGCTCTCACCGGCCGCCTCTGAACTACCCTGCGGGCATGCGCGACATCACCGACGCCACGTTCGAAGCCGAGGTCCTGAACGCTGACCGACCCGTTGTCGTCGACTTCTGGGCGCCATGGTGCGGCCCGTGCAAGCTCGTCGCACCCGTCCTCGAAGAGCTGGCGGCCGAGTCCACGAACGTCGAGTTCGTGAAGCTCGACATCGACGCGAATCCGATCACGGCATCGAAGCTCGGCATCCTTTCGATTCCGACCGTCACGCTGTTCGCGGACGGCGAAGTGCGCGAGACGGTCGTCGGCGCCAAGCCGGGCAAGCACTTCCGCGAGCGTTTCGCGGACTACCTCTAGGCACCGCTGCCTGCCCGCGACAGGGCGCGTGCGTACGATCGCCAGGTGGGCGCGTCCGACCGACTCAACCTTGCCGCCGACCTCCTCTCGGGAGCGGAACTCGCCTACCGGGGCAGTGAAGCCGAACGCGCAGCGGTGTTCGCCCCGCTTCCCGACGGCCTCACACCTCCCGTCGCGAAGGCGATCGGGGTCGATCAGCTCTACACCCACCAGCGTGCTGCGTGGGATGCGGCGGCACGAGGCGACCATGTGCTCGTGGCGACAGGGACAGCGTCAGGCAAGACGCTCGCGTTCAACCTGCCTGTGCTCGACGCGCTCGCTCGCGATCCTCATGCCCGAGCGATCTACCTCTATCCGACAAAGGCGCTCGCCCAAGATCAGTTCCGGACACTCGCGGGCTACGGCCTGTCGACGCTGCGGCCGGCGATCTACGACGGTGACACACCGACCGATCAGCGCGGGGCGCTCAGGCGTTCGGCGCGCGTACTGCTGACGAACCCCGACATGCTCCACGTGGGTGTCCTGCCAAATCACGATCGCTGGGGCGATGTCCTCGCCAACCTTCGGTACGTCGTCGTTGACGAGGCCCACGTCTACCGCGGAGTGTTCGGCTCAAACGTGTCGAACGTCTTGCGTCGCCTGCGTCGCCTTGCTGCCATCTACGGCGCGTCACCACAGTTCCTGCTCGCCTCGGCGACGATCGCGAACCCCGGCGAGCTTGGCCTCGAGCTGATCGGCGATCCTGTGACGGTTGTCGGTGACGACGGCGCGCCGCGGGCGGCACGCACGATCGTGCTCTGGAACCCCGAACTGCTCGACGCCGAGCTCGGCCTACGAGCTTCCGCGCTCGCTGAGGCCGCGAAGCTCCAGGCGAGCTTCGTCCAGCAAGGGCTCCGCACACTGACGTTCGCGAAGAGCCGGAAGGGTGCCGAACTTGTCCACCGCTTCACATCGGAACGACTCGGCGGCGATCGGCGGCTCTCGCCCTACCGCGCGGGCTACACGCCCGCTCAGCGTCGTGAGATCGAGGAGCGCCTGCTCGCCGGCGACCTGCTCGGTGTGTCGGCGACAAACGCGCTTGAGCTCGGCATCGATATCGGCTTGCTTGATGCGGTGATCTCGGTTGGCTTCCCGGGCACGGTCTCGTCGCTTCGCCAGCAGTGGGGGCGTGCTGGGCGCCGTGGAGAGGGTCTTGCGGTGATGGTCGCGACCGAGGATGCGCTCGACCAGTACTTCATGCGCGAGCCCGACACGCTCCTTGGTCGCCGCGTCGAGGCGGCGATTCTCGACCACACCAATCACCGCGTACTCGCGGGCCACGTGAAGGCGGCTGCGTACGAGGCGCCGATCGATGACGGCGACGCAGCGATCCTCGGCCCCGAAGCCGTCGAGGCGGCTGCGCAC
>OMIZ01000058.1 GCA_900299235.1 Actinomycetota bacterium
GCCGCTCCGCTCCTTGCGCGCGTCGTTCCGATGCTCCGGATTCCCACCGGCATCGGGGCCGACACCAATCCGGGCGAGACCCTCCCGAACGAGGACCCCGACGCACCTGCGACGATCGGCAACGCGACCGCCCGACTCGGCGACGAGGCGTTTCGCGCGCAGGCCGAGGCTCGTCGCATCGTTGCCCGCGGCGGCGAGTTTCCGGTCGCCACGCTCGTGGTGCACGGCGTCGGCGACCGCCTGGTGCGCCCGGAGTGGTGCCGGCCGATCGGCACCCTCGGAAACGTCGAGTACGTGCCGCTCGAGGGGTTCAACCACCATCCGTTTGCCGCGACGCGCTATCGCGAGGCGGTCGACCGGATCCTGCGCTTCATCGGGCGTCGCGACGCGGCCTAGCCGCGCGGCGGAACGGCGACGCTACTTCGCGGCGTCGAGCGCGGCGCGCGCCTTCGCGGGATCGTCGACCACGAAGGAGAAGGTCGCCCGATCTCCCCACCGTCCCATGAAGAGGTGGCCGTACACGTTCACGCCCGCGCTCGCGAGTCGATCGAGCACCGAGAGCATGCCGCCGGGACGATCGTCGACCTCGGCCAGCACGGACTCGCTCTCGATGAAGCGGTAATCCCCCGCCTGCAGGACGCTGCGGGTCTTCTCGTCGTCGGCCGTCTTCAGGATGACGTGGCCGGTCGAGCCGATCCCGCCGCCGCCGATCGCCGTGAGATCCACGCTCTGGCGCTCGAGTTCGCGGCAGAGCTCGGCAAGCGCGCCCGGGCGGTGCTCCAGCTGGATCACGAACTGATGTGCCATGCGCAGAGCCTAGCGCCGTCGCCGCGAGCGTGCGACGGGCGTCCCGCTCGCTTCGTGCGCGGGGTAGGCTCCGAGGAGAGCGTCCGATTGCGACGCGTCGTCGAACGGGGAGGGAGCAGATGCGCGCACAGAGGCAGTGGATCGACGGTCGGGCAGTGCACGCGGCATCGGGGAAGGTGCTGACAGTCGAAGATCCCTCGACGCTCGCGAAGATCGCGCAGGTTCCGCACAGCGGGCGGGCCGACGTCGATGCGGCAGTCGCGGCGGCGGCTCGGGCGTTCCCCGCCTGGAGCGCCACGACGCCGGGGGAGCGAAGCCTCGCGCTGCTGCGCATCGCCGACGCGGTCGAGTCGAAGCGACGGTCGTTCGTTCGCGTGGAGTCGGAGAGCGCGGGAAAGCCGGTGAGTGCCGTCGGGCTCGAGGTCGACGCATTCGTCGACAACCTCCGCTACTTCGCGGGCGCGGCACGCAACATGGAGGGGAAGGCGGTCGCAGAGTATCTTCCCGGTCGCACCAGCATGATCCGGCGCGATCCGGTTGGCGTGGTCGCCTCCATCGCGCCGTGGAACTACCCGCTCCTCATGGCCGGGTGGAAGATCGGGCCGGCGCTCGCCACGGGGAACACCGTGGTGCTGAAGCCCTCGGCGCGGACGCCGCTGACTGCGCTCATGGTCGGCGCGATTGCCCAGGAGTTCCTGCCGGCAGGCGTGCTGAACGTGATCACCGGCCCCGGCGACGATGTCGGCGCCTACCTCGCACGACATCCGGGCGTGGCCATGGTCTCGGTGACCGGCGACACGGCGACGGGCAAGAAGATCGCCGCAGCCGGAGCCGACACCGTCAAGCGTCTCCACCTCGAGCTCGGCGGGAAGGCGCCGGTTCTCGTCTTCGACGATGCCGATGTCGAGCTCGCAGCGGCCACGCTCCGCGCAGCGAGTTTCTGGAACGCAGGACAGGACTGCACCGCTGCCTGCCGCGTCATCGCCGGGCCGAAGGTCTACGAGCGCCTCGTCGCCGAGCTCGCGGCGCAGGTGAAGACGATCAAGGTCGGTCCCACGGCCGACAAGGCGACGGAGATGGGGCCGCTCATCAGTGCGTCGCAGCGCGCGCGGGTCGCCGGATTCGTGGACCGCGCGGCCAAACGAGCCGAGGTCGTCGTCGGCGGGGCGGCGATGCGCGCGAGAGGCCATTACTACAAGCCGACCGTCATCGCCGGGCCGGCGCAGGGTTCCGAGATCGTCCAGGACGAGGTCTTCGGCCCCGTGGTCACGGTCCAGCGCGCCAAGAGCGACGAGCAGGTGCTGGAGTGGGCGAACGACTGCCGCTTCGGGCTCGCCTCGTCCGTCTGGACCCGAGACATCGCCCGCGCACTCAAGGTGAGTCGGGCTCTCCAATTCGGCACGGTCTGGGTGAACGACCACTTCACGCTCGCGAGCGAGATGCCGCACGGGGGATACAAGCAATCCGGCTACGGCAAGGATCAGTCGATGTACGCACTCGAGGACTACACCGTCGCGAAGCACGTCATGCTGCGGAGCGAGTGATCGCGGCGATGCCGTACGCTGCATCCATGCAGCACGACGCTCCGCCTCCGCCCCCCTTCGAGCCGGGGTTGGCCCCCGAGCTCTGGTTCAGCGTCGACGTGGAGTGCTCTGGCCAGACTCCGCACGACGGCAGCCTGATCAGCATCGGCGCCTGTCTCGTCGACGATCCGTCGAAGACCTTCTACGTGGAGCTGAAGCCGGACCCTGAGAAGCCCTGGGGCCGCCGCGAGGAGCGCGTCCACAACCTGACGCGTGCGCACCTGGAGGAGCACGGAGTGGAGCGCCTCGACGGCATCCGGCGCTTCGCGGAGTGGGTGCGGCGGACCGCGGAGGCCGTGGCCCCCGAGTCGAGCCCGCTGCTGATCGGCTTCAACACGCCATTCGACTGGATGTGGCTGGTGATGGCGTTCGCCGAGGCCGACGTGCGCAATCCGTTCGGCATGTCGGCGGTCGACCTGAAGAGCGTCTACTACACGTTGCACGGCGGCGACGACCTGACCTGGAAGAAGACCGTGAAACGGTTCGTGCGCCAGGTGTACCCGACGAGTCTCGTCGCCGACCACCATGCGCTCGCCGACGCCCTGGAGCAGGCTGAACTTGCCCGGACGCTGCGAGCGGTTGCCCGCGGCAACCGGATTCCGCCGCGGCTCCCGTCCGACCGGTGAGCAGGGCTGTTCGGGGCGCGACGGCGTCGCCGGCCACCGTTGCGGGCCGATCCGATGCGGAGCCTCCC
>OMIZ01000059.1 GCA_900299235.1 Actinomycetota bacterium
ACGAGCGCGACACTCTCGGCGAAGAAGAAGGGTGCTTCGACAAAGGCCGCGAAGCCGAGCGTCGTAAAGCGGTAGAACCTCGGGAATGGCTTCGCCCACTCGCCTCCCGATCGGCCTCATCGGCCTTGGCCTGATCGGGCGCGCGCACCTTGCGCGTGCCCGGACGAGCGATGCGGTCGAGCTCGTCGCAGTCGCCGATCCCGTGGAGGCTTCGCGCGACGAGGCGGCTGCCGCGGGGATAGCCGCCTACGCCGACCATCGCGAGCTGCTGGCCCACCCGGGCCTTGGTGCGGTGATCGTCGCCACGCCGAACCAGACGCACCTCGCGGTCGGCCTCGACTGCGTGGCGGCAGGCCTGCCGACGCTGATCGAAAAGCCGATCGCCGACACGGTCGAGGCTGCCCAAGAACTCGTCGACGCTGCGGCCGCAGCGCGCGTGCCGATCCTCGTTGGCCATCAACGTCGCCACAACCCGCTCGTGCGCAAGGCTCGTGAGATCGTCGAGGCAGGGACGCTCGGGCGGATAGCCACCGCGACTGTTCACAGCACCTGGCTGAAACCCGACGCGTACTTCGACGTCACCTGGCGGCGTCAACCCGGTGGCGGCCCGGTGTTGATCAACCTGATTCACGACATCGACCTGCTGCGCCACCTGCTCGGCGAGGTGGTGTCGGTGCAGTCGGCAACCTCGAACGCGATCCGCGGCTTCGAGGTTGAGGATTCGGCGGCGGCGATCCTCCGCTTCGAGTCGGGCGCGCTGGCAACCGTGATCACGAGCGACACCGTCGCCTCACCGTGGATCTACGACCTCTCGGCCGGCGAGGCGGCCCACTACCCACACCAGCCGCAGCCGGTGAACAGCCACTACCTCACGGGAACAGAGGCTTCGCTCGCGCTGCCCCAGCTCGACCTGTGGCGGTACGAGGGTGCGCGCGGGTGGCATGAGCCGCTGTCAGTGACGCGTGTCCCGTATGAGCCGGGCGATCCGTACGCCGAACAGCTTCGTCATCTGCGTGCCGTCGCTGTCGATGGTGTCGAGCCGTTGTGCTCAGGACTCGACGGGCTGCGGACGCTTGAGGTGACGCTCGCGATCCTCGCGAACGCCTAACCGCCGGGGCCAATCCCAGAGCCACACAACGGCAACGCACCTACACCGCTTTCGGCAGAAAGTTGGCGAAGATACCCGGAAGCGGGACGTGTCAACCGACAACGAGCTTCCTAGAGTGCCGAGGCATGAGGCGTCGTGTGTGCGCCGGGCTGATGTTCCGGCTGACCGTATTGGCCTTCGTCACGAGCGTTGCGATCGCCGGTACTGCAGCGGCGTCACCACGGTTGAGCGCCACTGGAGAGCCGTGCGGCCTGAGCGGAACATTTCGCCCCTACTCCGAGAGAATCGTCTACGACGCGGGCGGCTCCGGAGCGATGACCACGTCAACGCGAGACCTGGTAATTGCGGGAAGCCGGTGGGAATACGGCGTCTCCCACGGCACGCTTCAGGTGGCGGCGATCAGCCCCGCCGATTGGAGGGCGTGGCGCGCGCAGCCCTACGGACCGACGACGAAGGCGGTGTTGCATGGGTGGAACCGGGCCGATGCGTCAGGCCCAATTGAAGGCTCATCGTCAGTCGTCGACTTCTTCTGGGTGATCTATCGGGTTGGGCCTCCGGTCGTCGCGTCGCCAGGGATCGTCGAGATCAAGTTCGGACACGCCGTCGTTCCGAAGCACTGTGGGGCACCCTCGCAACAGAGAAGCACCGCACGGCTGACGCTTTCACCGACGTCAATCGTGGCGGGCCAATCGATCAAGGCCGTAGCTGGGCCGTTCGCTCCAGGCAGCAACCTCGACCTTTCCGAGACCTACACCCTGTCTGGCAAGGCGTACAAGACATCCCTCATTGGTGGGAAGGCCGATCGGCAGGGACTCCTCACCTTCCAACATGACACGGCGTACGAAGCTCCGATTGGCAGGCACACGCTCTGCGTGACAGACGGTCAGTCTCAGGCATGTGCATCGTTCTACGTCAGGTCGAGTGTCTCCACACAACCCCAAACCACCACAACGAGCGTGTCCCACGCTTCAACCAGCGGAACAACGACCACCACATCAAGTGGCAGCGGCGGGTTCAAGCCCCCGGTAGTTGGCCCCGGCTACGTGCCACCCTCAAGTGGCTGATCGAGGCGAGCGACGGATCGGCGTAGCGACCTGTCGTGGGTGGTTGATGCGCCCGGCACGATTCGAACGTGCGACCTCTGCCTCCGCAGGGCAGCGCTCTATCCCCTGAGCTACGGGCGCCAGCGAGCTAGCCGGGGGAGTGTAGCCGTGCGGCGCGCCCCGCGACCTGAAGTTCGGCGTCTACCGGTACCTCAACACGGATGAAGGCGAGCGCAAGACCATCAACGGAGCTCGTAATGCGACCCACAGATGCCCCGTCGAGGGTCACTTCTGCGGGCGGTCGCACCCGGTCACCAGGGATCTCGACGATGCGCAGCGAGCGGTTCACGTGGCCGCGGCGAAAGAGGCGTGTCACCGGCTCCTGCCCAGGGAAGCAGCCCTTCTCAAACGAGATCGCCGACACGTCGAGACCCGCTTCGGCGGGAAGGATGCCGTCGTCGATCTCACGGCCCCATCGCGGTGTCGCCGCAAGGATGCGTAGACGCTCAAGCCGGGCGTCGGGCGGGTCGGCTGGATACGACGAGTCGATCGCCTCGACCGCGGGAATGCCGTAGTCGTCGTTCGGAATTCCTTCGACCGTCGGGTCGAAGACGATGACGGAGGTGTGTTCCTCCGGCTCGATCTCGCACTTCGTCGCGATGCGCAAGCGGCGCAGCTCGCGGAGGAGCACCTCGCCCTGCTCAATCTCGGTGAGCAGCAGGAAGTCGTCGGCGCTCCGCCGCCACACACGCATCAGGGCAATCACGCGTCCCTTCGGCGTGAGCAGAAGCGCCTGGCAGTGGTCGCCGGCAAGCACGTCGTTCGACAACACCCGCTGCAGGAAGTCTCCCGCCTCCGGCCCGGCGACGCGCACGTAGGCGCGCGGACGGGAATATGTCGAGTCGGGCCTTTCGGGTGACGCTCCCACCCGGCTAGTGTAGGGACGGTGTTCAGGTCGAAGGCGGAGCGGAAGGTGACGGAGATGGGTTACGACCCGTCGCGTCTGCCCCCGGGCCAGTACCTGACCGACAAGTGGCCCGTCCTGCATGCCGGCTCGGTGCCGCACGTCGATCGGTCGCTCTGGACGCTCCGCGTATTCGGCGAGGTCGAAAACGAGATCACCCTCACGTGGTCGGAGTTCGCGGCGCTGCCGCACTCGAGCAACGTGCAGGACATCCATTGCGTGACGCGCTGGAGCAAGTTCGACACCGAGTTCACGGGCGTCCACTGGCGTGAGCTCGCCGCACTCGTGAAGCCGAAGCCGACCGCCCAGTTCGCGATCGCCCACGCCGAGCACGGCTTCACCGCCAACGTGCCGCTCTCGTACCTTGAGCACGAGAACGCGATCCTCGCCACGCACGGCGACGGAGCGGAGCTGACGCCCGACCATGGCTGGCCCGTGCGTCTTGTCATCCCTGGCAAGTACTTCTGGAAGAGCGCGAAGTGGCTGACAGGCATCGAGTTGCGCGCCACCGACCAGCCCGGCTTCTGGGAGCGGTACGGCTACAACAACAACGCCGACCCCTGGGCCGAAGAGCGCTACGAGTTCTGACCCTCAACTTTTGCGAGTGGCAGTCGATGACGTGACTGTCTCACTCCTCCCGTTGTGAATTGTCTGAGGGCGCCCGCTGGGCGCCCTCACTCGCTTCTCCGGCCGGGATCGCCCGCCGTTCACTCCATCGAGGGATCGCGGCAGACCCCCACTCGACCGACAACGAGAGAGCACCTCCTGTAGTGCCCGTCCTGCATTGAGAGAGCCGGCCCGCCCGCCGGCTCTCTGTCTTTAAGCCGCCGGCGTTAACGGCGGAGGGCGCCCGTGGGCGCCCTCCGCTTCGAACCATGAGCCCAAAGGCTCGTTACATCATCCCGCCCATGTCAGGCATGCCGCCGCCGGCGCCGCCGCCGTTCTTCTCCGGCGCGTCGACAACGATTGCCTCGGTGGTGAGGATGTTCTTCGCGATCGACGCAGCGTTCTGCAGCGCCGAGCGGGTGACCATGGTCGGGTCGATGATCCCGTTCTTGACGAGATCGGTGACCTCACCGGAGTCGACGTTCAGGCCCTGACCCGGCTTGGCCGAGCGGACCTGCTGCACGACAACCGAACCCTCGAGACCCGCGTTGAACGCGAGCTGACGGAGCGGCTCCTCGAGCGAGCGGAGGATGATCGAGGCACCCGTCTTCTCGTCTCCCTCAAGGGCGTCGAGCGACGAGCGGACTGCGTCGGCCGCGTTCAGCAGCGCAACGCCGCCGCCCGGGACGATGCCCTCTTCGAGCGCTGCACGGGTCGCCTGGAGGGCGTCCTCGACGCGGTGCTTCTTCTCCTTCATCTCGGTCTCGGTGGCAGCGCCAACCTTGACCACTGCGACACCGCCCGACAGCTTCGCGAGGCGCTCCTGGAGCTTCTCGCGGTCGAAATCGGAATCGCTCGACTCGATCTCAGCCTTGATCTGCTTGATCCGAGCCTTGATCCCATCGGCCTGACCGGCACCGTCGATGATCGTCGTGGCGTCCTTCGACACGACAACGCGGCGGGCACGACCGAGCTGGTCGATCTTCGTGTTCTCGAGCTTGAGACCCATCTCCTCGGTGATCACTTCGCCACCGGTGAGGATCGCGATGTCCTCGAGCATCCGCTTGCGGCGATCGCCGAAGCCCGGCGCCTTGACGGCGACGGCCTGGAACGTGCCGCGGAGCTTGTTGACGACGATGGTCGCGAGCGACTCGCCCTCGACATCCTCAGCAACGATCAGGAGCGGCTTGCCGTTCTGGATGACCTGCTCAAGCACCGGGAGGAGGTCCTTGATGCCACCGATCTTCTGGTTGGCGACGAGGATGAACGGATCCTCGAGGACAGCCTCCATGCGATCGGAGTCGGTGACCATGTACGGCGAGAGGTAGCCCTTGTCGAACTGCATACCCTCGGTGAACTCGAGCTCGAGGCCAAGAGTCTGACCCTCCTCGACGTTCACGACGCCGTCCTTACCGACCTTCTCGATCGCATCGGCGATGACATCACCGATCTCGCGCTCACGCGACGAAATCGTGGCGACACGCGCGATGTCTTCCTTGCCCGAAACCTCGTTCGACTGCGAGCGAAGGTTCTCGGTGACAGCAGCAACGGCCTTCTCGATGCCGCGCTTGAGACCCATCGGGTTCGCGCCGGCCGAGACGTTCTTCAGACCCTCACGGACGATCGCCTGAGCGAGAACGGTCGCGGTGGTGGTGCCGTCACCTGCGACGTCGTTCGTCGCGGTGGCGACTTCCTTCACGAGCTGCGCGCCCTGGTTCTCGAACGGATCCTCGACCTCGATCTCGCGAGCGATGGTCACACCGTCATTCGTGATGGTCGGAGCGCCGAACTTCTTGTCGAGCACGACGTAGCGCCCCTTCGGGCCAAGGGTGACCTTGACCGCGTCGGCGAGGATGTCGACACCGCGCTGCAGTGAGCGACGGGCCTCCTCGTTGAACTTGAGCTCCTTGTGAGCCATGTGTCCTCAGTCCTCCGTCTTCCTGGTTACTTTGCGACCTTGGCGAGGATGTCCGTCTCGCGCAGGATGAGATAGTCGTTGCCTTCGATCTTGATGTCGGTGCCGCCGTACTTCGAGAACAGCACGACATCGCCAACGGCGACATCGGGGGTGAGATGCTCACCCTTGTCGTTGCGGACGCCTGGTCCGACAGCGATCACGGTGCCGCGCTGCGGCTTCTCGACCGCCGTGTCCGGCAGGACGATGCCGCCGATAGTCGTCTGCTCTTCTTCGAGCGTTTCGACGATCAGACGGTCGCCCAGGGGCTTCAGGTTCATACAGCCTCCATCGTAGGTGCGGGGTGCGAATCGATTGGCACTCTCAGTAGGTGAGTGCCAGCGGCAGGCAGCATAGCGGTCCCGAGGAGGGCTGCGTCAAGTGATCTAAGTCACTTCGACTCAAGTTTGTTGCAATTCCGTTCGAAGGTGTCACCGGACGTAAAGGGTGGTATGAACAACACCTGTGAGGCGCGAGTTCTCTGCGGGGGGTGTGCTCGTCCGGCTCGAAGAGGGACGGTGGGAGTTCGCCGCGATCCGGCCAGGCGGCCGGCCTGCTGGCCTGTGGGCATTGCCGAAAGGACAGATTCAGGAGGGTGAGACCGGCGAAGACGCCGCGCTCCGCGAAGTGACCGAGGAGACCGGCATGGCGGGCCGCTCACTCGGCAAGCTCGGTGACATCCGCTACTGGTTCAACTGGAAGGGCGAGCGGATCTTCAAGATCGTCGCCTTCTTCCTGATCGAGTACGAGACCGGAGACATCGGCGTCATCGACGAGGAGTTCCGGCATGAGGTCGCCGACGTGCAGTGGCTCCCACTCGCTGAGGCCCCGGATCTGCTCGCCTACAAGGGCGAACGGGAGATGGCAGAGCTCGCCGTCGCCCGGCTCGCGGCGCACGACAGCTGACTATCATCGGATCGTGCCCGCCTACGCACTCAACTTCTACTCGCCGATCGTCGAGCAGCAACTGCGCAGCCAGCGCAAGACCGCGACGATCCGGCTGGGCGATAAGTCACGCAAGTACCAGAAGGGCATGATCGTCTCGGTGCTCGTCGGTGCCCGGTTTGGCACCCGCCAGCACGTGTTTGACGCGGTAATCGACAAGGTCGAGGTCAAGCGCCTCGACGAACTCTCACCGCGCGAGATCGAGCACGACAACCCCGAGATCCGCCGCGTCGATGACATGGCGACCTGGCTCGGCCAGCTCTACAACCGTGACGTCACGCCCGACGAGACCGTCACGGTGATCCGCTTCTCAGCGATCAAACCGTCACTCGGCCTCTTCTAGGCCGACTCGGCCACTGTCGAGCTACTTCGCGTCTTTGCGGATCTTCATGCCGAAGAGCGTCGGCTCGCGCAGCTTCGCCCCGCACTCCTCACAGTTCACCGCGAACGTCGACGAGAACGGCGCTGAACCCTCCGGACAGCGACGCAGCATCGTCCCGCCACAGGGACACGTCGCCGGCACCTCGTCCTCGTGTTCCTCGAACCAGCGCTGCGCTGCGCCACAGTCGAGACAGAACGCCGTCCAACTCCCAAGGACCTTGCGGCGTTCTTCACGGAGCCAATCGGCAGCCTTCCCCATTGGCGTAGGCTAGCCGTCGATGGCAACTGCGCTAGTCCTTGGTGGGTCGGGTCAGATGGGACGACCGATCGCCCGACGCCTTGTTGCCGAGGGGTACGACGTCACCGTCGCCGCCCGAAGCACGAACCCGCCCGATATGGACGGCCTCCGCTACGTCTCGTGCGATCGCGACGCGCCCGGAGCACTCGACGCACTCGTCGGCGATGGCTTCGATCTGCTCGTCGACATCGTCACGATGACGCCCGCGCACGCCCACCAGATCGTCGACCTTGCCGATCGCATCGGCGCCGTGATCACAACCTCCACCGGTGCCGTCTACTGCGACGAGGAGGGCCACAGCCTGATCTCCGCGCGCACGACCGGCATCTTCCCCAACTTCCCGTGCCCGATCACGGAGACACAGCCGCTCGTCCCCCCTGACGACGAAACCTACTCGGGTCGCAAGGTCGCGATTGAGCAGATCCTCGGCGCCGGCTCGGCGCCCGCGACCTACCTGCGCGTGGCCGCCT
>OMIZ01000060.1 GCA_900299235.1 Actinomycetota bacterium
CGTCCTCAGCGTCCGCGACGATCGGCTGTGCAAAGAGCACCATCAACGCGTCGATCCCGGGATCGGTGAGGATCGGCGGGATCACCGCCTCGAAGACGTCCGGTGTGGCTGAGCCGAGGACATCAATCGGGTTGGCGAGGCTCGCCTCGGCGGGCACAAGCTTTGCGAGCGCCTCGCGCGTCTCGGTTGAGAGCGGTGGCAGTGCAAGCCCCGCGGCCTCGCAGGCATCGGCCGCGAGGATTCCCAGACCACCGGCATTCGTAACGACGGCAACCCGCGGACCGTGCGGCAACGGTTGGCTTGACAGCAGCGAAGCGGCATCGACGAGCTCCTCGAGCGTCTGGGCACGCAAGACGCCTGCCTGGCGGAACAACGCATCGACCGCGGTGTCAGAGTTTGTGAGCGCGGCGGTATGGGAGCTCGCGGCTCGCGCACCAGCGGTCGTCGTACCCGCCTTCAGCGCCAGGATCGGCTTGTGTCGTGCCACGCGGCGAGCAACACGCCCGAACTTCTGTGGATTTCCGAACGACTCGATGTAGAGCAGGATCGAATCGGTGGCGTCGTCTTCTTCCCACCACTCGAGTAGGTCATTCGACGACACATCGGCCTTGTTCCCGATCGAGACGAAGGACGAGAACCCAAGACGTCGCTCGGTCGCCCGCTCAAGCAAGGCAAGGCCGAGCGCACCGCTCTGCGAGGCAAAGCCGATGCGACCCGGCGGCAGCGGTCGCGCCGCGAAGGTGGCATTTAGTCGAACCGCTGACGACGCAATTCCAAGACAGTTGGGGCCGACGAGACGGGCTCCATACGCCCGGGCGAGCGCAAGCAGCTCGCCTTCGAGTGCGCGACCGTCAACGCCGACCTCTGCAAACCCCGAGGTGATTACACATAGGGCCCGAACGCCGCACTCAAGCGCCCCGCGGGCCGCATCGATTATTCGTGCCGCGGGCACAGCGAGAACTGCGAGATCGATCGGCTCACCGATCTCGGCGATCGACGTGTAGCCGTGGACACCCGCTACCGGGTCGCCGCTCCCGTTGACCGGATACGCCGTGCCGGTGAAGTCGGCTTCGATGATGTTGCGAAAGATGTCGCCGCCGATCGACCCCGCACGTCGTGACGCTCCAACCACCGCAACGCTCTTCGCCGTAAAAAACGGTTCGAGCGAGGCGGCGACGGCAACGTGGTCGCGCTCGTCGACCCGCTCGCGGTACGCCTCGGTCGGCGCAATGGGGAAGCGAAGCTCAACGACCCCATCCTCTGAGCGCCGGTCGATGGCAAAGCCGACCTCCATGAAGACGGCCAGTGCCCCGTGGTTGTCGCTCATCACCTCGGCGACGAACGTCTGGATCCCCTGCGTTGCCGCACGGGCGGCGAGCTGCTCAAGCAGGCGTGTGCCGATGCCGACACCCTGCATCGCATCGGAGACAACAAAGGCGCATTCGGCAGTCGTCGCATCGCGCAGCCGCTCGTAGCTCGCGAGGGCAACGATGCGCTCAGCGTCCGTGTCATCTGACGCTGTCGCGACGAGCGCGCCACGCTCAAGCCAGTCGGGCTCAAGGTAGGGCCGCACCACGTTGCGGTTGATCTCGGCGAGCCCGTGGAAGCGCAGGTAGCGGCTGCGATCCGAGAGATCGTGGAAGAACGCGACGGTCGCGTCGGCATCAGACGCGTTCGGCGGGCGCAGGCGAAGCGTCCGCCCATCGCGCAAGATCACATCGACGGCATCAAGAGCCACGGATGCAACGGTATCGCTAGGCGAGAGCCACCTCCGGAATCCTCACAAGCCAATCGTCATCCGCACAGGGCAGGGACGCATCGGTGCCATCCCTGCCCCAGCTGCGGAGATTCACGCAGAGGCAGGACGAGCGCTAGCTGAGCTTTGCCATGACGTGCTTGATCTGGGTGTAGTCCTCAAGCGAGTAGGCCGACATGTCCTTGCCGTAGCCCGACTGCTTGAAGCCGCCGTGCGGCATCTCCGAGATCAGCGGGATGTGATCGTTGATCCACACCGTCCCGAACTGCAGCGCCCGCGCGGCAGAGAGCGCGCGACCGACATCGCGCGTCCACACGCTCGCCGAGAGGCCATAGTTGACGTCGTTTGCCCACCGGAGCGCCTCGGCATCGTCAGCGAACCGCTGAACCGTCACGACCGGGCCAAACACCTCGCGCTGGACGATCTCGTCGGTCTGACCGACGTCGGTGACGACCGTCGGCGCGACGAAGAAGCCTCGGGCCGACGGGGCGTCGCCGCCGGTCAAAATCGTGGCGCCCTTCGCCCGCTCCAGGAACCCAAACACGCGCTCCTGCTGCGACTTCGTGATCACCGGCCCCATCTCGATCGCGTCGCCCTCAGCCGGATCACCGACATTGAGCGACGACACGGCCGGGATCAGCTCCTCGAGCAGGCGGTCGTAGATCTTCGGTCCAGCGATGACGCGCGACGCCGCTGTGCAGTCCTGACCCGAGTTCCAGTAGCCAGCGATCTTGATCCCCTCAGCAACAGCAACGGGGTCGGCATCGTCGAAGACGACGACCGGCGCCTTGCCGCCCAGTTCAAGGTGAACCCGCTTCAGCGTGTCGGCCGCGTTCCGGGCGATCAGCTTGCCGGTCGAGACGTCGCCCGTGAGCGACACGAGACGGACGTCGGGATGTGTGACGAGCCGCTCGCCGACCGGCACGCCGTCACCCGTGATGACGTTCAGCACACCTGCGGGCAGCACGTCTTGAGCCAACTCGGCGAACCGCAACAGCGAGAGCGGAGTCTGCTCCGACGGCTTGAGCACCTGCGTGTTGCCGGCCGCAAGGGCCGGGCCAATCTTCCACACTGCCATCATCAGCGGGTAGTTCCACGGGGCGATGCCAGCCACCACACCGAGGGGCTCGCGCCGGATCATGGACGTGTAGCCGCGCATGTACTCACCGGTGCTCTTGCCCTCGAGAATCCGTGCGGCACCCGCGAAGAACCGGAGGTTGTCGACACAGACTGGGATCTCGTCACGGGCGTACAAGAGCGGCTTGCCCACGTTGCGCGACTCGATCTGCGCCAGCTCCTCGGCGTTGTCTTCCATCACCTGCGCGAGGGCAAGCAGCGCCGCCGAACGCTCACCCGGTGTCGTGTCGAGCCACTCGGGGAGCGCGCGCGACGCAGCTTCAACTGCGGCGTCTGCGTCCTCCGCTGTACAGGCGGGGACAGAGCCAATCACTTCTTCGGTCGCCGGGTTCAGCACAGCCATCGACTGCCCTGATGCCGAGGCGACCCACTTCCCGCCGATGAATACCTTGCCTTCTGC
>OMIZ01000061.1 GCA_900299235.1 Actinomycetota bacterium
CCGCGCAGCCGGTCGCGCGCCGCAAGGACGATCGCTTCGTGATCGAACGCAAGGGTCGGCAGCTTGTCGACAGGGTGCCAGCGCGTGTCGTGGGGGAGGGCCGGATCGACATCGCTTGGGATGAGTCCCAGGTAGGCGGTGGCGAGTTCCCACCCGCCGGGGTTTCGATCGAGGTCGCTCAGCGTCTCGAGCTGCTCAAGGTGGGTCAGCTCACGAACATCGACCTTCGTAGCGAGATGACGGCGGATCGACGCTTCGAGCGTGTCGCCGACAGAGAGCGATCCGCCGGGCAACGACCAGGCTCCCTTGAAGGGGTCGAGCGCCCGTTCCCAGAGCAGCGCCTGCAGGACGCCATCGCGCACCTGGAACACCACCGCGAGAACGGCGTGGGCAGGTCGGTCTGTTTTCGCTTGAGGGTCGTAAACCATGTACACTCAGGAACAAGTTATCGCCTTGAAGGATAAAACCTCTAATCCCACCTTGTCATCTTGGGGTGCGCGTCGATTGGCGACGCAATGAACGCACTTACCGAGATGGACTCCGTCGTCCTGAACGGCCTCGCCGCCGCCTGGGTTGAGATTCTCGAGCGAGCACTCGCCGAGGATGTCGCCACCGGTGATATCACCACCGAAGGGACGGTTCCTGAGGGCGCGCGGTGTACCGCAGAGATCGTCTTCGAGGAGCCGGGCGTCGTGTGCGGGATCGCGCTCGCGGCTGCTGCGTTCCGCCATTTCGACCCGGACATCCACGTCGAGGTGCTCGTCGGTGACGGCGCGCGCGTCGTGAATGCACCAACCGTTGTGGCGAGGATCGAGGGACGGGCACGCGCGGTCATCACGGCTGAGCGCGTCGCGCTGAACGTGGTTGGCAGACTCTCGGGCATCGCCACGGCGACGCGTCGGTACGTCGATTCGGTCGAGGGAACAGGCGCCACGATCCTCGACACGCGCAAGACGACCCCGGGGCTACGTGTGCTTGAGCGCTACGCCGTAGCGTGCGGCGGCGGCACAAACCATCGCTTTGGTCTTGCCGATGCAATCCTGATCAAGGAGAACCACATTCGGATCGCAGGTGGCATTGGCGCTGCAGTTGCTGCTGTGCGGGCTGCTCAGCCGGGTCTACCCGTCGAAGTCGAAGTCGAGACGACGGCCGAGCTCGACGAGGCGCTCGCCGTTTCGGCCGAGCGCATCCTGCTCGACAACATGTCACCCGAGCTCGTAGCAGCCTCCGTCCAGCGGGTTGCTGGTCGGGCGCTCCTCGAAGCCTCAGGTGGTGTGACACTCGACACCGTCCGGTCATTTGCCGAGACGGGGGTCGACGCGATCTCGATCGGCGCGCTCACCCATAGCGTGCGCTTCCTCGATGTTTCGCTGGAGGTCGCATGACCACAACCTCGCACCTGAACGCATTGCAGGAGGAGATTCGCGAGCTCGCGCGGGTACGCGACGCGGTGATCCTTGCCCACAACTACCAAGTGCCTGGCGTGCAGGACGTCGCCGACTACGTCGGTGACTCGCTCGGCCTCTCACGCATAGCGGCGTCGGCACCCGAGTCGACGATCGTGTTTTGCGGGGTGCACTTTATGGCTGAGACCGCTGCGATTCTCTCGCCCGAGAAGACAGTGCTGATTCCCGACCTCGACGCAGGCTGCTCGCTCGCAGCGTCGATCACCGCCGACCAGTTGCGCGATTGGAAGGCGCAGAATCCCGGCGCCGTGGTCGTTTCGTACGTCAATACGACCGCCGAGGTGAAGGCTGAAAGCGACTACTGCTGCACCTCCGGCAACGCACAGGCGGTGATCGAAGCGATTCCGCGCGACAAGCAGATCCTCTTCTTGCCCGACGTCTACCTGGGGCTCTGGCTCGAGCGCGTCACGGGCCGCCACCTCAACATCTGGATGGGTGAGTGCCACGTGCACGCAGGTATCCGTCCGGCCGACATCGACCGTTGGCAGCGTGAGGCGCCCGACGCCGAGATGCTCGTACACCCCGAATGTGGCTGCGCGAGCCAGGCGATGGCGTTCGGTAACGAGTACACACACATCCTCTCGACCGAGGGCATGGTCAAGTTCGCCGAGCAGTCCGACAAGGAGCGGTTCCTGATCGCAACCGAAGTTGGGATCCTGCACCGGCTGCGCAAAGAAGTGCCCGGTAAGCGCTTCGACCCGGTGAAGGAAGAGGCCTCGTGCAAGTTCATGAAGATGATCACGCTTGTGAAGCTCCGCGACGCCCTGCGCGACGAGAAGTTCGTCGTCACCGTCGATCCGGAGATCGCCGATCGCGCTCGTGGCGCGATCGAGCGCATGGTCGCGATCGGCTGAGCCAGAGGGCCCGCGCTACCCTCTCGGGGAAGCGCACTGACTCTTAGGTTTCTCACAGAACGGTGTGGTCTCCTGGGGTCGAACGACGCAAGGAGGAACCATGGCCGACCAAGCTGAATCGCTCGACCCGTCGCTACTGCCGAAGCTCGAAGAGGCGCTCTTTCAAATCCGCCGAGTGATCGCGGGCCAGGAGGCGATGCTCGAGCGCGTACTCGTGTGTCTGCTCGCCGGCGGCCATCTGCTGATCGAGGGCGTCCCAGGTCTCGCGAAGACCCTCACGATCAAGACGACCGCGTCGGTGCTCGGCGGTTCGTTCCAGCGCGTGCAGTTCACGCCCGATCTCGTGCCGAGCGACCTCGTTGGCACCCGCATCTTCCGGCCCGATCGGCATGAGTTTGAAACCGAACTCGGCCCTGTCTTCTGCAACTTCCTCCTTGCCGACGAGATCAACCGCGCTCCGGCCAAGGTGCAGTCGGCGCTGCTCGAAGTGATGCAGGAGCGACAGGTGACGATCGGACATGCGACCCATCCGGTGCCTGCGCCGTTCCTCGTGCTCGCAACCCAAAACCCCATCGAGTCCGAGGGCACCTACCCTCTGCCCGAGGCACAGATCGACCGCTTCATGCTCAAGGTGCTCGTTGACTATCCGACGCACGACGAGGAGCTCACCGTCGTTACGCGTGCCCTTGAGCCGGCTCCAACGCTTGATGCCGTCCTGAGCCTCGACGAGCTGCGCCAGTTGCAGGCGCAGGTCTCACGGGTCTACGTCGACCCAGCGCTCGTGACATGGGTTGTGGATGTCGCAACGGCGACACGGAACCCGGGATCGGTTGGACTTGAGCCGGTTGCGCCGTACATCGCGTTTGGTGCCAGCCCGCGCGGGCCGATCAGCGTCGTTGCCGCATCGCGCGCCCTGGCGCTGCTGCGCGGCCGCGACTACGTCGTTGCAGCTGATGTCGAGTCGCTCATCCGCGACGCGTTCCGTCACCGCATCGTCCTCTCGTATCAGGCGCTCGCCGAGGAGGTTTCGGCCGATCGGATCCTCGAAGCGGTGCTTGCTGCGGTGCCGGAACCACAACTCGATCTCGGCCGGCGGGCGGGCGCAGCGGCGTGACCGGTTTCGCGGACGTCGTCGCCGGAC
>OMIZ01000062.1 GCA_900299235.1 Actinomycetota bacterium
CCCCCGCCGATCGCGTCGCCTTCTTCCGCGACGTCGCGCGGTATACGCGCTGCAAGTTCGTGTTCGACTTCGACCCTCGCGTCTACTCGCGGGCCGAGATCGAGCGCGACCTACGCGCGGCGGGGTTCGGAGAGATCGTTCTGCAGCCGTTCTTCCTACCGCAGCGTGTCTCGGTGCCCGCGCCGCTGCGGGCCATGCTCACGCTGCTCGAGCGCTCGGGACCGCTCGCACGGCTCGCGCTTCGCGTGCGCGGAATCTGGTTCTGCGCCGCAATTCCTGCGCGTTAGCCGGGGCTAACGGCCAAGGCGCAGGTCGAGCGCCGCCTGTGACGCACTGTCCCAGGTGCCCGTCGGCGAAAGCCCATTCGCACGCTGGAACGCCTGCACGGCCCTCGTCGTGATCGGCCCGTACACCCCGGTGATCGCGTAGGTGTAGTAGCCGAGCTTCGTGAGGTCGGTCTGCAGGTTGACGATCTCGGCAGAGGTGAGAGTGATCGGCCGCGTTGACGCGCCGGTCGTTGTCGCAACGGTCGTTGCGGCACTCGTTGTCGCCGCCGAAGTCGTCGTGGCGGCGCTTGTTGATTGCGTTGTTGCCGTCCCGGAGCCCGCATCGGCTTCGGTAGTCGGCACCGCGCTCTCGCCAGGGGTCGTTGAGACGTCGACAACGTCGGGCGCGAATGCGAATGCGACCTGGGCCCCGAGGTTGCGCGGATCGGACGGCGACGGATGGAACGTTGGGGTGATCGTCACCTCAACACGTGCTGGGCTGACGGGGATGTGGATGCGCAGCACGATCGTTCGACCGTTCCGGACGGTTGCGTGACGCACCGCAACGATCTTCTTCAGGACAGATTGCTGGTTCTCATCGATCTTGATCGTTCCGACCTTCACGGTGGCGTGTCCCGGCTTCGCATTGCCGTTGTAGCCGGCGCGCGAGAGCGTGACGAGCATCGTTCCCGGGCCGTTCGCACCGAAGTAGGTGTACGTCGACCAGCCGGGCGCCCATCCGTCGGGGTAGACCTGCTGCTCGGAGTAGGCGAGGCGCCACGGGCCCGTGCGGCGATAGAGCGTGAGTGAGTGCCACTTCGCGACAGGATCAGCCTGGAGGACGATCCCGTTGTCCGTCACGATGTACGGTGGATCGTTCTTGAGCGCGAGCGTTCCGCGGATATCGAGGATCGTCGGTGCCTCTGTCGGTCCGGGGCCAGGTGCGGTTCCATCGAGGCTTGCGACGTGCGTGATCGACCGGTTCCAGAACTCGGTCAGCCACAGCCCATTGGGATCAATGATCTCCTGACCGAGGTAGGTCACGGGGCCTCCGTGACTCTGGTGGTCGATCCACGACAGATCCTGTGGCAGGTGCGCGCGGAAGGCATTTCCGAAGTGAGACTCTCCCCAGGTTGTCGTGATCTCGGAGGTCAGCATCCAGGCTGTGAGGAGTACGGCGGCAGCGCCGACGATCGCCCGATGGTGGCGAAGCGCGATCACCCACAGCGCGAGCAGCAACACGATCGTCGTCACCATGCGTAGCTCAACCACGTTGAGCGCGAGATGCCGGTTGCCGAAGGTCAGAACACCCATGCCCGGAGCTTCGAAGTACGGGTATTGGAGCTGGGGCTCCTGGAACCAGATCAGATAGAGGCAGAAGGCGGCTGCGCCACCGGTGATTCGCCAGTCGATCACGCGGCTCCGAATCGTCATCACCGTGAGGATCAGGAACACCGGCGAGAGATAGAAGAGGTTGCGCTCCTCGTCGAGCGTCGAGAAGACCGTCGAGAGGAACGCGGCTTTGACCGCGGTGTAGAGCGCGATACAGAAGAGGCTCGCGCCAGCATAGGCGACGAACGCCTGATAGGTCTTGTCGCCGCGCCGCTCCGGCAGGCGCAGCCCGGTCAAGCCCGCAATGATCGGTCCAACGCCAAGGCCGATCGCAAATGCTGACCCCGCCCAGAGGCCCAGGCGCACCATGCGGCCCTTCCAGTACTGCGTCGACACCTGCCAGATATCGACCTGCTGAAGGATCACTCGATTGAAGAGGAAGAGAAACCCGACGAAGAGCACTGCTGCGCCAATTGCATCCTGACGGCTCCACGAGGCGCGCATCGCCCGACCGCGAGGCCCGGTAAACCAGAGCCATCCTGCCGCGATCGCAAATGAGGCTGGGATGGTGTCGAACTGTGGTGAACGGATCAGCAGGGCGATCAGCGAAACCACAACAGCGACGCCGATGTCGAGACGCCTGCGCGTCGTAAGCGCGCGGACGATGAGCCATGAGGCAAGCGCGTAGTACGGATACGCCATGACCTCGGGAACCATCGACGTCACGTAGCTCATTGAGGGAATGACGACTGCGAGCGTCGCAATCACGAGCGACGATCCCTTCGGCAGCACGAGACGGCTGAGCTTGTAGGTCGGGAGCGCCGCCAACGGCATCAGGAACGCGTTGAAGTACTTGATCGCGGTGTATGCCGTCTCGGTCGAGTGGATCGACCAGAACGGTGCGATCAGGAACGCGTAGAGGGTCTTGAAGTAGATCGGTTCGCCGCGTCGTGCTGCATGACCGGTCTGCTCGATCGCGCGCGAGATCTGCGACCACTCAAGCTCGTCCGTGAACACCCATGGTGTCTTGCGCGACCACGCTTCGATTCCGTACAGGGTGAAGACGGCGAACGCGATGCCGATCGCCGGGATGGCGTCAAGAACACGGTCGAGCGTTCCGCGCGTCCGTGGCTGCGGCGTGGTGGCGCCGACAAGCGGCGCGTCGTTCGTGCTCATTCGACGGCCGTCGCCAGGATCACACGCGGATCAAGGTCGGTCTCGCGTCGGACAAAGCGGCAGACAACTCCGGCATCGGCGCATGCCGTCACGATCTGGTCGAGCCGCTCGCGCGGCGCACTCGGGATCGTTACCAGGACGATGTCGGGTGTCGTTCGAGCAAGAAGCTGCGGAAGCTCCGACGTCGCTCCGAGCACCTTCACGCCATGGAGGCGGCGGCGCCGCAACTGCTGGTTGTCGTCGACGAAGCCGACGACCCGCTCGCCTGCCGTCTCACGAAGCTCCCGCGACAGGCTCCGACCCGATCTGCCGGCGCCGACGATCAGCGTGCGGCGCGCCGTCTTGTCGCGCATCGTGTGCAGCCCGATCACGATCGCGCGCTCGATCACACGGGAGCTCGCGATCGCAAAGAAGCAGATCAACGCGTCGACGACGAAGAACGTGCGTGAGAAGTCTTCAAGGGGCTGCTGGGTGCTCGAGATGTACCCGGCCGTTACGAGCTCCGAGAGGATGATTGCCGACCCGATCGCGGCAAGGTCGCGGAACCCGGCATACCGCCAGATCGACCGGTAGAGGCCGAACGGAATGAACGCGACGTAACGGGTGACGAGCAGGACGGGCAACGTGATCGTTGCGAGGTGGCGTTGGTTTACGCTGCCGGGCCAGCCGAACTGAATCGCATAGGCAGCGACGAGCGACAGGCTAATCAGCCCGAAGTCGGTGACGACTTCGGTGAGGCGGCGCCAGTGGACGGCGAACGCCTGGAAGAGGCCCGGCGCCTCGCCCGGATCGGGACGGCGCGCCACATCAGAGAGGAAGCTCGCGAACTGCACGAGCAGCACAAAGGTGAAGAGCACGCCGATCAGCGTGAGTCGCGCGTTATCGAGGACGTTGTAGGTGAGGCTCGTTACTCCAAGCCCCGCGGCGACGAGCGCGAGAAGCAGAACGGCGTGGCCTTCCGAGAGGCCGAAGCGCACGAGTCGATGCGAGGTGTGGTCGCGACCACCCTGGTAGATCGGGCGGCCTTCAAGCAGCCGTGCAACGGTGACGAGCGCCGTGTCGAGAATCGGCACAGCAAGGATCAGCACGGGCAGGACGAGTGTCGCGACGGTTGTGCCCGCGACCTTCCAGCTCGCCGACAGGCCGAGTGCCGCGAGCGTGAAGCCGAGCATCTGCGAGCCTGAGTCACCCATGAAGACGAGCGCCTTCTTGCCGGGACGAAGGTTGAACGGCAGGAAGCCACCACACGCGCAGGCGCCAGCGAGCGAGAACGCCAGCACCGAATGGTTCGGGTGCACCGTGACGGCATCGATCGCGAAGAAGACGAACGCGATCGATGCAAGCGACGCGGCAAGGCCGTCCATGTTGTCGAGCAGGTTGAAGGCGTTCGTCATGCCGATCAACCAGAACGCGGCGACTGCGGCCGCAAGCACGTTGTTTGAGATCAGGTTGACCGTTGTGCCTGTTCCGATCACGAGAGCCGCCGCGCCCGCCTGGAGGATCAGCTTCGCCGCAGGGCCAAGGTGACGGATGTCGTCGTACAGACCTGCAAAGAACATGATCGCGAGGCCGCCGTAGATACCCCAGATTCCCTCCGACGGGTGGATTGCACCGGTTACGACGGCGACGCCAAGCGCAACGGTGATGCCAGCGAACATGCCGGGCCCGCCAAGCAGGGGTGTGGGTGTTTCGTGCCAGCGATCGGCGCTTGGTTGTGCGATCAGGCGGCGCTGAGACGGGCCGCGCAGGAGCAGCCAGATTGCCAACGCTGACGCAGGAAGAGCGACGATCGCAGCGGCAGTACTCACGGTTCCGGAGCGTAGTTCAGTCGTGTTAGCTGCATGTTCGGCCTCGTCTCGTTGGGTCGACGCGCCCGGACGCCGGGAACCCCCCGATTAGACTAGTGGCACGTCATGACGGTCTACGCCGATCTCCTGCGATACCGCGAGCTGTTCGGGAACCTGTTCCGCCGCGATTTCCAGGCAAAGTACCGAGGTTCAGCCCTTGGCGTCCTGTGGTCGCTGCTGAATCCGCTCGCCCTGACGGCGGTGTACCTCGTGGTGTTCGGTCTGCTCTGGCAGGGCAACACGGTGCCGCACTACCCGCTCTTCCTGCTCGATGGCCTCGCATGCTGGACGTTCTTTGGCACGTCGCTGCAGGCGGCGACCCGGTCGCTCGTAGACAGCGCAGAGCTCGTGAAGAAGGTGCGCTTCCCGCGCCAACTTGTGCCGTTCTCGTCGGTCGCCACCCAACTTGTGACATTCGCCGTGATGCTCGCGATTCTCGTCGTCGGCTCGCTCGTCACGATTCCCGGCGCACGCACGACGATCGTGCTCGTCGTGCCGCTGGCGGTGCTTTTCGTCTGCTTCGTCGCGGGCCTGGCGTTGCTTCTTGCCTGTCTCGATGTGCTGCTGCGCGATGTCGAGTACATCCTCACCGCGGCGCTTCTGCCGTGGTTCTTTCTCACCCCGGTGCTCTGGTCGTTTGCGAGCCTCCCTGAGAAGGTGCAGCGCCACACGCTGCTGCTCCACATCCTGCGCTGGGGGAACCCCGCTTCGCCCACGATCTCCGCGGTTCGCAGCGCGCTCTGGGCTTCAGGCGGCCCACGGCTTGCGGATGTCGTGTACCTGGCAGTTGCGGCTGTTGTCTCGCTCGCGCTCGGCGCGTTTACCTTCTCGCGCCTCGACGATCGCCTCGCTCTCGCGCTGTAAGCGCTACGTCGGGCGCGCGACGAGCGTGATTCGGCCGTCGTACAGCCACGGCTCATCGGCAGGAGCGGCGAATGCTGGCAGGCCAGCAACGTCGGGGAGACGTTCGAGGGTGACCCCCTCCGCGACCGACGGGCAGATCAGCGGGTGGGGGAAGCCGGGGACGCGGCCCTTTCCCGGCCGATAGGGCTCAAGCGCTCGGGGCCTCCGATGGAAGAGTCCACTCGGCCAGTCGACTGCGCCGGCGACGACGGAGTAGCCCTCGGCATGCGCCGCCTTCGTTCGCTCCTCCCACTCAGGGCCATGCGCAAGAACGGGTGGGAGCGCGCAACGAGTCGGCGTTTGGCGCGCGGCGACCTCGACGTCGAAGCTCGCTGATGAACTGCCGAGTTCCGAGAACCACGCACGCCATTCGACGACGAGGTCTGCGGCAAACCGATAGCGCCCGGGTGGGATAGGGGCGCGGACAGTCGCAGCAACCGACACCGATTCGCCGGGTGCGACCTCGCGCGGTAGTGGGGTCCGCAGCCCATCCCAGACGATTGGATTGCCGTGGTCATCGAGCCAGTGGTACGAGGCGAGCACCCGCGATGTCCAGGCGATCGTCCCCGTGTTTTCGACCGTGAGATGTGCAGTGAGCAGTGCACCTGCTTCCGGCTGCTCAAGCTTCGCATCGAGGAACCTCACCGCAAGAGGGCCGAGGCTCATCGCGACGTCCCGTGGGTGCGCCTCTGGGCGCCCGCAGTGGTCGCGACAAACCGTCGATGGCAACCGAGAGACATTCCAGCGATTAGTCTAGGTCGCCGTGGAACCTCTGCTTGTCCGCACTGCTCGTCGCGAGGCCGTCGAGCGCACACCCGTCTGGTTCATGCGCCAGGCAGGCCGCTCGCTGCCGGAATACCGCGCGATCCGCGAGAAGCACGCGTTTTTCGAGGTGAACCGCAACGCCGAGTTGACCGCCGAGGTGACGCTGCAGCCGGTGCGTCGTCACGATGTCGACGCGGCCGTGATGTTCGCCGACATCATGACGCCGGTGCCGCCGATGGGGCTTCCCGTCGAGCTCGTCGAGGGTGTCGGCCCGGTTGTCGCGACGCCAGTGCGCACGGCCGCCGATGTTGCTGCCTTGCGGATCCCTGACATCGAAGAGGCGGTCGCACCGATCCTCGAAGGCATCGGAATCGTGCGGCGTGAGCTTCGCCCCGATCAGGCCGTGATCGGCTTCTGCGGCGGCCCGTTCACCGTTGCCGGCTACCTCGTCGAGGGGAAGCCGTCACGTGAGTTCACGGTGACAAAGTCGATGATGTACGGCGCGCCCGAGGTCTGGAATGCGCTCATGGACAAGCTTTCCGAAACGTTCGCGCGGTACGCAGTAGCGCAGGTGCGTGCTGGTGCCGACATCGTGCAGCTGTTCGACTCGTGGATCGGCGCGCTTTCGCCGTCTGACTATCGCGAGTTCGTTGCGCCATGGTCGAGCCGGGTGCTTGCCGCAGTGAAGGAGGCGGGCGCTCCTACCATCCACTTCGGGACGGGTGCTTCGACGCTGCTTGGCGAATTGGCAGCTGCGGGTGGCGATGTGATCGGTCTCGACTGGCGTATCGGTCTTGACGATGGCTGGAAGCTCGCAGGCGAGGATCGCGCCGTCCAGGGCAACCTCGACCCGGCGCTGCTCTTCGCTCCGTGGGAGCGCATCGAGGCCGCAGCGAGCGACATCCTCGCGCGGGCAGGTGGCCGGCCCGGCCACATCTTCAATCTCGGGCATGGAGTGCTGCCTCGCACCGACCCCGACGTGATCGGACGGCTGCGGGCGTTCGTGCACGAACAGACCACGCGGTAAGGCGCGGGATGGAAGGAGCGGCTCAATGACCACTCCCGGCCAAGTCGTTGTCGACCGGGTTTCGCAGCGGTTCACGGTCTCGGCGTCGCCGTATCGCACGCTGAAGGACGTGGTGGTTGCGCGTGGGCGTCGTGAGGCGCGCGAGGTGTGGGCGCTGCGTGATGTGTCGCTTCGGGCCGAGCCTGGCGAGGCGCTCGCGCTCGTCGGGCGCAACGGCTCGGGCAAGACGACGCTGCTCAAGCTCCTCTCCGGCATCTTCAGCCCGACCGCTGGTCGCGTTGCCGTTGGTGGACGGATCGGCTCGCTGCTCGAGCTTGGCGCCGGCTTCCACCCAGACTTCACCGGCCGTGAGAACGTCTACCTCAACGGGTCGATCCATGGCCTCTCGCGTGCGCGTGTCACCGAGCTGCTCGACGAGATCGTCGCGTTCGCCGAGCTTGAGCGTGCGATCGACCTGCCAGTGCGCACGTACTCGTCGGGGATGTACATGCGACTCGGTTTCTCTGTTGCAGCGCACATTGAGGCCGACGTCCTCCTGCTCGACGAGGTGTTCGCGGTGGGCGACGAGGATTTCCAGCGCAAGTGCTTCGGCAAGATCAACGAGTTCAAGCAGCGAGGCGGCACGATTCTCTTTGTCTCGCACGATGCGCATGCCGTTGAGCGGCTCTGCGACCGGGCGGTGCTGCTGCGCCAGGGCGAGGTCGCGTTCGACGGATCGGCCCGCGAGGCGATCGCTGCGTACCGCCGATTGCTTGCAAGCGACGCGAGCCCCGATGAGCTCGCCGCAGGGCTGCGCGAATGGGGCTCAGGCGAGGCGAGAATCACCTCTGCGACGTTGCGCGACCTCGGAGGTTCGGAGCGTGTGCAGTTCGCCGCGGGCGAAGCGCTTCGGCTCGATCTGGCGATCAGTGTTCGCGAGGCCGTTACTGCGCCCCGCGTTCTCGTTGAGCTACGCGATGACGACGGCGCGGTGCTTGGGGCAATCTCGGCCGACACCGGGGCGCTTGGGTGGCGCGACGGCACGGGCGAGCGACGCGTGCGCCTGGAGCTGCCGCGCCTGCCGCTCGCCGACGGCCGATTCCACTTCCGCTGTTCGCTCGTCGATGAGCACGATGGGCACCTGTTGAGTGCGCTCGAAGACGCGGTGCCGTTCTTCGTGTTCTCGGGCGGCCGGGCATCGGGTGCGGTGCTGCTCGACGGCGAGTGGTCATTGCAGGAAATCGACTCCGCCGCGCCAATCGAGGGTTGATGGCGTCTCGGACCTGCCAAGACTGGCCCCAGCTCATGGAATTGGCGCCGGAGTTGCAGTTCAAGCACTTCACACTCCGTGAGGTGTCGCTTCCTGTCGACGCACATGTCGGCACCGAGGGAATCGATCTCGACGAGGTCACGATCTGCGCCGATCTCGATAGCCACGTCTTCAATCCTGAGCACACCGATCCGCAGGTGGCCGACGCGCTTCGAGCCTCACACTGGTTCGATCTGCGCGAATGGGCCGCCCGCGGCTCCGCGAACTAGGCGCCTCTCGGTGAGCCAGCTCGCGGTGGCCACCGTGGCGCCGCTAGTGTCACGCCCATGCCGGGGTTTGTCATTCCTTTCCATGGAGCGGGTGGGAAGACCAGGCTCGACTCACTGGGCGAGCGTGGTCGCGCGCTGATTGCGCACGCGATGGCGATCGATGTCGCACGGGCCTGCGCGCCGCTCGGTCCCGTGGTGATCGTCGCTCCAGAAGATCCCGGCATTGCGGGGGCAGTGTTTGTCGTCGATCCGGGTGGCGGGCAGGGCCCCGCGGTCGCCGCTGGGCTTGCGTCCGAAGCGGCGCGCACTGCCGACGGCATCGCCGTCGTTGTCAACGCTGATCTGCCGTGCGTTACAACGGAAGATCTTCAGGAGTTGGTCGCAGCACTCCCAGGCCATGCGCTCGCCTACGTGCCTGCTCCCGATGGGACGACGAACGCGCTTGCGTTTGCCGATCGAACCTCATTCGCTCCGCTCTTCGGTGCGGGCAGCGCGGCACGCTTCGCGACGATCGGGCCCTCGATTGCAGTGACGCCAGCAAACCTGATCGACGACGTCGACACACCGGCAGACCTTGCGCGTCTTGCGCCACGACTTGGCATAGCGACGCGCGCGGCGCTCGACCAACTTGAGCTTGGAGCCGCGGCGTGAAGATCACCGTGCTCTCAGGCGGAGTCGGCGGCGCACGCTTCCTGCGCGGGCTGCTCGCGGTCGTGCCGCCCGCCGACGTCACGATCATTGGCAACGTCGCCGACGACCTCGAGATTCTTGGGCTCCGCGTCTCGCCTGATCTCGACAGCGTCCTGTACGCACTCGCTGGCCTGTCCGACGAGGAGCGTGGTTGGGGTCGCGCCGACGAGACGTGGAATGCGCTCGCGACGGTCTCGGAGCTCTCAGGTGACGCGTGGTTCAAGCTCGGAGATCGCGATATCGGCCTCCACCTCGTGCGCACCCAGATGCTCTCGGAGGGGTCGACGCTCACCGAAGCTACTGCCCGCCTTGTCGCTGCCTATGGCCTCGAGTCCGAGCTGCTCCCTGCGACTGACGATCCCGTCAGGACGTTCTTGCAGACGCCCGCGGGCACGTTCCCGTTTCAGACGTGGTTTGTCGAGCGTGGCCATCGTGACGAGGTCGATGCCGTGCATTACGCAGGCGCTCCCGACGCGGCCCCGGCGCTGGGAGTCGTCGAGGCGATCGATAACGCCGATCTAATCGTGATCACGCCGAGCAACCCGTACGTGTCGATCGGCCCGATCCTTGCGGTGGCGCCCATCCGTGAGGCGCTGGCCCGACGCAACGCCCCGTGTGTCGCCGTGAGCCCGTTGATCGGTGGTCAAGCGGTGAAGGGGCCAGCTGATCGGATGCTGACGCGGCTCGCTGGCGGCACAACCCCCGCACACGTCGTTGGCTGCTACCCAGGGTTGATTGACGCGCTGGTGTACGACGAGGCCGACGCGCCCGCAGAGCTTCCCGCGGGCGTTCACGGCGTCGTGACGCGTACGCTGATGACCGACGCTGACGCGCGCAGGCGGCTCGCACAGGCTGTGCTCGACGCTGCCGCGGCTGTCGCCTGATCACTGTGATTCGACGAGACGAGTACGAGAGGAGACCGGCATGAGGGTTGCGATTCTGGGTGGGACAGGGAGCTTTGGACGCGGGGTCGCTGTTCGGCTGGCAGCCGCGGGCGCTGATGACGTTGTGATCGGATCGCGTGACGCTGAGCGCGCCCAGGCGATCGCCGACGAGATCGGTGGCCGTGTCTCTGGCGCGACAAACGACGACGCTGTTCGCGGCGCCGACATCGCGGTGCTTGCGGTGAAGGCCGATGCAGCTCTCGACACCGCTCGTGACATCGCACCGTCGCTCGGTTCTGTGCCGCTCTTCTCCGTTGCCTCAGCGCTCGCCTTCTCGAAGGACGGGGTGCGGAGCGATCCTGATGCCCGTGCGATCGCCGAGCGGATTCAGGATCTCGTCGAGGCGCCGGTTGTCGCGGGGCTCCACACGATCGCTGCGGCGAACCTTGAGGAGTCGGCTCCACAGGAGGACGCGCTGATCTGCGGCGATGACGTCGACGCGAAGGCGCTCGCCATCGAGATCTCGTCGCGCATCGTGGCTGGTTCGGCGCTCGATGCGGGTCCGCTTGCGAGCGCCCGGACACTTGAGGGGCTTACCGCGGTGATCGTCAATATGAACAAGCGCTACAAGGCTCACGCGGGCATTCGCATCACCGGCGTGCATCACGAGTGATCTCGCTTCTGCCGGTTGAGGGCTTGCCGGAGGTAGCCGCGGGTGACGATCTTGCGGCGTTGATTAGCGCTGCGGCGAGCCTCGCGAGCGGCGATGTTGTTGTCGTTGCGCAGAAGGTCGTTTCGAAGGCGGAAGGGAGAGTCGTACGCCTCGCGGATGTGGAGGCCTCGCCGGAGGCGATCGAACTTGCCGCGGGTGAGGTCGATCCGCGCGAGATTGAGGTGATCCTTTCCGAGAGCGGCAGGATCGTCCGTTCGCGACCGCCGTTCATCGTCTCGGAGACCCGGCATGGCCTGATCTGCGCTTCGGCGGGCGTCGATCACTCAAACAGCGGCGAGGACGATGTGTTGATCCTGCTGCCAGAGGATCCCGACGCGAGCGCTCGCCGTTTACGCGAGGGGCTCCGCACGCTCACTGGCGTTGAGGTTGCGGTGATCGTGACGGATTCGTTTGGTCGTCCGTTTCGCATGGGCACGACCGACGTCGCGATCGGCGTTGCGGGTCTCGCACCGATCCGTGACTTGCGGGGGACGCAGGATCGTGACGGCCGCGTGCTGCGGTCGACCTTGATCGCGGTCGCCGACGAGCTCGCCTCGGCAGCTGATCTCGCTCGCGGCAAGGAGAGCGGGGTGCCGGTCGTGATCGTGCGCGGCTTCCCGCTCGAGGGCGACGGCTCCGCGCGGGATCTCGTGATGCCTCGGGAACGAAGCCTGTTCGACTAGTCCGCGCAGGAGTTCGTGATGCGTCGGGGGCGAAGCCTGTTCGACTAGTCCGCGCACCGTCGATGCGCGGACTGCCCGCGCGTAACGCAAAGAGCGATCTGTGCGGCGGTTGCGTGCGCCTTCCGTCGACTGTCCCCAGCGGCCGCGCACGCCTACCTCAGCCATGTCCTGGGGACAGTCCCCAAACGGGTGGTGCGCCGAGACGCGTCGCCCGATCTACGCTGGGATCCGTTGCGAATGCGGCCGTTAGCAGGATGTTCTGTTGCCCCAAATTGCTGGCTGGAATTGCGGGGGCAATGCAGTGCGGGTCGCGGCGGGCGCACCCTTAAAGTCGCGCTGGAGCCGACAAATAGCCACGGTTTGCGGAGGCGATAGCCGTCAGGAAAAAACACACGGAAGCAAGGCCCGAAACAGGCCCGCGACTTTCAGGAGACTATTCGCGCCTCGGACGCGAGAGCGGGAATGCCGCGCGAGCACGCCCGTTCGACCGAAAAGAGGGGGTGTTGGGCCCCCGCGGATGCACCGCGAGGGCCCACGCCGTAGAC
>OMIZ01000063.1 GCA_900299235.1 Actinomycetota bacterium
CCCCCCCCCGCCATGCCCGCGAGTGGTTCTTCGCCCAGCGAGTGCGCGACGGCCGCAATGTGGTCTTCCTCGCACACGGCGGCGACACGATCTTCAACACCACCTCACCCGAGAACCTCGCTGAGATGGTCGCCTGCGCCGCTCGCAACCCCGGGCGTGGCGCATTCAACTGTGCCGACCCCGATCCGCCAACCGCGCGGGAGATCGGACGGGTGATCGCCCGCCACCTGGGCCACGCCTTCACCGAGGTGCTGCTTCCCGGCGAGAGCGTCGGCCCCGTCGGCAGCAGCCCCTGGGCCGTACCAAAGCCCTTCGTTCTCGACACCACGAGGGCGCAGCGAGAGCTCGGCTATCAACCGCAGACGACCTACGCCGAGTCCGTTCCCGCCACCGTCGACTGGCTCGTCGCGGCGCTCGCAGGCAAGACCTGGCGCGAGGTACTCACAGGGTCGCCCTACCTTGAAACGATGTTCGACTACGACGCCGAAGACGCCTACCTTGCGGGTCTCGTATGACCGACGAATGCACGGTTTTTGTACGGGTAAGCGAAAAGATCGCCCGCAGATCGGAGCCACGCGTTAGAGTGAGCGCCGCATGACGACCGCCCGCGTCGCCGAGCCAATTGGCTCGCTGCAGGAAGTGCACGATCTCGGCCTCGATCACGAGGATCTCCTCGGCATTTACCGCAACATGGTGACCACGCGCCTCATTGAGGAGCGGGGGCACATCCTCTATCGCCAGGGGAAGATCACCGGCTCCTACTACACGGGTCGCGGTAACGAAGGCGCCTCGGTCGGCATTGCGACGGCGATGGGCACACACGATGTCGGCACACCGCTCCACCGCGAGTGCGGCGTCCACGTCACCCGCGGCATCGAGCCGTGGCGGATCTTCGCCCAGTTCCTCGGCAAAGCCGACGGCCCCACGCAGGGCCGTGACGGCAACATCCACCTCGCTGACGATCGCCTCGGCCTGATCGCGATGGTCTCGCACCTCCCCGCGATGCTTCCCGTGTCGGTCGGTTGCGCCCTCGCGTTCAAGATCCGCGACGAGCGGCGCGTCTCGTTTGGCTGGTTCGGCGACGGCTCCGCTGCTCGCGGCGACGTCCACGAGTCAATGAACTTCGCCGGCGTGATGCGGCTACCGATGGTCTTCTGCTGCACGAACAACCTGTGGGCTTACTCGACGCCGAGCCATCTCGAGTACGCCTGCGAGCACCTCGCCGACCGTGCCGCCGCGTATGGCTTCGAGGGAGTCGTCGTCGACGGCACCGATGTTCTCGCCGTCTATCGCGAGGCAAAGCGCGCAGCCGACAAGGCGCGCGACGGCGGCGGCCCAACGTTGATCGAGACCGTCTCACTCCGCATGGAGGGCCATGCCGTCCATGACGACGCGTTCTACGTGCCGAAGGAGCTGTTCGACGAGTGGGCCGCCAAGGACCCGCTCGAGCGCTACCGCACCTGGCTGCGCGAGAACATCGGCATGACCGACGAAACCGAAGACGAGATCACCTCGCAGGTCAAGAAGCTCCTGAACGAAGGACTCGAGCGCGCCGAGGCGTCGCCCGATCCCGACCCCGCGACACTCCTCAACGGCGTCTACGCCACACTCGCCGACGTCGAGACGCCACACCACAAGTAATGGCCGAAAAGACCTACCTCCAGGCGATTAGCGAAGGTCTGCGCCAGCAGATGCGCCACGACAAGCGCGTCTTCCTGATCGGCGAAGACATCGGCGTGTACGGCGGCGCCTTCAAGGTGACGCTCGGCTTCCAGGAAGAGTTCGGCCCGTGGCGCGTGATCGACGCGCCGCTCTCCGAGACAGCAATCGTGGGCGGCTCGACGGGTGCCGCAATCATGGGCCTGCGTCCCGTGGCCGAGATGCAGTTCTCCGACTTCGTGTCGTGCGCGTACGACCACCTCGTGACGATCGCCGCCAAGCAGCGCTGGCGCGCGGGCACACCGATTCCGATCGTCCTTCGCCTGCCGTCGGGCGGTGGCTTCTCAGGTGGCCCGTTCCACTCGCAGAACCCCGAGTCTACATTCGCGCACATCCCCGGCCTCAAGGTCGTCTGCCCCTCAACGCCTGAGGACGCCAAGGGATTGATCATCGCCGCGATCGAAGATCCGAACCCCGTGCTCTTCTTCGAGCACAAGCACCTGTACCGACGCATCAAGGGTGAGGTGCCCGATGAGCGCTACCTGACGCCGCTCGGCGAGGCGCGTATCCACCAGGCCGGCGAGGACATCACCGTCATCACCTGGGGCGCGATGGTGCATACGGCAACCGAGGCCGCAGCCGAGCTCCCCGACCTTTCGGTTGAGATCATCGATCTGCGCACGATCCTGCCATGGGACAAGGAGGCCGTCCTCGCGTCTGTTCGCAAGACGTCGAAGGCGCTCGTCCTGCACGAAGACACCCGGACGGGCGGTTTTGGTGGCGAGATCGCCGCAACGATCGCCGAGGAGGCGTTCGAGCATCTCGACGCTCCCGTTCGTCGCGTCGCCGCACCCGACACGCCCGTGCCATTCGCACCGGTGCTCGAGAAGGCGTTCATCCCACAGGTCGCCGACGTCGCGGCAGCCCTCCGCTCACTCTCGGAGTACTAGACCGTGACGACGGGTGCCTTGATCGACGTCGTCATGCCCCAGATGGGCGTGTCGGTGTCCGAGGGCACGATCACCAAATGGCTGAAGGACGTTGGTCAGACCGTCAGCTCCGACGAAGCGCTCCTTGAGATCTCGACCGACAAGGTCGACACCGAGGTTCCGAGTCCCGGCTCCGGCGTGATCCTCGAGATCCTCGTGCCGGAGGGCGAGACGGTCGCAGTTGGCGTCGTGCTCGCGCGGATCGGCGCTGCTGGCGACGGTGCCGCGGCTCCCGCGGCACCCGCACCTGCCGCACCCGAACCCGCACCGGTCGCAGCTGAACCGGCGCCAGCAGCTCCAGCCACCGTTGCTGAGCCGGCCACCCCCGCCGCGCCAACGCCTGCAGCTCCCGCGCCTGCAGCTCCCGCGGCAGCCGGCACACACGTGTTCGTTTCACCTGTTGTTGCCCGCATCGCCGCCGAGGCAGGGATCGACCCAACACTCGTCCCTGGCACGGGCACTGGAGGCCGGGTAACCAAGAAGGACATCCTCGCGTACGTTGAGAGTGGAGCCGCAGCGCCGCCCGCAGCCGCTACACCTGCTGCTCCAGCGCCGGTCGCCACACCGGCACCAGCAGCGCCCGCGGTGCCAGCCACACCGGCTCCCGCACCTGCTACGCCAGCCGCCGAGACACCGGCCGTTCTCGCCGACGTCGTCGAAACGGAGCCCGGCGAGACACTGGAGTCGATGAGCGCCATGCGTCGCGGCATCGCCGATCACATGCGCCGGTCGCTCGACACCGCCGCGCACGTCACAAGCGCCATCGAGGTCGACATGTCCCGCGTCGTCGCGCTCCGCAACGAGCTGAAGGACGCCTACCAGCGCGACTACGGCGTCAACCCAACCTACCTCGCGTTCATTGCCCGCGCGGTCGTCGACACGCTCCGCGACTGGCCGTGGGTAAACGGCGAGATCCGCGGCGACAAGATCGTGACACGCAACTACGTCAACCTCGGTTTTGCTGTTGCGCTGGAGAACGGCAAGGGCCTGATCGTTCCCGTCGTGAAGCACGCGGAGGGGCTCAACCTCCTCGGCATGGCCAAGGGCATCGCCGACATCGCGGAGCGCGCGCGCACAAAGAAGCTCACGCCCGATGATGTGGCTGGCGGCACCTTCACGGTCACGAACCCGGGCGGCTACGGAACGTTCATGGGCACACCGGTGATCAGCCAGCCGCAGGCCGGGATCCTCGGCACCTACGCACTCGTCAAGCGACCGGTTGTCGTCGAGGACGCGCTCGGCCAGGATGTGATCGCGATCCGACCGATGATGAACCTGACGCTCACGTACGACCACCGCCTGGTCGACGGCGCGTATGCCGCACAGTTCCTGCGCGATCTCACGCACCGTCTGCAGACCTGGACTGTCTCCGACTACTAGGTTCGAGCCCCCGGCCGCTCGGTAGAGTCGAGGTATGGCAACCGGTGCCTACCTCCTCAACCTCGGGGTCGTTGACTACCACGAGGCCTGGGCGCTGCAGCGCTCGCTCGCAGCTGCGGTAACGAAGCGTGCGATTCCCGACACCATCCTGCTGCTCGAACATCCGCCGACGGTGACCCTCGGCCGCCGCACCGACGACGGCGAGCTGCACATCCCCGAGGGCGTCACGGTTGAGGTCGTCGAAACCGACCGCGGCGGCAAGTCAACGTTTCATGGGCCTGGGCAGCTCGTCTGCTACCCGATTCTTGACCTCCACCGCTACGGGAAGGACGTCAAGAAGTACTGCCGCGACCTCGAAGAGGCGGTGATCAAAACGACCGCGCAGTTTGGGGTCGAGACCACGCGGATCGACGGGCTGACCGGCGTCTGGCTTGAGCGTCCACCGCGCAAGATCGCCTCGATCGGCGTGCACATCCGCCGCTGGGTGACCACGCACGGGTACGCGCTCAACGTCGACCTCGACCCGGCGCCGTTTACCGAATGGATCACGGCCTGCGGTCTCGAGGACGCCCAGTTCACGTCGCTCGCGCGTGAGGCTGGCCGCAGCATCACCGTCAACGACGTTCGGGGAGCAGCCGCAGCCGCCATGGCTGAGGTGTTCGACCTCGAACTCGACGAGCTTCCCGCTGACAGCTTCACAGGCACCGGGCTTTGGGCGCAGCCGCGCCACGAAGCGATCGCTGCGAACTAGGAGAGCGAACGTGCGGCTGGGAAGGTCGCGCGGAACGTGGAGCCGTGCCCGTCGCTGCTCACGACCTCGATGCTGCCGCCGTGCGCTTCGACGATCGTCTTCGCGATGTAGAGCCCGAGACCCGTTCCCTGCACCGCATCCTTAAGCGCACGCGAGGAGCGGAAGAAACGGTCGAAGAGATGGGGGATGTCGGCGGCCGGGATCCCCACCCCGGTGTCCTCGACCTCAACGACCACCTCGCTACTACGTCGCCTCACGCGCACGTCGACATGACCGCCGGGCGGCGTGAACTTCACGGCCTTCGCGACGAGGTTGTCAACGACCTGGCCGAGTCGACCCGAATCGCCCGTGACATACGAATCGCCATCAGCCTCGAACGTCAGGCTCAGTCAGTCCGCCCGCAGCAGCAACCGGCCTGATCGTGTCGACCGCATGGGCAACCACGGCACGTAGCTCGACCGTGTCGTGGCGCAATTCGAGACGGCCCTCGGCGAGACCCGCCGCGAAAAGCAGATCGTTCACAAGACGCAGCAGCCGGCCGGTGTTGCGTGTCACAACCTCAAGATCGGAGCGTTGCAGCTCATTGATCGGCCCACTCGCACCCTCAGCAAGAAGCTCCACGTAGCCCACGATCGACGTGAGCGGCGTACGCAACTCATGCGACACGCTCGCGACGAAATCGTCCTTCATGCGGTCGAGCTGGCGCAGGTCGCGGTTCTGCTGTTCGACGGCGCGGAGCAGGCCGGCGAGTCGCAGCAGCACAAGCACCGCGATCAACGCCGCACCGGCCGCAGCCACAAGCGTGTGTACGTGGTGATGCTCCAACCGCTCGGTAGCGAGTACGACAGGGACAGCAAGCAGCGACGCAGCGAGCACCGCAAGGCGCGGGCCCGAAAGTCGCTGCGGCCCGGCCGTAATGACCTCCCCCTCTCGCTTCACACCAGGTCGCAGCGCTGCCGCGCCAAGCGTCACGTACGAGCCAAGCCAGCCGATGTCGATCCACGTGCCTGATGCGTACTGCGGTGTCAGCAGAAAGATCTCGTCCGAAAGGAAGAGCAGGAAGATGCTGATGCCGATCATGCGATACGGCACCGCGCGACGCGTCGGCCCAATCACGAGCTGGATCAGCGCGACAAGTACAAGGATGTCGAACGACGGCAGAGCAATCTCATCGGCCTTCCGGAGTGCCGAAAGACTCTCGTGTACGAGCGCCTCAACGACGAAGACCCACTGCACCGTGACAAGGGCAACAACAACGATCACCGCATCGAGAACAACTGCGCGGCTGAACTCAGCCCCAAGCTCCCGGAGCAGCAGGAAGATCCCGATCGCGAAAAGGATCGGTGCAACGAGGTAAAAGATGTCTGCCGTCGACGGCACCGGCGGCTCATGCCCGAGGTGCACCTCGTAGTACGCACTGATGCAGTCGCCCATCACCTCGCACGCAAGACCCGCAGCGAACAGACGCCACGCGGCCCGCGGCTCAGCCGTGCGGCGAGTCAGCCCGACGACGATCGCGCCGACACCCGCGATGCCGATTACCTCATACGCAAGCGCCTGCGTGTTTCCCGAGAGGAACTCGTATCCGACGACGGCCAACCAGCCCACGGCGAGGAACCCCGCCGACGCGGGCGAGATCGCCCTAGCCCAACGCACCAGTGGATGAGGCGTACGCGTCCGATCGAGTTGGTGGGCCACGGTCACCTGACACCCACCCGGGGTAGGGCAATACGGAAGCGGGCGCCGCCGCCGGGAGCGTTGGCGGCCGAAACCGAGCCTCCGTGCGCCTCAACGATCGTCCGCACGATGTAGAGACCAAGGCCCGTTCCCGAGATTCCGCTTGTGACTGCGCCCGACGAGCGGAAGAAACGGTCGAAGATGCGCCCGATCTCGTCGGCCGGAATGCCCGGCCCGGAGTCGGCAACCTCAACGACAGCTGCGTCGGGCTCTTTCCACACCCGCACAGCCGCCTGTCCGCCCGGTGGCGTGAACTTGAGCGCGTTCGCGATCAGATTGTCGAACACCTGCCCCAAGCGACTTGGATCTGCGGGCACCGACACGTCACGCTCCACCTGCAGTGAGATCGCGATCTGCTTCGCATCGGCGATCGGGCGGGCTGCGTCGACCGCCGCGCGGGCGACATCCGTGAGATCAACCGTCGTGATCGCAAGCGAAAGCGCGCCACGCTGCACAGACGCGGCGAAGAGCAGATCGTCAACGACGCCGAGCAGCCGATTTGTGCTGCGACGGATCACCTCGAGGTGACCACCACTTGCCGTCTCGGGTGCGATCTCACCCTCCTCTTCGAGGAGCTCGGTATACCCGGCGATCGAGGTGAGCGGCGTACGGAGTTCATGCGAGACGCTGGCCACGAACTCATCTTTCAGGAAATCGAGCTCACGCAACTCGTGGTTCTGCCGCTCCGACGCGCGCAGCAGCAGCCAAAGACGCGCGAAGACGAGCCCGGACACGAGCGTCATGCCGATGGCGGCAGCAAGGGGATGGAGTCGTGAGTGGCGAAACGCAAACTCGGCAAGCAACGTCACGGGGATAAGCAAGAGCGCGGCGGCGAGAAGAATGACCCGGATCCGTTTGATCGCCGGCTGGTCGACGAACCCACCATCGGCAGGAGTTCCCGACGGTTGGAGCCCCGCCGCGCCAAAGAACACGTACGACAGAAGCCACAGCGCGTTGATCCAGGACCCGGACGTGTAGTTCGCCGCGACGAAGTAGAACTCGTCGGCAACAACCATCCCGGTGACGGCGACTGTCAGGAGACGCACGCGCATCGCGTGATGGGTTGGGCGAACGGTTAGCTGAAAGGCGAGCACGAGCATCACCACGTCGAGTGACGGGTAGGTCATGTTCACGATCGTCTCGCCCACGTCGTAGCCGCGATGTCGCACGCTGTCGAGCACGACGATCCACTGCACTGTCGAGAACGCGACCAGAAAGACGAGAGCGTCGAGCAGTGCGGCAAGCTGGCGCACCACCCGGAGCCGGTACACCGACACGAGCAGCCCTGCAATCCACGAGCAGTAGCCAAGGAGGTAGACCGCATCGATGACCGAGGGTGCTGCGACTTCGCGGTGATCGACGAGCTCCGTCCAGGTGTCGATCCAGTCACCCGCGACCTGGAATGCGAGCCCGATGGTGATGAGGGTCCACGGCAGGCGCGCGGCGCGTTCGCCACGCACGATCCCGACCGACGCGGCCCCAACGGCGGCCGTCCCGATCACTTCGAACGCAACCTGTTGTGTTGACTGGGCGAGCAGGAAGTACACGCCGACGGCGGCGAACGCGACGCCGAGGTACACGGTCGTCGCGCGTGAGAGACCCATCAGGCCAGGGCGCGCCGGTACCGCAACCGGTGTGATCGTGACACTCACGCAGCTCTCCCCTACTGCGAGCGTAGCGGCCGACCTGATCGCGTGTGGGAGCTCTCGTGCTGTTTGTCTCCGCCTCGGGAGACCCGTGGGTCGGTCTAGACTGACGCGATGGAGATGTCGCGCCCGGTCGGTGAGCGACCACGCCGCCCGGAGTGGATGAAGGTGCGCGCGCCGAGTGCGAACACGAGGTACAACGACGTCCGCAAGCTCCTCCACGGCCAGCGGCTGAACACGATCTGCGAGGAGGCACATTGCCCGAATATCGCCGACTGCTGGGGTCGCGGTACGGCGACGTTCCAGATCCTGGGCGAAACGTGCACGCGTGCGTGCCGGTACTGCTACGTCAACTCGGGCGCTCCGTCTGAGCCTGTCGATCCCCTCGAGCCGTTGCGTGTTGCGCAGGCTGCACACCAGCTTGGGCTCTCGCACGTGGTGGTCACTTCGGTGGATCGCGATGACGTGCCTGATCGTGGCGCAGGCCATTACGCCGCAACGATTCGGGCGCTGAAGGCGAAGCTGCCGGAGGCGACCGTTGAGGTTTTGACGCCTGACTTCCTCGGCGTTGAGGAGGAGGCGCTCCACACGGTGTTGGCGGAGCGCCCCGAGGTGTTCAACCACAACATCGAGACGGTGCGTCGGCTGCATCGCAAGATGCGCGGCGGTAAGGCGAGCTACGACGGTGCACTTGCGTTGCTTGCTCGCGCGAAGGAGCTCGCCGATTATCCGGTGCTCACAAAGAGCGGGATCATCGTCGGCTTGGGCGAGACGAACGACGAGGTCGTCGACACGCTCCGCGATCTGCGCGCCCACGGCGTCGATGTGGTCACGATCGGCCAGTACCTCCAGCCGAGTCCGAAGCACGCCGATATCGACCGGTGGGTGCATCCCGACGAGTTCGCGTGGTTCCGCGAGCAGGGTGAGGCTCTCGGCTTCGGCACGGTCTTCTCCGGCCCGCTGGTTCGTTCGAGCTTCCGAGCCGACGAGCAGCGCCACGCTGCCGCTACCGGCCGCGGCGCGATCTCCTACTAGCGCGCGCGGCACCGCGGGCAACTGCCGCCCCCGCGCGCGCAACATCAACACCTCGGTGTCAGACACCGCGGTTTGGGCGGGGCTGCAACGAACAGGGCCGCCCCGGAGGGCG
>OMIZ01000064.1 GCA_900299235.1 Actinomycetota bacterium
CTGACCGGCTTCGCCTTCCACTACGACACGTTCACGTACTGGTACAACGACGGCGCCCACGACCAGGGCACGAAGACGATCTTCGGCCAGACGGGCACCTACTCGTGGCAGGACTCGGTTCAGCTCTGCCTCTCACACCCGATGCACCCCTCATTCTTCGTGACGAAGCTCTGGAGCTACTTCGTCCCGACCGCTCCAGATGCAGCAACGCTGTCGTCGCTCCAAGACATCTACGCGTCACGTCAGGTCGCCCCAGTCGTGTCGGCGATTCTTCAGCATCCCGACTTCTACAACGGCCCGCGTATGACGAAGCCCCCGGTCGTATTCAATGCGGGTCTGATGCGAATGCGCGGCATGTTCATCACCACGTCGCAGTGGTGGTCGCTTGGGAAGTCGGCTGGACAGCAGCTCTTCTACCCGCCTGACGTCTCAGGCTGGGACGATTCAAAGTGGCTCGACACGGGGACGTTTCGCGCCCGCTGGTTCATCGCGACGCTTGCGCAGGGTGGCGGAACGCCGACCGATTCGCCCTCCGATCCGGCAAAGCTCGTGAAGCGCGCCCTCCAGTTCTGGGGCTACCCGACACTTACCGATCGCACCTCGTCGCTCGTGCTCGCGTTCGCGAAGGCGCAGCTCAAGCGCGGGAATGCCCCGGCGCTTGTCGAGACAGCGCTGCGGCGGCTGATTGCGACCTCCCCCGACCTCCAGACCGTATGAGCTGCGACGACTGCACCCGTAGCAACCTCCTCCGGCGTGCTGTCGCCGAAGCGGGTCGCGGATTGCCTGAGATTGAGCCAGGGATGCCGATTCCCGCTGGCACCGGCCTCTCGCGTCGCGAGTTTGTCTCGCGCACCGCAGGGCTCGCACTCGCCGTGTACGGCGGAGCGCCGCTCGTTGCTCAGGCGTTCGACGAGGGGATCGCGAATGCGGCCGAAGCTGCCGCCTCGTCGGGTCGTGTTCTCGTATCGGTCTTTCTCGCGGGTGGAATCGACTCGCTCTCGGTGCTCTTCCCGGCCGGTGAGTCCAACTACTACAGCCTTCGTCCGACCCTCGCCCTGGGCCAGGGGACGGGAATCGCCTACACCGGCGACTCGCGCCTTCGCTGGAACCCGGCTGCCTCGGGGCTCGCGACGCTGTACGGGGAAGGAAAGGTCTCCGTTCTCCCGGCGATTGGCTACGCGAACTCCGACCAGTCGCACTTCACGTCGCGCCATTACTGGGAGGTCGGTGCGACCGATCCCACGCTTCGTTCAGGGTGGCTCGGCCGCTTCCTCGACTACGTTGGAACAGCCGACAACCCGTTGCAGGGCCTCTGCCTCGATACGGCTCTCCAGCCGTCGCTTGCGACGACGAAGGTCCCCGTTGCAACGATCCAGGCCGCCGACCAGTACACGTTTTCCTACTCCGGTCTACCGACCCACCCGCTTGAGAGCTCGATCTTTCAGGAAGCGGCAAACATCGGGGCTGCGCATGCTTCTGCAACTGATCCTGGACTCCGAACGGCGGGCAAGATCGCGCTCAATTCACACGAACTCGCCTACAGCCTGAATCCCTTTGGCTACGGCTTCAAGACACCCGTCTTGTACCCGGTATCGAGCGACGCGTTCCCTCACAGGCTCGCGAGCCTGGCCGCGATGATCTCGAGCGGCCTGCCGCTGAAGGCGGTGTCGATCACCGCACCGGGCTCGTACGACACACATGCCACGCAGGCCGCCTCGCTCTCGAAGAACCTGCAGCTCACGTCCGACTCTCTGCTGTCGTTCCAGCGCGACCTCGAATCGCGCGGCGTCGCCGACCGTGTGCTCGTGCATGTGTGGTCGGAGTTCGGCCGTCGGGTTGCCGAGAACGGCTCGCAAGGCACCGATCACGGGTCGGCTGGTCTCGGCTTCCTGATCGGTACGCAGGTAAACGGAAAGCAGCTCGGCGCATACCCGGGCCTCACGGGCGGTGGAGTTAACAGCTCGGGCAACCTCAACCCGACGGCTGACTTTCGCGCGATCTACGCGTCGATCTTCGAACAGTGGTTCGGGGTCGACTCGAACCAGTTCCTGCCAAACGTCGGCGCGTTCGAGCGCCCCGTGCTGCTGAAGTCGTGAAGGTGACGATCGTGGGGCTGCTCGCTGCGGCCCTGCTCGCACCGGCAGTGGGCGGCGCAGCTCCTGCCCCGAGCCGACTGCAAGTCACGGCGAAGGAGTACGTCTACGTGCTTTCGCGGCATGCGGTGAAGGCGGGGCCTGCGATCGTCGAGCTCGTCAACTTCGGGGAGGATCCGCACGACCTTCACATGCAACGCCTCGGCGGCGGGCGCGTGTGGAAGACACCCGACGTGCTCCCAGGTGATCGATACGACCTGACGGTGACGCTCGTCAAGGGGCGCTACCGACTCTGGTGTGCGATCGCTGATCATCGCGAGCGTGGCATGACGGCAACTCTGACCGTCACTTAAGAACAAACGCCGCCGCCAGCCCCGTGGTGTCGAGGCCGCCGACGGCGGTGGGCCGGAGGAACCGCCCCTACATCAGGAAAGGCGTCACCGCAGCAGTCGCCTGCGCAGCGGTCAACACCTTCGGCAGATCTGGAGCCGGCACGATCGCGCCGGAGCCGATGTTCGTGAGGACGCTCAGGTGGCGCGACTCACACGCGCCGATCTCGGCGGCGACACCCTTGAGCTCGTTGCTCTTGAGGGCGGTCACGGCACCCATGTACGCACCGACGAAGGCGGTCTCGAGCGCTTCGCCGAGCATGCCGATGCTCTTCCGCGACGCGAACGAACCAGCCGGATACTTGAACTTGAGGCCCGACGGTGTTGCCGAACCGAGGACACCCTTGAGGGCTGCGTAGTGGGCCTTCTCGTTCTGCAGCGCACCCACGAGGTACGCGGCCTCGTCGCCCTTCAGCTTGTTCGATGCGATCGCCTGCGTATAGAAGTCGATCGCGAGCAACTCGGCCGTCGCGGCCAGTTTCGCGATATCGGTATCGCCCGACGCCGATGCGCCGAACGCCGTGCCCTGGGCGAGCGAGAGAACCGTGCCGCCAGCGACGAGTGCGACGCCGCCCTTGAAGCCGCGGGAAAGGAACTGTGCGCGGGATGTTTCGATCATGGTGGGGATTCCTCCTGTGTGACAGTGGGCAGTGATAGGGGCTCGTCTCACCGGGCTGCTTGAGCTCGGTGAGTCGGTGCGTATTCGTCGGGTTGGGGAATCCGGTTCGGTCCGTCGCGACATTTCTTTTCGAGCTGTTGCGAACCGATCACCACTCGTCGACGAACAAGGAACGCAATGTCGATCTCTCGCCCTCGCCTGGTAGGTTCAACCCGACGCTCGGGAAGGACACGCACGCTGCCTCGCGATCTCGCTCACCTCTCAGACGAAGCGGTTGTTGCACTCGCGGCACGATCCGATGAGACAGCGCTCGCCGAGCTCTACGACCGGTACGGGCGCGTCGCCTACGGTCTCGCCTACCGGGTGTTGCGCGACGAGTCTCTCGCGGAGGACGCCGTACAGGAGGCGTTCCTCGCCGTGTGGCGGGGCGCCCACCATTTCCTGCCCGAGAAGGCGAAAGCGAGCACGTGGATTCTCACCCTCGTCCACCGTCGCGCAGTCGACCTCGTTCGTCGCGAGCAGCGCCGCCGCACCGATCCGATTGAGGATCACGATGCAGCGACGCCTGATGGCTCGGCCGAAGATGTCGCCTGGCTGCGTCTTGAGCGAGAGCGCGTCCAGGCGGCGCTACGGCAGCTTCCCGACCAGCAGCGGGAAGCGATCGAGCTTGCCTACTACGGAGGTTTCACCCAATCCGAGCTCGCCGAACGCCTCGGCGAACCGCTCGGCACCATCAAGAGCAGAATGTTCACGGGCCTCGCACGGCTTCGCGAACTGCTCGACAATCCCGCGCAGGGAGAGCCATGGAAAGCCAGTCACTCCACGATCTGACACCCGCGTACGCGCTCGATGCGCTCTCACCGGAGGAGGTTGAAGCCTACGAGGCGCACCTCGCTCACTGCGAGCAGTGTCGGGGAGAACTCGCCCAGCTCCAGGGTGCCGCTGAAGCGCTCGCCTACGCCGCTGGATCCGAGCGAGCCCCGGCGCCGGAGTTGCGCGAACGGATTCTCGACGCCGCGCGAGCAGAGCGTTCGAACGTCGTGCCGTTGCGGCCTCGCTGGGCGCGGCCGGTCGCCGCGGTTGCGGCGGTTGCCGCCTGCGCTGCTGTCGGCCTGCTTGCCTGGAACATCTCGCTTCGTAACGAGCTTGGCGATGCCCGCACGGCGCTCCGTGGCATTCCTGTGAGCGGCGCACGTGGCTCGGTCGTTGTCGGCTACTCGGGCTCGGGCGCCCTCGTCCTCTCCGACCTTCGTACCGCTCCTGCGGGGAAGACCTACGAGGCCTGGGTGATCGCTGGCGGCAAGGCAACCCGCGCGGGCGTATTCGCTGGTGGTGCCGGAACCGTCGTGATCAAGCTCGAGCACGCCGTCCCGGCCGGGGCGATTGTCGCGGTGACCGTCGAACAGGCGGGTGGCGTGTCACAGCCCACGCAGAAGCCCTTCATAACTTCACAGCCGATTTAGCAACTTCTTATCTCCGACCCCACGTTGTCGGGGTACAAGACGGTCATGAACCGAAATCGGCTAGTCCTTCCCCTCGCAGCACTCACTGCGACCTCGCTCCTTGTCGGTTTCACCACGGCGAAGGCGACGTCGTCGCACACCGTGACGGGCACCGCCGCCACGGCGTCGCCCGCGGTCGCGCTTCAGAACGCCTTTGTGTCGGTCTACAAGCGCGTCAGTAAGTCGGTTGTTCAGATCGAAGACAGCGCCGGCCTCGGGTCGGGCATTGTCTTTGACCGTAAGGGCAATATCGTCACGAACTACCACGTCGTCAGCGGTGCCACGACCTTCACGGTGACGACGTCAACGGGTCGCCAACTCAAGGGCACGCTCGTGGGAACGTTCCCCGAAGACGACCTTGCTGTCGTGCACGTGTCCGGTGCCAATCTCGTACCGGCTGCGTTTGCCGACTCGTCGAAGCTCGAGGTTGGCGACATCGCGATGGCGATCGGCAACCCGCTTGGACTTCAGTCGAGCTTCACGGAAGGTGTCGTCAGCGCTCTCGGGCGTAACGAGCCCGAGGGCAACGGCTACGTCCTACGCAACGCGATCCAGACGAGTGCCGCGATCAACCCGGGCAACTCGGGTGGCGCGCTCGTCGACATCGAAGGTCGCGTGATCGGCATCCCGACGCTCGCCGCGTCTGACCCACAGATGGGCGGCGCAGCGGCAGGCATCGGCTTCGCGATTCCAAGTAGCGACGTTGTCGACATCGCCAAGCAGATCATCGACAACGGGCACGTTGTGAACTCGCACCGCGCCTACCTTGGCATCCAGGTGGGCGATACCGGCTCCGGTGTGTACGTCGGTGCGGTAACCGCCGGCGGCCCTGCCGCGAAGGCGGGCCTCGTCGTCGGCGATGTGATCACAGCGGTCGACGGGCAGACAACCGCGAGCTCCGACGCCCTCGGCTCGGTGCTCGCCGGTCTCAAGCCCGGCCAGACCGTCACGGTCAAAGTGACGCACCAGAGCGGCACGACCGCTTCGGTGAAAGTGACGCTCGGCGAGTACCCCGGCGCCACCGGCTAGCGATTAGATCGCCTCGGGGGGACGGGTCGCAAGGCCCGTCCCCTCTGCGGCACGACGCACGCGCTCGACTGCAGTCGCCGGTTCGGCTCCGAGCGCAGCGAGCATGTCGGCGGCGAGCGAGCGAATCTGACCGATCAGCACGTCGCGCGCGAGGCTACTGCGGACCCATGCCAGGGTCATTATACGACGCTGGCGTGCCTTCCGGGCCCTTGTCGCGGTAGGCGTCACGGAATGCTGCGAACGCCTTCTGGTCGAAGTGCGAGCAGGTCGCGACGTGCCCAATGCCGTAGTAGCCGTTTTGGTAGTACCGGCTGCTGTCGCCTGTCCACGCGGTCAGCGCGATCTTCGAGCCGAGCCCAGCGATCGGCGTGCCGAACATGCCGTTTGGCACCTCGTCGTAGAACTTCTCGAGCTGGTCGACGGTCGACGACGGAACCTGCGGACCCCACCAGATGACCACGGCGCCGTGCTCCTCGTTATGCACTACCTGTCGTGGATTGACCGCAACGCGGTAGAAGCCCCACACCGCCCACTGGGCGTAGTGGCCGCCGGCCGCTGGTGGGAAGGTGCTCCAGTGCGTCGGCGAGGTGAGTGTCGGCACATCGTTGTGGAAGTTCTGACCGTCCTTTGGCGGATACGGCTTGACGTCGCGCAGCGTGCAGCCAGCCGCCGTCATCGTCGCCTTCAACGCTGCGGGATCGGTCTTCTTCGAGCCGCCGAGGCTCGACATCACGATCACCGCAACGATCGCCAGTACACCAACACCTGCTGCGAGAAACGCCCACACAGGGACGGGCGACCCCGACGCCGACTTGGAACCACCGTCGCGGCGCTTTGGCCCCTGCGATGGAGGTGGCGGGGTGCGGGTCTTCTTGGCCATGAAGCGGGAAGGATAGTGAGGCCGCGGGAGGATTGCTTGGCTCTGCCGTAAGGAATCCGTAACCGAGGTCGGGTACACCATGGGTATGCACGAGAGCCCTACCCCTCCGAGAGAGATCCCGCGCGAGCATCTTGGTGGACGTCCCGTGGGCCGGTACGGCTTTCTCGGCGTGCTCGGGGCTGGTGCAGCTGCAGTCGTCTGGGGCGGGCCGATCTCGCACTTCGTGAGCCGTGTCGTCAATCCGGTCGCTGATTCGACGGGGCTCTCGACGGTGATTCCCACGTCTGGCTGGCGGATCTACACGGTCGCCGACACGATGCCGAAGTTCGATCCGGCCACCTGGCGTTTGCGCGTGGGCGGCATGGTTGATCGGCCCACGACTCTTTCGTACGCCGAGCTGAAGCAGTTCCCCCGCGTCGAGCAGACCTCGACGTTCCACTGCGTCACCGGCTGGGTCATCAAGAACGTGCATTGGGCCGGTGTCCGTCTGTCTGATGTGCTTGAGCACGTGCAGCCGCACGCTGCGGCGACCGCCTTGCGATTTACATCCTCAGAGCAGCCGTACGAGGACTCGCTCACCCGTCAGCAGGCGTCGTTGCACGACGTGTTGCTTGCCTACGAGATGGATGGGCTGCCACTTAAGCGTGAGCATGGTGCGCCAGTCCGGCTCGTGATCCCCGAGATGTACGGCTACAAGAACGTGAAGTGGGTCTCGGGTATCACGCTCGAGGCGAAGGCAACTGACGGGTACTGGGAGCAGCGCGGGTACGACCGCGACGCCTGGGTCGGCCACTCGAACGCGGTGTTCGGAATCGCGCCGTGAGTGCGACCGAGCTCCGGATTCCCCGATTCACGCTGACGGAGCGCGCCCTCCACTGGGTGCACGCGGTGGCGTTCTTCGCAATGCTCGGTACCGGACTTGCGCTCTACCTGCCGTCGCTTGAGACGGCGATCGGCCGCCGTGGTGACGTCAAGTCGATCCACCTCTGGTCGGCGATCGTGTGGGGCGTCGCGCTCGTGATTGTTGTGCTCGCGGGCAACCGAAGGGCGCTTGCCCGCACCGCCCGTGAGCTCGACAACTTCGATCGTGATGACCTCCGCTTCCTCACCGGGCGAACGCGCGCACCCCAGGGTCGCTTCAATGGCGGCCAGAAGGTGAACGCGATCCTCACGGTCGCATTTGCGGTGCTCTTCGCCGTGTCGGGGATCCTTCTCTGGCTCGGCGAGCGCGACACCCGGTTCCGCTTCGATGGCACGGTCTTTCTGCACGACTCACTGATGTGGCTCTCGGTGATCCTGCTTGTCGGCCACCTCTATCTGGCGGTCGTCAATCCACGTACACGGCATGCCCTGGCCGGGATCACCGAAGGGTCGGTGCGCGCTGATTGGGCAGAGGAGCACCATCCAAAGTGGGTTGCGGGCGCCGGCGGGGAGCAAGCAGTGCACGACGCACCGACGCACTGACGCGACGGTGCTTGCGCTTGGCCGGAAGCAGAGGACAATGGCAATCGTGACGCCCGCTGCTCAGACGACGGTGCTCGTCGTCGATGACGAGCCTCTCGTCCGCGACGTTGTCGCGCGGTACCTCCGTCGCGAGGGCTTTCGCACGCTCATCGCGGGCGATGGCGAATCGGCGCGACAGCTGATTGAGACCGAAGAGCCTGGTCTCGTCGTGCTCGACGTGATGATGCCCGGGGTCGACGGACTGACGCTGTGTCGCTGGATTCGCGAGCGCTCCGATACGCCGGTGATCTTGCTGACGGCGCTTGGTGAAGAGGCCGACCGGATCGTCGGCCTCGAGCTCGGCGCCGACGATTACGTCACCAAGCCGTTCTCTCCGCGGGAGCTTGCCGTGCGGGCGAAGACCGTTCTGCGTCGCACCGGCGTGGTGCCGAAGGCCGGTCTGAAGATCACGTTTGGCGACGTTGTCGTCGATGTCGACAAGCGCGAGGTGACCAAGGCAGGCGAGGACGTGCGCCTCACCGTTCGCGAGTTCGACCTGCTCGTCTTCCTCGCGACCAATCCGCGCCAGGTCTTCTCGCGCTCCCACCTGCTCGCACGCGTGTGGGGCGACGAGTTCTCGCTTGACGCCGCAACCGTCACGGTGCATGTGCGGCGACTGCGTGAAAAGGTCGAGGACGATCCGTCAACACCGCTGCACCTCGAGACCGTGTGGGGTGTCGGCTACCGGTTCACGCCATGATCGGTACCGCCCTTGTTCTTGCCGCGGTGACGTTGATCGCTGGTGTGACATTGGCATCGCTGCTGCGCCTGCTGCCTACGGTTCGCTTGCAGGTCGCGGGCCTCGCGTTGCTTGCCGTTGGGCTACCGCTCGGGGTCGTGCTCGCGTCGGGCTGGGTGATGTTTCACATGGGCGACGACGTCAAGATCTTGGCCGTCGCCTCGGCCGCGGCGCTCTCCGCCGTCGTTGCCGGCTTGATGCTCGCCCGTTTCATCGTCCGGCCAATCGATCGCCTGCGCGAAACCTCGGCGCAGCTCGCCGGGGGCGACCTTGGCGTGCGGGCGTCTGAAGCGGGCCCGTCGGAGCTCGCCGAGCTCGGTCGGTCGTTCAACACGATGGCGGGGTCGCTTGAGGAGCTCTTCGATGCGCGGCGCCAACTCGTCGCGTGGGCAAGTCACGACCTTCGTACGCCGTTGACCGCGATGCAGGCCTCGCTCGAGGCGCTCGAGGATGGGCTCGTCGAACCTGCGGAGTACGTCCCGGCTCTCCACGCCCAGGTGCGGCTCTTGTCGGGGATCGTCGACGACCTCTTCGAGCTCGCCCGGATCGATGCCGGCGTCCTCTCGCTCGTCTTCCAGGAGGTCGAGCTGAACCGCCTCGTGGCGGGGTGTATCGAGGGGCTTGCGCCGGAGGCGGCCGCGCGCGGCGTCCAGCTTTCGTCGCGCGTCGATGCTGTGCTGCCCGCCGTTCGGTGCGCTCCCGACAAGATCGAGCGCGTCCTCTACAACCTGCTCACGAATGCGCTACGGCACACGCCCCCTGACGGCATGGTCGCAGTCACCGCGTCGGTTGTTGCCGACGGGAGCGTCGTTGTTGGAGTCGAAGACACGGGTGAGGGGATCCCGCCCGAGCGGGCAGAGCGGATTTTCGACCGCTTCTGGCGCGCCGATGCGTCGCGACGCCCAGGTGGCTCGGGGCTTGGACTGGCGATCGCGCGAGGTCTCGTCGACGCGCACGGCGGCAGGATCTGGGCCGAGGCTCGCGCTGGGGGCGGAACACTCGTCGCCTTCACGCTCACACAGGTCCCGTGACGGGTGCGGCCCCTGGCTGCCTTAACGGCGAAAGTGCGCCGACATCCATCCCGAAGGTGGATGCCGACGCACTCGCGGTCAGCAGGCGTTAGGCCGGCTGCTGGGTCTTGCGGAGGTAGGGCTTGACCGTCTCGTAGCCCGGGAAGCGCTCTGCTGCCTCCTCGTTCGACACGGCGGTTGTGATGATCACGTCCTCGCCCTGGCGCCAGTCGGCAGGCGTTGCAACCTTGTGCTTCGCCGTCAGTTGGAGCGAGTCGATCACGCGCAGGATCTCGTTGAAGTCGCGACCCGTCGCGGCCGGATAGGTCAGCGTGAGCTTGACCTTCTTGTCCGGGCCGACGACAAAGACCGAGCGAACGGTCAGCGTGTCGTTGGCGTTCGGGTGGATCATCCCGTAGAGGTTGGCGACCGTACGGTCAGGATCGGCAATCAGCGGGTAGTTGAGCTTGTTCCCTGTGACGTCCTCGATGTCCTGTGCCCACGCCGCGTGCTTTTCGAGTGGGTCGACCGAGATGGCAATCACCTTTGTGTTGCGCTTCTCGAACTCCGGCTTGAGGCCGGCAACGCGACCGAGCTCGGTGGTGCACACCGGCGTGAAGTCGGCCGGGTGCGAGAACAGAATGCCCCAGCCGTCGCCGAGGTACTGATGGAAATTGATGGTTCCTTCGGTTGTCTCCGCCGTGAAATCCGGAGCCTCGTCGCCGAGCTGAATCGCCACGAATGGCCTCCTTCTGAATGTGTCGTTCGTTGAACTGCGGTGTGCTTCTCGGCGGGGCCACCGAGAAAGGTGGATAGCTGCATTCAAGCGAAATTCTATCACTATGGAAAGTGAAGCGTTAGATACGTCGTATATGGCTGGCTTCTACTCGGTGAACGTAACCTCAACTTCTGAGGGGTCCGACCGACTATGGACGCTGCCGGGTCTCACCGGCATCAACGAACACATCGGTGTGATCCGGGGAGGGTCTCACGTCCAATGAATCTGTTGAACACCATCAAGGATCTGTCGCTGACGAAGAAGGTCGCCGCGCTCGTGGGCGTCGTCAGCAGCGTCTTTCTGATCGCGCTCATCGTCGGGGTACTGAGCATTGGCTCGGTCGTCTCGACCGTGCAGCGCGACTCGAAGGTTTCGGCTGCCGCGCATGCTGCAGCCTCGGCCGCGTACAACATGCGGATCTCGCAGGCACAGAACGTTCTGATCAAGGGTCACGTCAAGAATCCCGACGGCAGCGACATGCACACGGGCGATATTGCTGCGTTTGGTCAGAAGCTCTCGGCGCTCTTCGCGCTTGTGCCCGGCCACGACATCGCCTCCGTCCGTTCGGCCTTTGACACCTGGGCTGCGACGGATCGGAGACTTGCCCAGCTCACCGCGGCGGGCAACCAGGCTGCGGCAATCCGGCTGTTGAACACCGACGCGAACTCTCAGGGCGACACGCTTGCTGTATCGCTCAGCGACTACGGCGACAAGGCTGCGGCCGACGGTATTGCCTCAGGCAATTCGACCAAGGCGAGCACGCAGATCGAGATGGCGCTCTTGACGCTGCTCACCCTGCTCGTCGCGTCGGCGGCGACGTTCCTGATGTCGCGTCAGCTTCGCAATGTGGCGAACGCGATCCTCACGGGCCTGCGCAGCCTCGAGCAGCGGTGCGCCTCGGACCTGCGCGTCGGACTCGAACGGGTTGCCGCCGGCGACCTCACCCAAGACGTTGTCTCAACGACGCCTCCGCTTGCCGATGCCGGTAAGGATGAGCTCGGGCAGATCGCCGAGGCCGTCAACGGCGTTCGCCAGAGCACGGTCGCCTCGATCGATGCCTACAACGAGACGCGTCAGAAGCTCGCGGGGATCCTCGGCCGAGTTCAGGATGCGTCGACGTCGGTGTCGGCTGCATCGCGTCAGATGGCGTCGACCTCGGAGGAGGCTGGCCGCGCCGTCACCGAGATTGCAGATGCTGTCTCCGACGTGGCATCGGGTGCCGAGCGCCAGGTGAAGATGGTCGAGGAGGCTCGCTCTGCTGCCGAGCACACCGCGACGCAGGCCGGCGAGGCCCGTGACGTGGCGCTCGAAGGTGTGAGCGCGGCCCAGCAGGCATCGCGTGCGATGGAGGCAGTGCACGAGGCAACCGACTCGGTCACCAAGGCGATCCACGAGCTCGCAGCGAAGTCGGGTGAGATCGGCGGCATCGTCGAGACGATCGCCGGTATCGCCTCGCAGACGAACCTACTCGCGCTCAATGCGGCTATTGAGGCGGCGCGTGCCGGCGAGCAGGGCCGCGGGTTCGCGGTCGTCGCCGAAGAGGTGCGCAAGCTCGCCGAAGAGTCACAGGCGGCGGCAACCCAGATCGCGTCGCTGATCGACGAGATCCAGGCCGAGACGAAGCGAACCGTCTCGGTGGTCGAGGACGGCGCACGGCGTACCGCCGATGGCGTTGCGGTCGTCGAGCAGACCCGCGAGGCGTTTGTGCAGATCGGCGAGCAGGTCGAGAACGTCACCGAGCGGATCGGCCTGATCGTGACGGCGACCGCCGAAGTGGCCGCCGTTGCGGAGCAGTCGTCGGCTTCGACCGAGCAGGTCTCGGCCTCGACCGAGGAGACCTCCGCATCGGCGCAGGAGATCGCGGCGTCAGCGCAGGAGCTTGCGGCGACTGCCGAGGAGCTCCACGGGCTCGTCGCTGCGTTCAAGCTCGCGGCGTAAGCCGCCCCGCATGGCTTTCTGTCGGCCAGTCTGTCTGCCACCCTCCCGGCAGGCAGGCTGGCCGATAGCGTCTTCCTACCGCGCCCGGAAGCGGTAGTGCGAGACGAGCCACTCGTCCCCGCCGCGGAAGCCCCACAGCTCGGCGCACGCGAGGAAGAACACGCGCCAGTTTGCAAACCACGCGCGGGCACGCGTGGAGCCGTAGGCCTCGGCGAGCACGGCCATGATCTCGTCACGGTTCGCGTCCATGTTGTCGAGCCACGCCTCAGCGGTACGCTGATATTCACGACCGGAGTGACGCCAGTGATCCTCGAGGATCAGGTCGCGCTGGAAGTGCAAGAGCAGGTCGTCGCTCGGCATCGTCCCGGCGGTGAAGAACTTCCGCGCCATCCAGCCTGAGTCGTAGGTGTAGGCATAGAGGCGGTGCGTGAAGATGTGGCAGAAAAACACCCCGTTTGGTGCGAGCCACGAGGAGATCTTTCCGAGCAGCTGCTCGTAGTTGCGCATGTGTTCGAGCATCTCGACCGAGACGATCCGGTCGAACTGGCGGTCGAGCGTCAGATGGTTGACGTCGGCGGTCCGCACCTCGACGTTCGGATACCCGCGGGCCTCAATGTGGGCGCGCTGGGTCGCCGAGTTCGAGACGGCCAGAATCGTTGAGTGCGGGAAGTGCTCGGCGAGGTAGCCGGTGAGTGACCCCCAGCCACAGCCAAGATCGAGGATCGTCATGCCGTCTTCGATACCCGCGCGCTCGGCGTACAGGGCGAGCATCGCGTCTTCGGCCTGGGCGAGTGTCGTCACCCCGTCGGGCCAGACACACGAGCTGTACTTCAGTCGTGGCCCAAGCACGAGTTCGAAGAGGCGAGCGGGTACCTCGTAGTGCTGTTCGTTCGCCTTCGCGACCTCTTCTGCGATGACCGACTCCCGGAGCCGAGCGATCAGTGCACGGTTGCCGTCGAGGCCCTTCTGACGCTCCGACCGCAGACGGATGCGGCAGTTCAGGCGGATGCCCGCGCGCAGGAGCGTGTCGGGAACGCGGCCTGTCTCGACGATCCGATCGATCAGCGCGGGGCCGATCACGACGGGGTCGATTTCCGCCGCGGGAACCACGGGATGAACGCGTTCGTCTCGGTTTGGTAGCGGCGGTAGTCGTCACCACGGCTGCGGAGCGAGGCAGCTTCCGCCGGTGGGATGCCGGTCACGAACAGGACGAGGAAGAGGATGATCAGGTACGAGCTGAACCCGAGCCAACCCCATGGCGCCGACACGGCGACGAGGCCGTACGCGAACCACGTGAGCGTCTGGAAGAAGTAGTTCGGGTGTCGCGAGAGCGACCAGAGGCCGTAGCGCATCGTCTTGCCCTTGTTCGCGGGATTGGCCTTGAACTGGGCGAGCTGACGGTCGGCGAGGGCCTCGCCTGCAGCGGCCACGATCCAGATCCCCACTCCAAGCCAGGCGAGCGGCTGGAGGCCGTGATGGCGATCGAACGTCGCAAGCAGGAACGGGATCGAGAGGACGACGGCGACTGCAGCCTGCGCCTGGTAGAAGGTCGCGAACGTGAGCTGCTCGCGACCCTTCGCAGCCCAGCGGGCGCGGAGGTCGCGGTAGCGAGAGTCCTCGCCATTGCCGATGCGCGCCACGACGACGGCGGCGAGCCGGAGGTTCTCGACGCCGCCCATGATCGCGATCGCAATACGGTGCGCCGCATCTCCCGGCCCGAGGATGCCGTAGAGGACTGCGAGGCCGGCGACTGCACCGGCCCAGCCAGCGTCCACCGCGGTTGCGTCGCGGGTGCGGCGTTGCCAGAGATAGAGGACGCCAAGGAGCAGCGCCGCCGCGGCCCAGCCGATCAGGAAGAGTGGGAGCCGGTGCGTAATCATGCGACCTTCCGCTCCTCCGGGTACCACGCATGGGCAGGAGCGCCGAACGGCTCGCGCAGCTCTTCGACCGCCGTTTCAAACGCCCGTGTCAGCTCCTTCGCACCTGCGATCGTCGGCTTTGCGATCGGAACCTCGATCGGCTGACCGACGATCAGGCGGACCTTCGGCAGGCCGAGCTTGAACTTCGCTGGCCGGAGCGCCCGCTCGCTGCCGATGATCGCGACCGGAATCACGACGGCGCCGGTGCGCAGCGCGAGCTTTGCCGCGCCCCGGTGCCACGGGCGCTCGCGATAGGGGAGGCAGGTTCCCTGTGGGAAGACGCCAAGGACGTGACCTTCGCGCAGCAGCTGCTCGCCGCGCGTGAAGGCGGTGAGATCGCCTGTGCCGCGCTCCACGGGGAACGTTCCGAACGCATTCATGATCCAGCGCAACGGCGCGATGCCAAAGAGCTCCGCCTTGGCCATGTAGCGCACGGGCCGGGGCGTGACGAGGGCGAGAAACCACGGGTCGATCAGCGACTCATGGTTGGCGATCAGGATCACCGGACCCGTCTTCGGCACGCGTTCGGCACCTTCGATCGAGATGCGGTAGACGGTGCGGGCCCAGGGGCGGAAGCCGATCCGTTCGAGGAACGTGTAGAGAGGTGGGCGCTTCATTCGAATGGTCTCCTTAGGGTGAGCTGCACATCGCGGAGCGCCCGGGTTCGAAATGCCGCCTCGCAAAAGGTGAGGTAGAAGTGCCACGTCCGAACGAACCGTTCGTCGTAGCCAAGCTCGCGGATCTCCTCGATGTTGGCGTCGAATGACTCACGCCAACGTTTGAGGGTTTCAGCGTAATGGGGTCCGATCTCGTGCACCTCAGAGAGGAGCAGTGCGGATGCCTTCTTTGAGGCGTGCGCGAGTGCCGACAGCGATGGAATCAGGCAGCCCGGAAAGATGTACTGCTCGATCCAGTCGGGGGCCTTGCGGTAGCGGTCGTAGCGATTGTCAGGAACGAGGATCGTCTGCACGCACGCTCGGCCACCCGGCACGAGCAGCCGATCGATGGCGGCGAAGTAGGTGGGGAACTGCTTTTCGCCGATCGCTTCGAGCATCTCGATCGAGGCGATCCGTGTGTAGGAGCCCTGGTGGATGCGGTAATCCTCTTCGACGACCCGAATACGGTCGGTCAAGCCTGCGTGAGCAATGCGGGCGCGGGCGAACTTCGCCTGCTCGGCTGAGAGGGTCAGCCCGGTGACGCGGCAGCCGTACTCGGTCGCTGCGAGGAGCGCAAAGCCGCCCCAGCCGCAGCCGATCTC
>OMIZ01000065.1 GCA_900299235.1 Actinomycetota bacterium
CGCACGTCGAGTACGAGACGGAGAACCGTCACTACGCGCACGTCGACTGCCCGGGCCACGCTGACTACATCAAGAACATGATCACCGGTGCCGCACAGATGGACGGCGCGATCCTGGTTGTGTCCGCCGCTGACGGCCCGATGCCGCAGACGCGCGAGCACATCCTCCTCGCCCGCCAGGTCGAAGTGCCGGCAATCGTCGTCGCCCTGAACAAGGCCGACATGGTTGACGATCCCGAGCTCCTCGAGCTCGTCGAGATGGAAGTCCGCGAGCTCCTCTCGAAGTACAACTTCCCCGGCGACGAAGTCCCGGTCGTTCAGGTCTCGGCGCTCAAGGCGCTCGAGGGCGACGCCGCGTGGACGCCGAAGATCCTCGAGCTGATGGCCGCGGTTGACGCGTACATCCCCGAGCCGACGCGCGACGTCGACAAGCCGTTCCTCATGCCGATCGAAGACGTCTTCACGATCACCGGTCGTGGCACGGTCGTCACCGGTCGTATCGAGCAGGGTCGCATCGAGGTCGGTATGGAAGTCGAGATCGTCGGTATTCACGAGAAGACCGAGAAGACGACGGTCACGGGTCTCGAGATGTTCCAGAAGGTGCTCGACTTCGCGCAGGCTGGCGACAACGCGGGTGCACTGCTCCGCGGCGTCAAGCGCGAAGAGGTCGAGCGTGGTCAGGTGCTCGCGAAGCCGGGCTCGATCACTCCGCACACGCACTTCAAGGCCGAGGTCTACGTCCTCGGTAAGGACGAAGGCGGCCGCCACACCCCGTTCTTCAACGGCTACCGCCCGCAGTTCTACTTCCGCACGACCGACGTGACCGGCTCGATCAAGCTCCCTGATGGTCAGGAGATGGTCATGCCGGGCGACAACACGAACATGGAGATCGAGCTGATCCAGCCGATCGCCATGGACGAGGGTCTGCGCTTCGCCATCCGCGAAGGCGGTCGCACCGTCGGCGCCGGCGTCGTCACCCAGGTCATCAAGTAACGAAGCCGGAACAGGAAGAGGCAAAGTCATGGCACAGGGGAAAATCCGGATCCGTCTGAAGGGGTACGACCACCAGCAGTTGGACCGGTCGGCCCAGCAGATCGTTGAAACCGCTCAGCGGAGCGGTGCGACGATCACTGGGCCGGTCCCCCTGCCGACCGAAAAGAACGTCTACTGCGTGATCCGCAGCCCGTTCAAGTACAAGGATGCGCGCGAGCACTTCGAGATCCGCACGCACAAGCGCCTCATCGACATTCTCAGCCCGACTCCGAAGACGATCGACCAGCTCATGCGGCTCGATCTCCCGGCGGGTATCGACATCGAAATCAAGCTCTAGGGACGAATCAGTGGCCAAGGGAATTCTCGGACGCAAGCTCGGTATGACACAGCTCTTTGACCCGGAGACGGGCTCAGTGACGGCTGTCACCGTGATTCAGGCTGGACCCTGCCCGGTCGTCCAGGTCAAGACCGAAGCGGTGGACGGGTACGACGCCGTTCAGCTCGCCTTCGACGCCGTTCCTGAGCGGAAGATCTCGAAGCCGGAGCTCGGACACCTCGCTGCGAAGGGCATTGGTGCCTACCGCCGTCTGGTCGAGTTCCGTGGCGGTATCGATGGCGCGGTCGAGGGCGAGGCGGTCACCGTCGAGCTCTTCCAGCCGGGTGACTCGGTGAAGGTCGCCGGAATCGGTATCGGTAAGGGCTTCCAGGGCACGATCAAGCGCCACAACTTCTCGTCGGGCCCGCGCGGTCACGGTTCGCACAACAAGCGTGCGCCAGGCTCGATCGGCGCATCGGCGACACCGTCACGCGTGTTCAAGGGCATCAAGCTCCCGGGGCACATGGGCGCCAAGCGCGTCACGCAGCTCGGCCTCAAGATCCACGAGGTCGACGCCGAGCGCAATCTGCTCCTCGTCAAGGGTTCGGTTCCGGGCCCCAAGAATGGATTTGTGGAGGTGCGCGGGTAATGGCTCCGAAGGCATCACTCCTCGACGCCAAGGGTGGCAAGAAGGACGTCGCTCTCGACGCCGCCATCTTCGGTGTCGAGATCAAGCCGCACCTCGTGCACGAGGCCGTGCGCGCTGAGATGAACGGTCATCGCGCTGGCACCTTCGCCTCGAAGAGCCGCGGGATGGTTTCGGGCGGTCGCTCGAAGCCGTGGCGCCAGAAGGGCACGGGCCGCGCCCGCGCCGGTACCGTCCGGGCAGGCCAGTTCACGGGCGGCGGTCACATCTTCGCGAAGAGCCCACGCTCGTTCGACCTCAAGATCAACCGCAAAGCGCAGCGCGCCGCACTCCGCTCGGGCCTCGCTGCCCATGCCGGTGAAGGCTCGCTCGCACTGATCAATGCGGATCTCTTTGCCGCTCCGTCCACCAAGGCCGCTGCTGCGCTCGTTGCAGCGTCGGGCCTGAAGGCGCCGATTGTCGTTGTCTGCCTCGACGAAGAGTCGAACGTCGCCAAGTCGTTCCGCAACCTCCCCAAGACGGCCGTCGTCGCGCCGTCGGAGCTCGAGGTCGCCGCGGTCGTCTGGGCCCGCTCGCTCGTCGTCACCGAGGCTGCGCTCCCGCTCGTGGAAACGAGGGCCAAGTAATGCATCACACCCAGATCCTGCTCGCCCCGATCGTTTCGGAGAAGAGCTACGCGGCAGCCGAGAACGGGAAGTACACCTTCCGCGTTCACAGCGATGCGCACAAGACACAGGTTCGTCAGGCCGTCGAGGCGCTCTTCGAGGTCAAGGTGCTTGACGTGAACATCATCGCGGTGCCGGCCAAGCCGAAGCGTCGCGGTATCCACAAGGGTGTGCGCCCGGCCTGGAAGAAGGCTGTTGTTCAGCTCGCGCCCGGTAACACCATCGAATTCTTCCAGGGAGCTTCTGTCTAATGCCCGTCCGTCGATTTAAGCCAACGAGCCCGGGCCGCCGCTTCATGAGCGTGTCCGACTTCGCAGACATTACGAAGTCGACACCCGAGAAGGCGCTGACCGAGAAGCTGACCAAGACCGGTGGCCGCAACAACAACGGTCGCATCACCACCCGTCATCAGGGCGGCGGTCACAAGCGGAAGTACCGCATCATCGACTTCAAGCGCACCAAGGATGGCGTTCCGGCCAAGGTTGCTGCGATTGAGTACGACCCGAACCGCTCGGCACGCATTGCGCTGCTCCACTACGCCGACGGTGCGAAGTCCTACATCCTGGCTCCGGCTGGCCTGCGGGTCGACGCCGTGGTCTCGTCGGGTCCCGACGCAGACATCAAGCCGGGCAACGCTCTGCCGCTCGAGAACATCCCGACCGGCACGCTCGTCCACAACGTCGAGCTCCAGCCCGGCAAGGGTGGCCAGATGGCTCGCTCTGCTGGTTCGGGCATCCAGCTTGTCGCCAAGGACAACGGGTACGCAACGCTGCGTCTCCCGTCAGGCGAAATGCGCCGCGTGATGCTCACCTGCCGCGCAACCGTCGGTCAGGTTGGCAACTCGGAGCACGCGAACATTACGGGTGGTAAGGCTGGCCGCAGCCGGTGGAAGGGCGTTCGCCCGACCGTCCGCGGTTCGGCAATGAACCCGGTCGACCACCCGCACGGCGGTGGTGAAGGTAAGTCCAAGGGCGGCCGCAACCCGGTCACCCCGTGGGGCGTACCGACGCTCGGCAAGCGCACGCGTGCCAAGCACAAGACATCCGACAAGCTCATCGTCCGCGGTCGTCGCCGCGGCAAGGACAAGCGGTAGGAGTGACTCGTGAGTAGATCCAGCAAAAAGGGCCCCTTCATCGAGGAGCGGCTGCTGTCTCGGATCCAGGCGATGAACGCCTCCGGCTCCAAGCAGATGATCCGCACCTGGTCGCGTTCGTCGACGATCTTCCCCGACATGGTCGGTCACACGATCGCGGTGCACGACGGCCGCAAGCATGTGCCGGTCTTCGTGTCGGAGCAGATGGTCGGTCATAAGCTCGGCGAGTTCGCGCCGACCCGTCACTTCCGCGGTCACGCGGGCGACTCGAAGACGCAGGTGCGTCGGTGACCACGGCCCCCCAGACTGTTCGGGCGCACGCCAAGTACGTTCGCTCGTCGGCGCAGAAGGCACGCCTCGTCGTGGATCACGTCCGCGGCCGCAGCGTTCCCGAGGCGCGCACGATCCTCGCGTTCAGCACGCGCGCAGTTGCGCGCGACGTCGAGAAGGTGCTGCGCAGCGCTGTCGCGAACGCCGAGGCGAACCTCGGTTGGAGCGGCGACGACCTCGTCGTGCATGCCGCGTTCGTCGATGAAGGCCCGACGCTGAAGCGCTGGAGCCCGCGTGCGCGTGGTCGCGTGAACCAGATCCTCAAGCGCACCTCGCACATCACGATTCTCGTCGCACAGGCCGACTCCGTTCCGGCGCAGCCGGCTGCGGCGTCCGCTCCTGCGGCACGCTCGAAGAAGGCCGACGGCGGCGCGTCGAAGGCGAAGAAGTCGACCAAGAAGAAGGAGGCCGTCGCCTAATGGGCCAGAAAGTTCACCCTGGTGGCCTGCGCGTCGGCGTCATCCACGACTGGAAGTCGAATTGGATGGTCGGCAAGAAGGAGTTCGCAGGCGCACTTCTCGAGGACATCAAGATCCGCGAGCACATCGTCCGCAAGCTGTCGCACGCGGGCCTGTCCGACATTCTGATCCGCAAGGACAAGCAGCGGATCACGGTCGACATCTACACCGCTCGCCCGGGCATCGTCATCGGCAAGTCCGGTGTTGAGGTCGACGCGCTCCGTAAGGAGATCCACTCGCTGACCCAGAAGAACGTGCACATCAACATCAACGAGATCAAGCGCCCCGAGCTCGATGCAAAGCTCGTCGCGCAGTCGATCGCAGAGCAGCTTCAGAACCGCGTCGCGTTCCGCCGCGCCATGAAGCGCTCACTGCAGTCGGCGATCCGCTCGGGTGCTGCTGGTGTGAAGGTGCAGTGCTCGGGTCGCCTGGGCGGCGCTGAGATGAGCCGCTCGGAGCAGTACTCCGAAGGCCGCGTGCCGCTGCACACGATCCGTGCCGACATCGATTACGGCTTCACCGAGGCTCGTACACCGACCGGCCGCATCGGCGTCAAGGTGTGGATTAACAAGGGCGAGATCATGCCGGCCGGTTACGGCGGCATCCCCGGTGGCGGTCGCGAGACGCGCCTCGGCGAGCAGGACACTGCGCGTCGTCGTGGCGGCGTGACCGAGGGCCTCGGCGCATCGCGCGAGAGTGGCCGTGGACGCCAGTCCGACCGCGAGGGTCTTGGTCCCGTGCGTCGCGGTCGTCCGGGGCAGCGCTCCGGTGGCGGTGGCGGCGGTCGTCCGGGTGGCGGCCAGCGTCGCGGCCCGCGCCCCGACCAGCAGAACTCGGCACCGCAGGCTGCCGCGAACGAGAATCCGCCGGCCGTGGCACCCGAAGTTCAGGCGCCCGCCGTCGAGAGCACGGAGGGGGAGAGCTAAATGCTGCTTCCAAAGCGAACAAAGTTCCGCAAGGTTCATCGCGGCCGCCGTCGTGGTGAGGTCAAGGGCATTTCGACCGTGCAGTTCGGCGACTGGGGCATCAAGTCCCTGGAGGACGGCTGGATCACCAACCGTCAGATCGAGGCTGCTCGTATCGCGATGACCCGCAAGATCCGCCGCGGTGGAAAGGTCTGGATCAACATCTTCCCGGACAAGTCCTTCACCAAGAAGCCGGCCGAAACCCGCATGGGTTCCGGTAAGGGTTCGCCGGAAGGCTGGGTCGCCGTCGTCAAGCCGGGCCGCGTCATGTTCGAGCTTGCCGGCGTGCCGGAGCCACTTGCCCGTGAGGCCCTTCGCCTCGCCGGCCAGAAGCTCCCGGTGAAGACGAAGATCGTGAAGCGGGATGGTGATCTCTTTGCGAGCTAGAGATTTGAAGGAACTGTCGAACGAGGAGCTCGCCCAGAAGCTCGCCGATACGCGCCAGGAGCTGTTCAACCTGCGCTTCCAGTCGGCGACGGGCGCCCTTGAGAACACTGCCCGGCTGAAGCTTGCCCGGCGCGACATTGCCCGGATCATGACCGTGCAGATTGAACGGAACGCAACCCAGAAGGTCGAGAGCTAGAGATGGCGGACGAGACAGAGAACGTGGAAAACGAGGAGACGGTCGTCGAGGCTGAGGCTGAGGCTGTGGCCGAGGAGACGCCCGTGGCTGAGGAAGCTGTCGCCGAAGAGGCTGTGGCCGAAGAGGCCGTTGCCGAAGCTCCTGCCGACGAGCCGGTTGCCGAAGAGGCAGCCGCTGACGAGCCTGCCGCTGAGGCCGACGAGGCCGCAGAGGAGCCTGCCGCAGAGGCCGAAGAGGCTGCCGAAGAGGCCGCCCCCGCTGCTCCCGCCGGCAAGCCTGCCAAGTCGCGCCGTCACCTTCCCCGCTCGCTTCGCCACAAGCACTCGAAGCCCAAGCGTGAGAAGCCGGCCGAGCGCAAGCCGATCGTCCGTACCGAGAAGCCCGATACGCACCCGCCTGCGCGCCAGGAGCGCCGCGGCATCGTCGTGTCGGACAAGGGTGACAAGACGATCATCGTCAAGGTCGATGTGATCAAGGCACATCGCAAGTACAAGAAGGTCGTACGCCGCACGCAGAAGTTCCATGCGCACGACGAGGCCAACACCGCGGGCGTCGGCGACGTCGTTCGCATCGTTGAGACTCGGCCGCTTTCGCGGTTGAAGCGCTGGCGTCTGGCTGAGATCGTCGAGAAGGCCCGGTGAGGACGGAATGATCCAGCAGGAATCACGGCTCAAGGTGGCCGACAACACAGGCGCTCGCGAACTGCTCTGTATTCGCGTGGCGGGTGGCTCGCACCGGCGCTATGCGCGGGTGGGTGACATCATCACGGCGACCGTCAAGGCCGCTGCACCGCAGGGTTCGGTGAAGAAGGGCGACGTCGTCAAGGCGGTCGTCGTGCGCACGAAGAAGGCGTATGGCCGTGACGACGGAACGCTGATCGCCTTCGACGAGAACGCCGCGGTGATCATCGACAACCAGCGCAACCCGCGCGGCACCCGCATCTTCGGGCCGGTCGCGCGTGAGCTCCGCGAGAAGAACTTCATGAAGATCGTCTCGCTCGCGCCGGAGGTGCTCTAGATGGCAGGTCTGAAGGTCAAGAAGGGCGATGTCGTCCAGATGCTGACGGGCAAGGATCGGGGCAAGCAGGGCCGTATCCTCACCGCACAGCCGTCCGAGGGCCGTGTCGTCGTCGAGAATTTGAACGTCGCACGTCGGCACACCAAGCCGCGTCCGATGCGCGATGCCAGCCGCATGGGTGGCACGCAGATGACGCCAGGCGGGATCATCGACATGCCGGTTGCAGTTCCGGTGTCGAACGTGATGCTCGTCTGCCCGACCTGCAAGCAGCCGACACGGGTCGGTTACAAGACCAAGGAAGTGAAGGGCGAGACAGTGAAGGTTCGTGTGTGTAAGCGCCAGGGCTGCGGCCAGGAGATCGATCGCTGATGGCTGCGACGAAGACAGTTCCGCGCCTCAAGGAGCGCTACCACGCTGAGCTGCGGCATGTGCTGCAGGATCAGTTCGGCCTCTCGTCGATCATGCAGGCGCCGACGATCACCAAGATCACCCTCAACATGGGTGTCGGCGAAGGCAAGACCGACGCGAAGCAGGTCGACGCCGCGCTCGAGGAGCTCACGATCATTGCCGGCCAGCGCGCCCAGGTGCGTAAGGCTCGTAAGTCGATCGCCCAGTTCAAGGTTCGTGAGGGCATGCCCGTCGGTGTCCGCGTGACGTTGCGCGGCGACCGGATGTGGGAGTTCCTCGACCGCCTGATCTCGGTTGCGCTCCCGCGTATCCGCGACTTCCGCGGTCTCAACCCGACGTCGTTCGACGGCCGGGGCAACTACTCGCTCGGTCTCAAGGAACAGATCATCTTCCCCGAGATCGACTACGACAACATCAGCCAGGTTCGCGGCCTCGACGTCGCGATCACGACGACTGCTACGACGGACGAGCAGGCCGAGGCGCTTCTTCGCGCACTCGGTATGCCGCTCCAGCGAGAGGCAGGGAGGGACTAGTGGCCAAGAAGTCTTTGATCGTGAAGGCTGCGCGTCCGCAGAAGTTCAAGACGCGCAACTACACCCGCTGCAACAAGTGCGGGCGCCCGCGCGCCGTGTTCAAGAAGTTCGGGCTGTGCCGTATCTGCCTGCGCGAGCTTGCTCACGAAGGCGTCATCCCTGGCATGACCAAGAGCTCGTGGTAGGAGAGAGAGAATGCTGACCGATCCTGTCGCTGACATGCTCACGCGCCTGCGCAACGCCAACAAGGCGCTGCACGACCGCGTCGAAATGCCTACCTCCCGTCTGAAGGAGGAGATCGCCCGCATCCTGAAGGAAGAGGGCTACGTCAAGGACTACACCGTCGTTCAGAAGGAAGGTCTGCCGTTCAAGACCCTCGTGATCGATCTGAAGTACGGCCGTCGCCGTGAGCGTGTCCTCACTGGTGTGAAGCGCATCTCCAAGCCGGGCCGCCGTATCTATGCTGGAAAGGATCGCCTTCCGCGCGTCCTCGGCGGCATGGGCACTGCAATTCTGTCCACCTCGCACGGCGTCGTCACGAGCCGTACAGCCGAGCGCGAAGGAATCGGCGGCGAAGTCATCTGTTTCGTCTGGTAACTGCCATGTCTCGTATCGGAAAGCGACCCATCGAAGTGCCCACGGGCGTCACCATCACGGTGAACCCGGGACACATCACGGTCCAGGGCCCGAAGGGCGAACTGCAGCAGGTTGTGCCCGCGCGCATTGGCATCGTCCAGGAGGACAACGTCGTCACCATCACGCGTCCGACCGAGCGCGGTACCGATCGTGCACTGCATGGTCTGACCCGCACGCTCGTCGCGAACATGGTTGAGGGTGTGACGAACGGTTTCGAGAAGAAGCTGGAGATCCAGGGTGTCGGCTACCGCGCCGCTCTCCAGGGCACGAACCTCGAGATCCAGGCTGGGTATTCGCACCCGGTCAAGATCGAGCCGCGTCCAGGTATCAGCTTCGAAGTTCCCGCCCCCACGCAGATCGTCGTGAAGGGCATCGACAAGCAGGCCGTCGGCCAGACCGCCGCCGAAATCCGGAAGGTGCGCCCGCCGGAGCCATACAAGGGCAAAGGCATCCGGTACGAAGGCGAGTTCGTCCGCCGCAAGGTCGGAAAGAGGGCCTAATGGCTTCGATCACCACACGCGAGGCGCGCGAGCGCCGTCATCGCCGCATCCGCGGCAAGGTGAAGGGCACCGCCGATCGGCCGCGCCTTGCCATCTTCCGCTCAAACCGCGGGATCTTCGCTCAGGTCATCGACGACCAGACGGGCAAGACGCTCGCCGGCGCTTCGTGGCTGTCGCTCAAGGGCTTTTCGGGCGACAAGACCGCGCAGGCCCACGAGGTCGGCAAGGCCGTTGCTGCCGCAGCCAAGAAGGCTGGCGTCGAGACGGTCGTGTTCGATCGCGGCGGCTACCTGTATCACGGACGTGTCAAGGCGCTCGCCGACGGTGCGCGCGAAGGAGGTCTGGTGTTTTGAGCAGCAGCGCCGACATGCATGAGGGGACGCGCGAGCTCAAGGAACGCGTCGTCGAGATCAACCGCGTGGCGAAGGTCGTCAAGGGCGGCCGCCGCTTCTCGTTCACGGCACTCGTCGTGATCGGGGACGAGGTCGACCGGGTCGGGATCGGTTACGGGAAGGCACGCGAAGTGCCGCTCGCGATCTCGAAGGCCGTCGATGACGCCAAGAAGAACCTCTTTACTGTGCCGCGCCACGGCCAGACGATCACGCACGAGGTGCGTGGTGAGTTCGGCGCCGCCCGCGTGATCATGCGTCCCGCTTCGCCCGGTACCGGTGTTATCGCCGGCGGTGGCGTTCGTGCGGTGCTTGAGCTTGCTGGTGTGCGCGACGTCCTTTCAAAGTCGCTCGGTACGACCAACCCGATCAACATGCTGAAGGCTGCTGAGGTCGCACTGCGCGGTCTGCGTCGCCCGGAGGATGTTGCGGCACTGCGTGGCAAGTCTGTGCGTGAAGTGCTGCCGGAGCGCAAGGTGGAGGAGGCTGCTGGTGTCTCGGCTTAAGCTCACCCAGGTGAAGAGCGGCATCGGTCAGTCGGAGCGCCATCGCGGCACGCTGCGCGCGCTCGGCCTCGGCCGTATCGGCAAGACCTCCGAGCAGGAGCACAATCCGGTTATCGCAGGGATGCTGCGCAAAGTTCGCCATCTCGTGAAGGTCGAGGAGGTCTGAGATGAGCGAAGAGCTGAACCTTTCAAACCTGAGCCCCGCCCAGCCCCGTAAGGAGCGCAAGCGCGTTGGTCGCGGTATGGGCTCCGGCAAGGGCCGCTACTCCGGTCGCGGTATCAAGGGTCAGAAGTCACGCGCGGGCTCGCACGCCATGCGCACAGGCTTCGCCGGCGGTCAGATGCCGCTCACGATGCGCATCCCGAAGCTTCGCGGTAACACGTCTAAGGACGCGATGCCCGTTGGTCCGTTCCGCACCTACACGCAGCCGGTGAACCTCCGCGACCTCGAGCGCTTCGAGGCGGGCGAAGAGGGAACGCCGGAGACGCTGAAGGCGAAGGGCCTGATCCGCTCGGTGCGCAAGGACGTCAAGTTGCTTGGCGTTGGCGAACTGACGAAGAAGCTCACGATCACGGTGCATGCCGCATCGGCCTCCGCAAAGGAGAAGGTCGAGGCTGCCGGTGGCACCCTGACGCTCCTCAAGGAGCCGAAGGTGAAGAAGCCGAAGCGTGACTTCCGGACCGGGCCGAAGCCCGCGGCATCGCTCGAGGATGGCGACTCCGACGTCGCTGCCGAGAGCGAAAGCGAGAACTAGAACCGTTGTCCTGGCTCGCCAATGCATGGCGGGTACCTGAGCTTCGCCGTCGACTGATCTTCACGGCGATCGCTCTGGCGGCGTACCGTCTCGGCTCGTGGCTTCCGGCCCCGGGTGTCGATTCGGCGTCGATTCAGGCGTACTTCAACGGCCAGGGCGGTTCGGTGCTCGGCCTGCTGAACCTCTTCAGCGGTTCGGCGCTGTCGCGCTTCTCGCTCTTCGCGCTCGGGATCATGCCGTACGTCACGGCGTCGATCATCGTGCAGCTCCTCGGTGTTGTGATTCCGACGCTTGAGCAGCTCCGCAAGGAAGGCGAGGCGGGCCAGGCGAAGATCACGCAGTACACCCGCTACCTCACGGTCGCGCTCGCGGTTGCGCAGAGCACGGGCTACGCGTACCTCTTCAAGCGCCAGGGCGCGCTGAACATCGACACGGGCCGTCTCGTGCTGATCGTCGTGACGCTCACCGCGGGTACGACGCTGTTGATGTGGCTTGGCGAGATGATCACCAAGCGCGGCATCGGCAACGGCATCTCGCTGCTGATCTTCGCGTCGATCCTCACCTCGGCCCCCGCCGGCATCAACGCCTGGGTGAACGGTGGCCCGATGGAGAAGCTGTTCTTCCCGATCGTCGCTCTTGGCGTGGTCGTCGCAGTCGTCTTCGTGCAGGAAGGTCAGCGCAAGATTCCGATCCAGTACGCGAAGCGCCAGGTGGGCACCCGCATGACCGCTGGCGGCGCGACGTACCTGCCGCTGCGCGTCAACATGGCGGGCGTCATCCCGGTCATCTTCGCCGCCGCGATCATGGCCTTCCCGCCAACGATCGGCCAGTTCTTCCCGCAGACGCAGGGGTGGATCAACCGCAACTTCTCGCCGTCGAACTGGTCGTACCTCGCCCTTGAGGCCGGCCTGATCATCGTCTTCACGTTCTTCTACACGGCGGTGCAGTTCAATCCGGTCGATCAGGCTGACGATCTGCGCAAGTACGGCGGTTACATCCCAGGGATCCGTCCCGGCCCGCCCACCGCACAGTACCTCGACCGTGTGCTCCATCGGCTGACGCTGCCGGGCTCGATCTACCTGGCGCTCGTGGCGGTGCTTCCGTCGGTGTTCATTCGGTACGGCGGCTTCTCGCAGGCAACATCGCGCGCGCTCGGCGGCACGTCCGTGCTGATCGTCGTCGGTGTCGCACTCGACACGATGCGTCAGATGGAGTCGCAGATGATGATGCGTTCGTACGAGGGCTTCCTGCGGTGAACCTGCTTGTGCTTGGCCCGCAGGGTGCGGGCAAGGGAACACAGGCGAAGCGGATCGCAGCGGACTACAACCTCCCGCACATCTCGACGGGTGACATGTTCCGTGCGGCGATCGCAGCGGGGACGGAGCTTGGCAAGCGCGTGGAGCCGATCCTCTCCTCGGGCGAACTTGTCCCTGATGAGTTGACCGTCGCGCTGATCCAGGATCGGCTCAGCGATCCTGACGCGGTCGGCGGCTTCATCCTCGACGGCTTCCCGCGTAACGAGGCGCAGGCAGAGGCACTCGACGAGATGCTTGCGCGGATCGGCCGTGGCCTCGACGCAATCCTGTTCTTTGACCTGCCCGACGACGTGGCGACGGAGCGGATGCTCTCGCGCGCCGTCGCCGAGGGACGTGCCGACGACACACCCGATGTGATCGCTCGCCGCCTTGCGATCTACCACGCAGAGACCGAGCCGATCGTCGAGCATTACCGGGCGACGGGCAAGCTCGTGCCGCTCCATGCCGAGCGCAGCGTCGACGAGGTGTACTCCGAGGTGCAGGACGCGCTCCAGATGATCGCGGGGCGCCCGTGATCGTCCTCAAGTCGGCAGCCGAGATCGAGGGCATGGAGAAGGCTGGCGCCGTTGTGGCCGCCACCCTCGCCGCCCTGGAGGAGGCGCTCGAGCCGGGAATCACGATGCGCGAACTCGACGAGCTCGGCGAGGAAGTGATCCGTGCGTTCGGTGGTGTCCCGACATCGAAGGGCTACCCGGGCACGAAGGAGTCCGGCCCATTCCCGGCCGCGATCTGCATCTCTCCGAACGACATGATCGTGCACGGCATCCCCGGCGACTACCGCGCAAAGGAGGGCGACATCATCTCGTGTGATGTTGGCGTCACGCTCGACGGTCTGATCGCCGACTCGGCAGCGACCTTCGCGGTCGGCGAGATCTCAGCCGAGGCGCAGCGACTGCTCGACGTGTGCAGCGAGTCGCTCGAAGCGGGCATCGCTGCGGCCCAGCCTGGCGCTGAGGTCGGCGACATCTCGCACGCTGTCCAGTCAATCGTCGAGGGCGCGGGCTTTTCGGTCGTGCGCGCGCTCGTCGGCCACGGTGTCGGTCGGGCATACCACGAAGATCCGCAGGTTCCGAACTTCGTCTCGAGCTATCGCGGCCCGACGCTTCGGCCGGGCATGACGATCGCGATCGAGCCGATGATCACCGCCGGCGGGCATGCCGTTCACGTGCATGATGACGGCTGGTCAATCTCCACCGACGACGGCTCGCTGACAGCGCATTTCGAGCATACGGTGGCAATTACAACCGATGGTCCGAAGGTACTGACGAGGACTGCTGGGGTCCTGGTACCATGACGACCCCGCGGCTCCCGGGCCGTGTCTTTGTGTGTGTTCGTCCGGGTCGCGAAACGATCAACAAGTAGAGAGAGGATGGCGAGCAAGGAAGAGAAGATTGAGGTCGAAGGCGAGGTGACCGAAGCCCTGCCGAGCACGATGTTTCGTGTTCAGCTTGAGGGTGGTCACGATGTACTCGCAACGATCTCCGGCAAGATGCGAAAGCACTACATCCGCATCCTCCCCGGCGACAAGGTCAAGGTTGAGCTCTCTCCCTACGACCTGACTCGCGGCCGAATCACCTATCGCCACCGATCATGAAAGTCCGTCCTTCCGTCAAGCCCATGTGCGAGCGCTGCCGTGTGATCAAGCGTCACGGCCGTACGCTCGTCATCTGTTCGAACCCGCGCCACAAGCAGCGTCAGGGGTAGGAGACCGATGGCTCGTATTGCAGGGGTGAACCTCCCCAACCAGAAGCGGCTCGAAATCGGGCTGACCTACATCTTCGGTATCGGCCAGTCGACCGCGCGCGACATCTGCGCAGCACTCGGCCTGTCCGTCGACACGAAGGTGCGCGACCTCACCGAAGACGAGGTCACCAAGCTTCGCGACCACATCGATGCGCAGTACCAGGTTGAGGGTGACCTCCGCCGCGAGCGCACGCAGGCAATCAAGCGTCTCTCGGAGATCGGCGCGTACCGCGGCCTCCGTCATCGCCGTGGCCTGCCGGTGAACGGTCAGCGCACGAAGACCAATGCTCGGACTCGTAAGGGCCCGAAGAAGACTGTCGGACGCGGAAAGAAGGGCAAGTAATGGCACCTCCCCGCAAGCAGGCCGCGACCCGCGGTCGCGCCCGTCGGCGCGCTCGCAAGAACATCGCGATCGGCCAGGCGCACATCAAGACGTCGTTCAACAACACGATCGTCGCGCTCACCGATCCCGAGGGCAACGTCATCGTGTGGGAGTCGGCCGGTTCGGCTGGCTTCAAGGGTTCGCGCAAGTCGACGCCGTTCGCCGCTCAGGTGACCGCCGACGCTGCTGCGCGCAAGGGCATGGAGCATGGCCTCCAGAAGGTCGAAGTGTTCGTGAAGGGGCCGGGTTCGGGTCGCGAGACCGCTGTCCGGTCGCTCCAGGCCGCCGGCCTCGAGATCCTCGGTGTCAAGGACGTCTCGCCGCAGGCACATAACGGCGTCCGCCAGAAGAAGCGGAGGCGCGTCTAATGGCTCGCGATCGTGGCCCCAAGTGCAAGCAGTGCCGTCGCGAGGGCATGAAGCTCTTCCTCAAGGGTGAGCGCTGCCTGACCGAGAAGTGCGCAATCGAGCGCCGCAGCTATCCGCCGGGCGAGCACGGCCGCGGCCGGATCAAGCAGTCCGAGTACCTGCTGCAGCTGCGTGAGAAGCAGAAGGCGCGCCGCTACTACGGACTTCTCGAAACACAGTTCCGCAACACCTATGAGAAGGCGTCCCGTCAGGGTGGTGTCACAGGTGAGAACCTGCTCCGCCTCCTCGAGACCCGTCTCGACAACGTCGTCTACCGGCTCGGCTTTGCCGCGTCCCGCGCGCAGGCCCGTCAGCTCGTCCGTCACGGCCACTTCTCGGTCAACGGACGCCGCGTCAACATCCCAAGCTTCGGTGTGAAGCCGGAAGACGTGGTCACGCTCAAGGGCAGCTCCGCCGCCGAGCAGGTCATCCGCGATGCAACAGATCTCACGGCTTCCGTGGCGCCCTGGCTTCAGGCCGACCACGAAGGTCTCACGGGCAAGGTGCTCAAGTGGCCCGAGCGCGCCGAGATCGATACGCCGGTTCAGGAACAGCTGATCGTCGAGCTCTACTCCAAGTAGCTCGACCAGAAGAAAGGGCACAATGGCACGCACTACTGCGTCGGACTTCCAGACTCCGAAGATCATCCACGAGGAGGTCAAGGAGAATCGTGGGGTCTTTGCGATCGAACCGCTCGACCGCGGCTTCGGTCACACGTTCGGCAACTCGCTGCGCCGCGTGCTGCTCTCCTCGCTGGAGGGCGCTGCGGTCACCTCGGTGAAGATCGAGGGCGTCGCGCACGAGTTCACCACGCTCCCGGGCGTTCGCGAGGACGTCACCGACATCATCCTCAACCTCAAGCAGCTCGTCTGCATCCTGCACGGCGAGTCGCCGGAGGTTGAAGTGCGTCTCACCGGCAAGGGTGAGGGCACGCTGACCGCTGCCGACATCGAGGCGCCTGCCGATCTCGAGATCCTCAATCCGGAGCTCGAAGTCGCGAACCTCTCGTCGAAGGGCCGTCTCGAGATCACGCTGACGATCGGGCGCGGTCGCGGCTACGTTCCGGCCGAGGGCAACCGCGGCCAGGCACACACGATCGGCGTCATTCCGGTCGACTCGATGTTCTCGCCGATCACCCGCGTCTCGTACGACGTTGAGGCTGCTCGTGTCGGTCAGCGCACCGACTACGACAAGCTCATCCTCGACGTGACGACGAACGGCTCGATCGACCCGAAGGAAGCGATCGCCCGCGGTGCCGAAATCCTCATCCGTCAGCTCGCCATCTTCACGGACATTGAGAAGATCGAAGGCTTCGGCGCCGAGGCGCCTGCGGTCGACGGTGCCCCTGCGGCTGAGGTTTCGCTCGCGCACGGCATGGAAAACTTCCCGATCGAAGAGCTTGAGCTCGGTGTTCGCTCGTACAACTGCCTTAAGCGTGTCGGTATCGAGACGATCGGCGACCTCGTCGTGAAGTCTGAGAACGAGCTCGCAGCGATCCCGAACTTCGGCAAGAAGTCGATCGAAGAGGTCAAGGAGACGCTCGCCCAGCACGGCCTGCGTCTTCGTGGCGACAACGGCGGGTCGGAGGCCTAACACCTCATGCGGCACGCGCGCACAGGAAAGAAGCTCGGCCGCGATTCGGCCCAACGCAAGGCGCTGTACTCGAACCTTGCTGGTCAGCTGATCGAGCACGGGCGGATCAAGACCACGATCACGAAGGCGAAGGCGGTCAAGCCGCTCGCCGAGCAGATGATCACCCTCGGCCGGCGCGGCGACATTCACTCGCGTCGCCAGGCGGTTGCGTTCCTGCGCTCGAAGGACGTCGTCCACAAGCTGTTCGCCGAGGTTGCTCCGCGTTTTGCGGATCGCCCGGGCGGCTACTCGCGGATCGTCAAGCTCGGCCCGCGCTACGGCGACGCCGCCGAGATGGTGTACCTCGAGCTTGTCGATGGCCCCGTTGTCTTCAAGACGAAGCTGAAGCCTGAGGTCGAAGAGGTCGCTGCTGCTCCGGCTGCAGAAGAAGCCGCCGACGAACCGGCCGGCGAGGCTGAGACGGCTGATGCCGAGGCGTCGGTCGCCGAAGAAGAGACCGTTGCGTCCGAAGAGGCTGCTGATGACGCTGTCGCCGAAGAGGCGCCCGTTGCGGAAGCCGAAGCGGCCGCTGAGGGCGACGCCGAGGGCGAAGCCGAAGCGCCGTCTGCCTAGGGCCTCTGAACGAGTTGATCTGTGCGAGCGGCGACCTAACGGTCGTCGCTCCGCTTAACGAGCAAAACAGCGACGATGGTGGCGATGAGCGGCAGTTCACCACCTGACGCGCACCTGAAGCTGACTCTCGCCTACGACGGGACGGCGTTCCGCGGATGGGCGCGGCAGCCTGGCAAGCGCACCGTTGAAGGCGAGGTGCGGTCGGCGCTCGAAAAGATCTACCGGCGTCATGACGAGGTCGTCGTTGCCGGGCGAACAGACACGGGCGTCCACGCGTACGCGAACGTGGTCTCCTTCGACGCGTGGGGTGGGCCGGGCGTCGATCGTGCGGCCGAGGCGTTGAACACGGTACTGCCACCCGACATTGCCATTGTTCGCGCCGATGAGGTCGACCCGGCGTTTCACGCACGGTTCTCGGCCACGGCGCGGTCGTACCGCTACCGCATCTGGCGGCGCCGCGAGCGTTCGCCGTTCGAGGTGCATCGAGCCTACTGGCATCCCAAGCGACTGGAGTTGCAGAAGCTGCAGACCTCCGCTGCGATTCTTGTGGGTGAGCACGACTTCCGTGCGTTCACACCGACCGAAACGCAGCACCGTGTGTTCGTCCGTGTCATCCGCGAGGCGCGCTGGGTGGAAGAGGGTGACGTGTTGACGTTCGAGGTGACGGCCGACTCGTTCTTGCGTCACATGGTGCGAACGCTCGTGGGGACGATGCTGGAGCGCGAACCCGACGAGATCGTCGACCTCCTTCAAGGTGCGCCCCGTTCGGCGGCCGGCTCGACGGCGCCACCCGAGGGGCTCTACCTCACCCGTGTCACGTACGAGGCTGACGGCGAGCGGTGAGGGCCGCGCGTCGGGCTACGATCGCCCGGTGCGCTTCCCGACGATCCTTTTCGATTTCGACGGCACGGTCGTCGACTCAGGGCCGATCATCCTGGCGTCGATGAAGCACGCGACGTCGACCATCCTCGGGCGCACGATTCCTGACTCCGAGCTGATGGCGTCGGTTGGCGGCCCCGGGCTCGAGGCCCAGATGGCGATGTTTGGCCCTGGCCGCGTCGAGGAGCTCGTTGCGGCCTATCGTGCGCACAACGAGCCGTTGCATTCCGAGCTCGTCGCGTTCGCTGGGATCCCGGACGTGCTCGCCGCGTTTGCGGCGCAGGGGCGACGCCTCGGCGTCGTCTCAGCGAAGCGCCGCACAACCTTGATGCTCGGGTTCGCTGCAGTTCCGGTTGGCGACTACTTCGATGTCGTTGTCGGGGGCGACGAGGTGCCGCGCCAAAAGCCTGCGCCTGACGGCCTGCTTCTCGCGCTTGAACGTCTTGGCGTCGCGCCCGCTGAAGCCGCCTACGTCGGCGACTCCCCGTTCGACATGCAGGCGGCACGATCGGCAGGCATGTACGCCGTCGGCGTGGCCTGGGGCGGCATCCACGACGGTTCGGCACTCGTCGCGGACGACGTCGTTGTAGAGGAGCCGCGCGAGCTCCTGGAGGTGCTTTGAGCGATCTCTCCGCCCGTGCCGCCGAGCTACGCGCGCTGCTGACCCGTTGGAGCGTCGAGTACCACTCGCTCGACAGTCCATCGGTCGACGATGCGACCTACGACCGCCATTACGACGAGCTCGCCGCACTTGAGGCTAAGCACCCAGAGCTGATCACCTCCGATTCGCCCACACAGCGAGTGGGCTCGACCCCGTCCGAGAAGTTCAGCAAGGTCGATCACGTCGCTCCGATGGGTTCGCTTGAGAAGGTGACAACCGACGAGGCGCTCTTTCGGTGGGCCGAGGACGCAGCGAAGCGTTTGGAGGTCGATCCGAGCGAGCTGACGTACGTGCTGGAGCCGAAGATCGATGGTTCGGCAATCTCACTCATCTACGAGAACGGTGTGCTCGTTCGCGGTGCGACGCGCGGCGACGGAGCCCGCGGCGAAGACGTGACGGCCAACCTCCGTACGATCGAGGTAATTCCGCTGCGCATGCTCGGCGAAGCGCCGCCGCTCCTTGAGGTGCGGGGGGAGGTGTACATGCCGCTCTCTGGCTTCCATGCATTCAACGAGCGGCAGGAACGGGAAGGCAAGAAGGTCGCGCCTAACCCCCGGAACGCGGCGGCCGGGTCGCTGCGGCAGCTGAACCCCGAGATCACGCGTCAGCGCCCGCTCTCGATCTGGATCTACGGGTCAGGGCACGGCGAGGGGATCACGTTCGAGAGCCACTGGGGAATGCTCCAGTGGCTTAAGGAACACGGTTTTCGCACGAACGAGCATGCTGAGCGCATCGCGAAGATCGAAGAGGTCGCGCGACGGTGCGCCGAGTGGGAGCACCGTCGCGCCGAGCTCGACTACGAGATCGACGGCGTCGTGATCAAGCTCGACTCGCTCGAGTTCCAGCGCCAGCTCGGCGCGTTGCACGATCGGCCGCGCTGGGCCCGCGCCTACAAGTGGGCGCCGATGACGGCGCAGACGACGCTCGTGAAGATCCACGTTCGCGTCGGTCGTACCGGAGCGCTCAACCCCTGGGCCGAGCTGGCTCCCGTCGAGGTTGGGGGAGTCACCGTGTCGAGCGCGACGCTCCACAACGAAGAGGACATCAATCGCAAGGACATCCGCGAGGGCGACACCGTCGTCGTCCAGCGTGCGGGCGATGTGATCCCGCAGGTTGTCGGCCCGGTGCTGCCCCACAAGCCGGGGACGGTGCCGTTCAAGATGCCGTCTCACTGCCCGCTGTGTGCCGCCGAGATCGTCAAGCCCGACGGTGAGGTGCAGCACCGTTGCCCGAACCGCGCCTGCCCCTCGCGGGGGCTTGAGTCGTTGATCAACTGGGTCGGCCCTGCCGCCGACATCGAAGGGGTGGGCGAGCAGCTCGTGCGGCGCCTCTGGGATCTCGGTCTCGTGCGGTCGCTACCCGACCTCTACCGGATCACCGCGGAACAGCTCCTTGAGCTCGACGGGTTCCAGGAGAAGAGCGCGACGAACGTCGTGACTGCCATCGCAGGCTCGAAAGAGATCTCGTTCAGCCGCGTGCTCTTTGGCCTCAACATCCCCGACGTCGGCTGGGTGACCGGGCAGAACCTCGCCCGCGATTTTGGTTCGATCGACGCCCTGCTTGCGGCAGGCATGGATGAGCTCATGGCTTGCGAGGGCATCGGCCCTGATCGGGCTGAGGCGATCGCTGAGTGGTTTGCCGACGAGCCCAATCAGGCGTTGATCGAGGAGCTACGCGCCCTTGGCGTGCGCATGGAGGCGACTGAGGCCGATCGGCCAAAAGACGGCCCGCTCACAGGAACCCAGTACGTGATCACCGGGACGCTTGAGGGTTGGACGCGCGACGAGGCGAAGGCGGCGCTTGAGGCTCTTGGCGCCAAGGTCTCCGACAGCGTCTCGAAGAAGACGACGGGTGTGATCGTGGGCGAAAACCCGGGGTCGAAGGCTGCGAAAGCTGAGAAGGCGGGCGTGCCGATCCTCGGCGAAGCCGATCTCAGCGCGCTGCTTCGCGGCTGACCGGCGCCTAGGCGAGTCCAGACCGCACTGCGTAGACGGCGGCCTGGATCCGGTTTTCGATCTGCAGCTTCATCAGGATGTTCGAGATGTGGTTCTTGACGGTCTTCGGACTGATGTGAAGTTGCGCCGCGATCTGGCTGTTGTCCTTCCCGTCGGCGATCAGACGAAGAACCTGCAGCTCGCGATCGGTCAGACCTGATGCTTCGGTGGGTGCGGGAGCGCTCTCGCGAAGGCGGCGCAGCACTTTGCCTGCGATCGCGGGGGAGACGGTCGACTCACCCTCGGCGGCACGGGATATTCCAGCGACAAGCTCCTCGACCGGTACCCGCTTCAGGAGGTACCCGCTCGCACCTGCGAGGATCGCCTCCATCACGTCGTTGTCTTCGTCGGAGGCGCTGAGCACGATTACGCGCGTCGCAGGTGCCGCCGCAGCAATGCGACGTGTCGCCTCGACACCGGAAAGGCCAGGCATGTCGAGATCCATCACGACGACGTCGGGCGCAGTCTCCTCGACGAGCGGGAGCGCTGTGTCACCAGCATCTGCCTCGCCAACCACGTCGAGCCCGTGCAGCTGAAGCAGTTCGCGCAACCCCGTCCGGAAGAGCGTGTGGTCGTCGACGAGCAGCACGCGAACCGCTGCACGTGCGACGTCGGTGCTCGTCGACAAGGACCGATCTGCCGTTGCGGTCGAGATCGTCAATGCAGTGCAATCGTAATCGTGCGTCGGCCCCATGCTTGAGCTTGCGCAAGCGTGGGGAACCACAGGTCGATGTCGGCTCCGATCACAGCGCTGCCGGTGTCGGCTGCGACAGCCTCGCCGTATCCCGGGATCGTCATGTGCGTACCGAGCGGGATCACGCGCGGGTCGACGGCAGCTACCCCGTACCCGACCGGGATACCCGAGGAAGTCGATCCTGAAAGCGAATAGCCTGTCGCGCTGACGGTGAGCGTTCGCTCACCCACAAAGAGCGGCGTGGCGCTTTGGCCCGAGACGACGGTTGCAGTCGTTGCGGCGAGAACGCCGCCAGAGAGCTTGGCCGACTTGCGCGTGGCGGCGAGCGCGGCGGCCTGGTCGGCAGCGATGCTCGCCTGCGTGAGGCGCCGGACACGCGCGAGATGATTGATGTAGCCGGCGAGTTCGTCGCGCGTCGCCTGCAGCCTGGAGGCCGTCACGACGGCGGCACGGGTCGTCGCATCAAGCCGCTTGGCCTCCACACCGAGCTGCCGCGTCAGGACACCGAGGCGAACCTGTGTCGCCTGCACGCTCTTGATGACATCGGTGTTGATCGAGGCGACCTTGTTGAGTTCGTCAAGTTGCGTGAGCGCGCTGTCGAGGTTCTGGGCGCCGAGGATGATTTCGATACCGCTTGTCCCGGGGTTCTCGTAGAGCTGTCGGACGCGTGCCGCAAGACGTGCGCGCGAGAGGCGAACGTCGAGCGCCGCGGCGGCTCGCTCACGTTTGAGAAGTGCCTTCCGCGCTCCGATCGTCCTCTGCTCGTCGCGGAGCGCAGCAAGACGCGCGTTTGCGGCGGCGAGACGGCTGTCCAGCGAATAGAGCGAGAGGACAGCAGAACGCGACTTTGCCGCGATCGCAGCATCGCGGGCTCGAAGCGTGGAGACGCTTGGTCCGGCACTGGACCCTTGTGCGACAAACACGACAAGAGCGAGCGCCGCAACCGAAAGATGGGCCGCGGCGCGCCGGCGCTGCAGATGACGCAACCCTGGCACGGGAGCGGGACCGTACCACAGCGGCACTACCCGAATGGGTCAATGTGCAGGAAAAACGCCACCGACGTCGTATCGAGCAGGCCGTCCGCGGTTGCCCAGACTGCGCCAGATTGGTAACGTCGTCTGCCTGTGACGTACCGGCCCCACCCGGTGCGCGTGTCCGCCGCCCCCCGTTGGGCCGCCGCAGCCCGTCGGCGAGGACATGCGCCGTACGTACTGCTCGGGATGCTCGCCGCTTTCGCGGTGGCGCTGCCCGCGTCCGCAAGTCCGCCGCTTTCGGCGAAGCAGGCCGAGGCAAACCGTGTCTACGCGCAGGTGCAGCAGCTTGATGCAGCGCTTGGCCAGGCCGACGAGCGGTTGAATCTCGCGAACTACCGCCTGAATCAGGTGCAGCACGACATCGTTGAGAACGGCCGCGCCCTTGTCGTTGCCAAGGCCAATCTCAAGAAGAGCCATGATGCGATCGCGAAGCGGCTGGTGACGCTCTACACCTCGGGCGAGTCCAGCTCAACCCTCGAGGTGCTGATCGGAGCGAAGAGCCTCGACGAGGTTCTCAGTCAGCTCGATACCGCGAACAAGGTTTCGAGCCTTGACGCCCAGGTGATCAACCAAGTGCAGAAGTTCCAGGCGTCCGTGAAGCACCACGCTGCTGTGTTGCGAGTCGAGCGCAGCCAGGTCAAGCAGCTTGTTGCGCAGCGGCGGGCCCAGGAGCGGGCAGCGGCCGCGAAGCTCAACGAGCGGCGCCGACTGTTGAACTCTCTGAACGGGGAGATCGCGCGGC
>OMIZ01000066.1 GCA_900299235.1 Actinomycetota bacterium
CAGCTCGATCGCCTCATCGATGCCGAAATCGCGCACCCACGTCTCGTAGATCCAGTCGGGATAGGACTCGCGCAGCGGGCCAGGCGGAAGCGAAGCGACGAGGCCGCGCATGCTCCGCCCGAGCCGACGGACGACCGCGTTCGTGAACGGCACGGCACGCTCAAGCTTCGCCGCGCGCACAAGTTCGACAGCGTCGTCGGCCACCGCGTGCACCGGCTCGGATGTCCACGCGAGTTGGTAGGCGGCAAGTCGCAGCGACGCCCGCACCGCGATGTCGAGCTTTGCGACGGGCCGCTTGCCGATCTCTTCGATGCCGAAGTCGATCGTGCGAACGCGCTGCACCGTTCCGTACGCGAGACGCTGCGCGAGCGCTCTGTCCCCCGCGCTCAGCTTCTCGGCTGCAGCCGTAAACGCGCGATCGGCGTAGGCCTCCTCCTCGAACACGCGCCGAACAACCTCGAACGCTGCCCGCCGCGCGGGGGCGATCACGAGCGAATGCCGCGCATAAACGCGTCCCAGCTCATGCGTCCCTTGCCCTCAGGCTGCACCTCATCGGGCACGAACGCGCCGTCTTCGAGATGCGCACGCCAGATCGTCATGCGCCGCTCGTGGAGCACCGTCCAGGCCCCGATATGCGGAGAGAGCGCTCGCACACGACGACACGCGTCGATGGGGTCGTCGAGATTCAGCTCACGGTCGGCCGCCTGGATCTTCTCGGCATACGTGATGCCAGCTTCCGCCTGGGGCGTAAACGACGGGCCTGCGATGACGTCGTTGAGCAGACGCGCTGCGACCTCACCTGCGCGGGCGTACACCGTTCCGGCGTCATCGTCGGGGCCGATCGCGAACGACTCCTGGGCGGCAATCGGGCCTGCGTCGAGCGCCTCGACCGTCTCGTGGATCGTGACGCCCGTCACCTCGTCACCTGCCAGGATCGCGCGCTCGACCGGCGCGGCGCCACGCCAACGCGGCAGCAGCGACGGATGAACGTTCAACCACAGCCCCTGAGCGAGCAGCGACGGCGGGATCAGCAGCCCGTAGGCGCAGACGACGACAGTGTCGACCGGCGCATCGGCCGGCAGCGTGGGCCGCTCCGGCTGCTCGACGCGGATCCCAAGGCGATCAGCGGTCTCCTTCGCTGGCGGCGCTGCGAGTTTGCGTCCACGACCGCGGGGCGCGTCGGGGCGCGTGAGCAGGTAGGCGATCTCGTGCCGTTCGGCTAGGCGCTCAAGCACGTCGGCGCCGAGCGGGGCCGTCGCGGCGACGGCGAGCCGCATCGCTACCGGGGCAGAACGGGCTCGGTGAGAACCGGCCGCGGACGGAGCGTGCCGAGAGCTTCCTTGCGGCTCGCAGCGTCGGTGCGGTCGATGATCAGCACGCCATCGAGGTGATCGAGCTCGTGCTGGACGACGCGCGCGCCGTACCCCTCAAGGTCGTGCGTGACGTCGTTGCCCTCGGGATCCTTGCCGGAGAGCGTGAGCTTCGTCGGCCGCTCAACCTCGACGCGAACATGCTGGAGCGAGAGGCAGCCTTCCTCGTCGGAGTCCTTGTCGGAGCCGACGTTCGAGAGCACCGGGTTGACGATCGCTTTCGGGCCGTCTTCGTCAGGCTCGAACACGAAGACGCGCTGGAGGATGCCGACCTGTGTGGCTGCGAGGCCGACGCCACCGGCGTCCTTCATCAGACCGATCATCCGCTCAACGAGGTTCATGAGCGCCTCGTCGAAGATCTCAACCTCGTTCGCCCTCAGGCGGAGCGCAGGATCCGGGTACTGGCGGATCTGCTGCAGCGCGCGACGGCGGATGGCCTCAGCCTGGGCGCGCTCGAACTCCTCAGCGCTCGGGCCGTGGTCGTGATCGTGGTCATGATCGTGATCGTGATCGTGGTCATGACCGTGGTGATGGTCGTGATCGTGGTCATGATCGTGGCTGTGGTCGTGTTCGGTCACGGCGGGGAAGTGTACGCGGGACGGGGTGTCTTATGCAGGGAAGCGTGCAAGAACCCAGTTCATGTCGAGTAGCGGGCGCTTGTAGGGCTTTCCGCCGATCTTCACGAAGTCGCGTGACTTGGGATCCATTGGGAGGCGCGCCTCGATTGGGTACCAGCGGTTGTGTTTCTCGATGAGGTCGTTGATCTCGTCGAAGCGCCAGGCCGCAGCGCGCTTGCGCCATGCCGCGCCTCCGCCTGTCTCGGCGTGCGCGGCTGCGAGTAGTTCGAGGTGCTCGGCCTCCATCGCTTCGATCGTTTTTAGTCGCTGCATGTAGGGCAGCGGGCCGCCGAGTGATGCGACGTAGTTGTCGGCTTCGGGGCAGAAGTTCCGTAGTCGGCGCCGTAGCGGCTTGCCGGTGAGCGTGTTGATCTCCTTGTCCTCTTCGAGGAGCTTGCGCTCAACCTGGAACGGCGGCGTGACATCGCGGACGCCCCACTCGCCGAGAATCTCTTCTGCCCAGGGCCGCTTCATGGCGCCATTGTGCCCCGCCGAGCCCGCGCGCCCGGCACCCCCTTCACCCCCGGTGTCAGACACCATTTTCTGTCAAGTGTCCATTGGGTCACTTTCGTAACGATTTCTTCCGCGATTTGGGACTCCCGTAGATGCGTGGAAATCGTTTGCTGGTAACGGTTTGCGGCCGCTCGTGCGGAAACGTAAAAGCTACAAATTTGTTCCAACTTTCCCCTTGACAGAAAATGGTGTCTGACGCCGGGGGTTGGGGCGCGGCGCGGCTAGAGGCTCTGCGGGTCGACGTCGACGACGGCCGTGAGGCCCGCCTTGCGCATCGCGGGAGCCGCAGCGGCAAGGAGGCGCGCCGCGCGCGCCGCGAAGGTACGCGGCTGATCGATCTTCCCCACAAGCTGCGCCCGGTAGCGGCCGCGCAAACGCAAGAGCGGCGCCGGCCCGAGCAGCTCCGCATCGGGAAGCTCTCGGCGAAGCTCCTCAAGTGCCCGCATCGCAGGCTCAAGCGAAGCACCCGTCACGACGATCCGCACAAGATGACGGAACGGCGGATACCCGAGCAGCTCCCGGCGCTCAAGTTCCTCACCGAGGAACCGACCGACGTCATGCCGCGCCGCGTACACGATCGGTCGCGCCTCCGGCTGAAACGTCTGCACGATCACGCGACCCGGAGCATCACGACCGCTGCGACCAGCGAGCTGCGTAATCAACTGGAACGTGCGCTCCTCGGCGCGAAAATCGGGAAGCGCAAGCGCAGTGTCGGCGTCAATCACCGCCGCAAGCTCCACACCCGCAAAGTCATGGCCCTTCGCAACCATCTGCGTGCCAAGCAGAATCGCGCGATCCGCCGCAACAAACCGCTCCAAGGCCGCCGCGAGCTCCTCAGGTCTCTCAGCCGTATCCGCGTCGAGGCGAATCAACTCAACACCCGGGAAGTCGCGCTCAAGCTCACGCTCAAGCTTCTGAGTGCCCACCCCAAGCCGAGCGAGCTCAACCGACCCGCACGCAGGACACGCCTCAGGCGACCGCTCACGACGCCCGCAGTGATGACAGCGCAACTCGCCCCCGTCATGCAAGACAAGCGACACGTCACAGTCCGTGCAGCGAAGCGTCACCCCGCACGCGCGACAGTGCAACGCGGGCGCCGCACCACGGCGGTTGAGCAGCAAGATCGCCTTGCCGCCACCATCCCCGTCGGCCACGCGGCGCAACGCCTGCAGAAGCGGCGCCGAAAGCGGGTAGCCAGCCTCGTGACGCAGATCAACAACCTTCACCGGCGGAAGCCCCGGGCCGTGCCGCCCCTCCAACTCCAGACGCTCCAGGCGCGCCCAGCTCTCCGGCCGCGGCGTCGCAGAACCGAACACCACCGTCGCCCCCTCCAACGCGCCGCGCTTCGCAGCGATCGTTCGCGCGTCATAGCGAGGGTCAGACTCCTGCTTGTACGAGCTGTCGTGCTCCTCATCGACCACCACGAGACCCAACCCACGCATCGGCGCGAAAATCGCCGACCGGGCACCTACGACGATGCGAGCCTCGCCGCTCGCAATCCGTGCACGCTCATCGCGACGCTGCGCGTCAGTCAGCCCTGAGTGAAGGATCGCGACCCGATCGCCGAAACGCGCCCGCACACGACCAACCGTCTGCGGCGCGAGCGCAATCTCCGGC
>OMIZ01000067.1 GCA_900299235.1 Actinomycetota bacterium
GGCGGAGGAGGGGGTGGTGCAGCGGCTGCTGTACCCGCGAGCGTGTCGAGCGTGGCGTAGATCCCGGCACTGCCGAGGGCCGTGGCTGCGCTCTTGCGCAGGAAGTTCCGTCTGGAGATGGACACTGGTGCCTCCTGGTCGGGGAGAGGAGATCACCAATATGGGTGCCGTCCGTAATGGCAACGAAGCGCCAGGTAAGGCGTCGGTAAAACGCGGCCAGGTGTTACGACGCCACGGCTGCAAGCTGGCCGCAGGCGGCTGCAATGTCGCGTCCGCGTGTCAGGCGAACGGTTGCCGGCACGCGTGAGCGATCGAGCACCGCTTTGAAGACCGCGATCGTGTCTCTCACCGAGCCGTCGTACATCCCGGTCGGGTTGTACGGGATCAAGTTGACCTTGAAGGCCTCCTGGCCGAGGAGTTTCGCGAGCTCCTTCGCGTGCTCGGGAGTGTCGTTAACCCCCGCGAGCATCACGTACTCGATGAAGACCTTCCGGTGTCGGAGCTCGACGTAACGGCGGCACTCGGCGAGGACGTCCTCGAGGGGGTAGCGATCGTTGACCGGCATGATCCGGCTGCGCAACGCATCGGTCGGGGCATGGAGTGACAACGCGAGTCGAATTGGCTCCTCGACCTCGTCAATGAAGCGGGTCAGGTTAGGCAGCCAGCCGACCGTCGAAATCGTCGTGCGGCGGTGCGTGATGCCGATGTCTGGCAGGCGCCGCGCGGCTTCGAGGACGGCGTCGAGGTTGAGCATCGGTTCGCCCATCCCCATGAACACGAGATGGTCGACGGGCTCGATCCGGCGAAAGTGAAGGGCCTGGTCGAGGATCTCGCCCGCCGAGAGGTTGCGCCGAAACTGCATCTGCCCCGTGGCACAGAACGTGCATGTGAGTGGGCAGCCGGACTGGGACGAGACACAGATCGATCGGCGGCCGTCGCGGTAGCGCATCAGTACCGCCTCGACTGGATGGTTGTCGGCGGTGTGGAACAGCACCTTCAACGTGCCGTCTTTCGAGCGCGTTTCCGCGGCGACGGTGAGCGTTGAGAACGGCACCTCGGCATCGAGCTTCTCGCGCAGCACTGCCGGGATGTTCGTCATCGCCCCGTAGCCCGAGACACCGCGGGCGGCCCACTCCCAGACCTGGCGGCGACGGTAGGCAGGTTCCGACGCAAGCGTCGTCTCAAGCAAGTTCAGATCCACAGGGCAACCGTACCCTTAGCTCGTCGTCAGGGCACCCCTTCGTTTGTCCGAGTTTGCGGGTGAGCCTTGATTTGCGTCATCTAGGAGGGCTCGGCGACACACGCTTCGTTGCCAGGGCTAGACATGGCAACTCAAGCTGTGCGTCGCCGATCCCTCCAGCTAAACCCAGGGGTTGTCGGCCACGAACGGCGTGATCTCGCGGGGCGTCTGCAGCCAGATCGCGATCTCGTGCGCGTCACGCATCGGGTAGCTCGGGAAGATCACCTTCTCGACCTTGCCGGCCTCTGCGACGAACGTGAGGCGGTGGTAGTACTCGACTGGCTCGGCGGGAACGGTGAGCTCGTCGGATGCCGCTTCCTCGTCGGCTTCGGCCTCCGCGGCAGGTGCGTCCTCGATGCTCTCAGCGTCGTCGTCTGCATCGATGGCAACTGTCGAGGCTTCTGGTGTTGCGCCGGGCTCCTCGGTGCTCTCCTCTTCTTCGAGCGCATCAACGATCTCTTCGTCGTCTTCGCCGATGACACGAATGGGACGACCATCGGGGCCGACCTCGGTGATGATCACGAGTGGGCCGGTGCCGGGTTCGGGCTCCGGTTCCGGCTCGGGGACGAACGCGTCGGGGTCGCCGACGAACTCGAACGTCGGGAGCTTCAAGGCGTCGCGGAGCTTGAACTCCGGGTCGGAGACGATCGGGTAGAGGATGCCGTGCTTCTTCGCGAAGGTTTCGAGCTCGGCCAGTGGCGCGGACGACACGCCGCAGATCCGTGCGCCGAGGTTGATCATCTCCTGCGCGCGATCGCTGAACGTCTTCGCTTGTGGGAGGCTCCCGACCGCATTCGGAACCTGCTGCCACGCGAGCGACGGCGTGTGGTTGCCGTATTCGGGGCGCGGGAAGAAGAAGATGATCGAACGGGTGCTCGTCCAGAACTGCAGGTCGAGCGGGCCTCCGGTCGACTCAAGGGTGAGCGCCGGAATCTCCATGCCCGTCAGGTGTTCAACGTCTGCCGCTTGCAGCTCGGGGATGGGCTCGCCCGAGGGCGGCGTAGGCTCATGGGTGCTCATGCACCCATTCTTCCCGATCGTGGGGGGTGTTCGCTGAACTACGCCGCAAGCGAGTCGACGCGGACTGCGTCGAACCACCACTCTCCATCGATGGGATCGGCGACGACGTACCGCCACTTGCCCGATCTCGGGAAGAGCACGTCGACGCGGAACGTCCCGGGGCCGACTCGGGTTCCAGAGAACGTCTCGATCGGAACGCCGTTCGCGTCGATGATCGACAGCTTCGGTCGGTAACCCAGTCGCTCGTACGGTTTGCCCCAGACCTTGACGGTGACCTTCAGTGGCCAGGCGACGCCAGCGTGCGGGTGGAGCGACGGCGAGATCACCGTCACCGATGTGTGCTTTGCGGCGGCGGGCGACACGAACACAAGCAGCGCAGCGATCGTCGTTGCCGCGACTGCGAATCTCCGCCAAGTCGTGCGACTGCTCTTCATCGTCAAACCCCGTTCCAACCTACCACTCGGCGAGTGGCTCACAGAGCGCAATTCCTGGTACCGAGACCACCGTGCCAAGCAGGTGTGAGGTGTGTGTGAGGATCGCGCGAGCGATCGGAGAACGCATCAGTAACCTCTCGGGATGATCGATTTGCGCTCTGACACCGCGACCTTGCCGTCACCCGGCATGCGTCGTGCGATGGCTGAGGCCGAAGTGGGCGATGAGCAGCGGCGCGAAGACCCCACGGTTCTTCGCCTTGAGCAGCTCGCAGCGGCGTTCCTCGGGCAGGAAGAGGCGGTGTACCTACCAACCGCGACGATGGCGAATCAGATCGCGCTCGCGATTCTCGGTGAGCGGGGGACCGAGCTCTTTGTTGAGGCGACAGCCCACATCATGATCTCAGAGCTTGGCGGAGCCGCAATGCACTCGGGACTACAGACGCGTGGGGTCACGGGTTTTCGCGGCCGCATTGCGCCGGAGCAGCTGCCGCCACCAGTCCATCCCTCGGACGCTCACCATCGTCCGCGTGCCTCGATCCTCGCGATCGAGAACACCCACAACAGCTCGGGCGGTGCGGTGTGGCCGATGGCCGACCTTCATGCGGTCGCCGAAGCGGCCCGCGAGCTCGGGATGCGCCTCCATTTCGACGGCGCGCGAATCGCCAACGCGGCGATCGCTCTTGGTCTACCGGCCGCGGAGGTGTGCCGAGGCTTCGACACCGTCACGCTGTGCCTCTCGAAGGGGCTGGGCGCTCCTCTTGGCGCCGTGATCGCTGGCTCCGAAGAGCTGATGCGCAAGGCGCGAGTCGAGAAGCATCGTTTCGGCGGTGCGATGCGCCAGGCTGGCGTGATCGCTGCAGCTGGTGTGTACGCCCTCGAACACAACGTTGGCCGTCTTGCTGACGATCATGCGCGCGCGAAGCGGCTTGCCGAAGGGTTGGCTGCGGCAGGGGTCGCAGTCGACGTCGCGCGCACCGAGACGAATTTCGTTCAGGTCGATGTTGGTGCCATGGGCATCGCGACGGGTGACGCACTTCAGCGACTTCGCGACGCGGGGGTGGGGCTCACGTCGACCGTAAACCAGGGTGTTTTGCGAGCTGTCACGCATCTCGACATCACCGACGACGACATCTCGGGCGCGATCGCGGCTATTCCCGCGGCGCTTGGAGCGACGCGTGGCGTCTAGCGATCTCGCTGACGCGCTCGATCGGCGTCTGCGCACGGCGCAAGCGGAAGGTCTCCCGTCGGTTAGCGCCGCTGTCATTCGGCGTGGAGACGTCGTGTGGTCAGGCTCGGTGGGACAGGCAAATCTTGAGGACGGCATTTCTGCGACGCCAGGTACGCAGTACCGGATCGGCTCGATCACGAAGACCTTCACTGCGGTTGCGGTGATGCAGCTGCGGGAGCGGGGCCTTGTTGACCTTGACGATCGGCTCGATGCCCACCTGCCCGGGATCGCCCATGGTGGGCCGACGCTTCGCCGGATGCTGGCGCACCTCTCGGGGTTGCAGCGCGAGGCGGGTGACATGTGGATTACGGGTGAGCCGCCTGCGTACGAGGAGCTCCTTGACGTGACGGCAGCGGCCGAGCTCGTGCTCGATCCTGCGCGGGCATTCCACTACTCGAACCTTGCGTTTGCGCTTCTCGGGCAGGTTGTCGCAGCGCGGGGCGAGATGCCCTACACCGACTGGGTTGATGCCAATATCCTCGCGCCGCTCAAGCTGACGCGCACAACATGGCTTGAGCAGGCGCCCGTCGCGCAGGGGTATCTCGTGCACGCCTATGACGGTGGAGTCTCCCGCGAGCCGCACATCGATACGAAGGGTGTCGCGGCAATGGGGCAGCTCTGGTCGACTGTCGACGATCTCGCCCGTTGGGCGTCGTTCCTTGCGGCTGGTCAGGACGACGTGCTGCCGAAGGAGTCGATCGAGCGGATGTGGTTTCCGCAGGTGATGGTCAATCCGGATGAATGGGTTGCGGCGTACGGGCTTGGGCTGAAGCTCGTGAACCGCGGTGGCACGATCTATGGCGGTCACGGTGGCGCGATGCCCGGCCATCTGGCGGGCGTGTTCGTCAACCGCGCGAGCGGCGTCGGGGCGGCGGTGCTGACAAACTCTGGCGCGCGCGGTGTGCCTGAGGCGATTGCTATCGACCTCGTCGAGAAGACACGTGAGCTGTGGCCCGAGCTGCCAACCGAATGGCGGCCCGAGCAGGCCCCGCCCGCCGACATCCGCGCGCTCCTTGGCCGCTGGTGGTCGGAAGGCGACGAGTTCGTCTTCTCCTGGAAGGACGGTGCGCTCCAGGCCCTTCCCGTTGGGGCTCCACCGACGGTCAAGCCAGCAGTTTTCGCCCGTGAGGGCGACAGCGTCTATCGCTCCGTCTCGGGCTACGAACGCGGCGAGAAGCTCGTTGTGGTCACGGCCGACGAGCTTGCGTGGGGCGGCTACCGCTTCACGCGGCAGCAAGAGTCTTGGTCGCTCTAAGCCGCTGTTAGCGGTCGCCTGAAAGGGCGAACGCGACAACGACGACGGCGTACGCTGCTACGAGCACGACCCCTTCCGCCCGAGTCGCCCGTCCGTTACGGATTGTGAGCGCCACAAGCAACGCGGCCCCGCCAATAGCGGCGAGTTCGACTGGGCGAAACGCGAGCGGAAGCGCGGTTCCGAAGAGGGGCGAGAGAAGTGCGATTGTCGGCGCTACAAATACGGCGATCTGCGTCGGCGACGAGATAGCTATCTCCGCTGCGAGATGCGCATGGCCCCGGCGGGCGACGACAACCGCTCCACCTTGTTCGGCTGCGTTGCCGACGATCGCCACGATCACCGCGGCCACGAAAAAGCGCGAGAGGCCGAGGCTCCTTGTGAATTCGTCGATCGAACCGACCAGGGTCTCTGAGACGAGCGCCGTAGCGATCGTTGCGGCGGCGAGTGTGGCGATGCCACGTCCGAGACTCCAGGCATCTTCGGAAGCCGCTGACGTGTGCGATGCGGCGTGCGCGCGGAGGCTCTTCACGGTGAGCATGAGGTATGCCGTGAGCAGAATCGCCGCGACGGGCACGGTGGCAAGCCAGAGGCTGTGGCGCTCGGGATCGCCGGCCCAGCTCGGAACACTCGGAATCAGGAAGAGCAGCGCCGCCGAGACAATCAGGCCTAGCTGTCGGAGAAGAGAGCCGGCAGCGAACGTGCCCTCGCCACCTGCCACCCACGCACAGCCAAGGACGAGCAGACTCGTCGAGACGATCGAGCCGGTGATCGAGCCGCGCACGACATCTGGCAGGCCGCTCCCGATCGCGAAGAGGGCGATGATCAACTCGGGTGCATTACCGAAGCTTGCGTTCAGGAAGCCACCGATTCCCGGGCCGGTGTGTTCGGCAACGTTCTCTGTCGACTCTCCGATCACGAAAGCGAGTGGTGCGAGCGCCAAAGCGGAGAGGACAAACACGAGCGTTCCTCCGGCGTGCAGCAGGTAATGCGCAACCAACACGATCGGCGTGAGTGCAAGGAGGATGGGTAGGAGGCGGCGGAGCATCCCAGTACCCTAGAGCCGTTGCCGGAAGCTGTCCTCTTTGACTGGACGAACACCCTCTCGCAGTTTGCGTGGGATGACGCGCTGCTTGCCGAGGGGCACCGGGCGGGATTGACCGCGCTCGGTCGGGCCGATGAGGCTGCCGAGTACACCGAGCGCTACCGCGCCGAAGTGCTTCCCGCCGTCACCGCGGCAGGGGCGTGGTCGGTGCTCGACTATCCCACTGAGCTTCGCAAGGTGCTTGGCGATGTGAGCGACGAGGAGCTCGATGACTTCCTTGATGCCGAACACGACGTGTGGGCGGCCGCACGCACCGTCGCGCCGGGGCTCGATCTGCTGCTTCAGCGGCTCGATGGGTTGGGGGTGAATGTCGGAATCATCGCGAACACCTGGCCAGACCCGGCGCGCCTTCTGCGACGTGAGATCGCCGCTCTCGGTGAGGTGGGATCGCTGTTTCGTCCGATCGTGCTCTCGGGTGAAGTCGGGGTGCGCAAGCCGGATCCCGCGATCTTTGCGATCGCACTCGACGCTCTTGAACTCGATCCGTTCGATGTCTATTTCGTGGGCGATCGGCTGGTCGACGATGTCGGCGGGGCCGGCAGCGTGGGGATGGTGACGGTCCAGGCGACGTGGTTCCACACCGATCGTTCCGACGGCACCATCGAGCCCGATTTTGTCGCAGCGACGACAGCTGACGTGCTCGACGCCGTGCTTTCAGACCGCTGAAAGACACGCGGCAGCGCCGTTTTTCGCGAACGTCAAGACTTGCGATGTCGGCGTTTCGCGCGACAATTCATGGATGCAGAGCAACGCCGCCCGATCGCTGCCGCTCCGTCCGCAAGACGAGATGGAGTGTCGCCGCTGCGAGGTTCACTGCGACAAGGTCGTCTACCCGGGTGCGTGCCTTGAGCGTGCGTGTCCCTTCGTCTACTCCTACGACGCGTGGGGCGCGACGTACGTTGGGTGCATGCAGAAGGTGTACGACGTCGAGATCGACCTTGACATGCTGAAGGCCGCTGAAGAGAGCAAGCCAGGTTTCGGCGCAATCCGTGCGATGCGACGGCCGTTGCCGATGTGCAAGGCCGAGGTCGAGAACACCTATGGCTCGCTTGTCGACAGCACACAGTGCGTCAACCCCGAGTTTGGCGAGTTGCCGGTGGGTGAGCCGACCTTCCGGGTCTTCGCCCGACTCAAGAACAGCTAGCGGGGCTTCGCTGTGGCGGGGCGCTTCTTCTTGCGCCACCGGGCATGGATGTCTCGCACTTTCCGCAGCTCTTCGGCGTCGGTTCCATCACCGGGCCCGGGAGTTTCGAGGTACGCGCACAGATGCTGGAAGGCGGGATGTGCGAGAAACGCCCCGAGTGCGTCGCCAATCAGCCCGTCACCGATGTTCGCGTGGCGATCGCGGTTGGAGCCGAGCGGCATCAGGCTGTCGTTGATGTGCAGAGCGCGGAGCCGATCGAGTCCGATCATCCGGTCGACGTCTGCGACGAGCACGTCAACCGCTTTCGGATCGGAGACGTCGTAGCCCGACGCGTAGAGGTGACATGAGTCGAGGCAGATGCCGAGGCGTTCCGGACGACCGAGTGCGTCTGCGATTGCTGCGAGCTCATCGAGGGAGCGTCCGATCGTGCCGCCAGCGCCGGCCGAATTTTCCATGAGCAGCCAGGTTGTTTCGTTCGTGCGCTCGAGAATTTCTTTCATCGCCGGAACGACGCGCTCAAGGCCCGCCTCAAAGCCAGCCCCGAGGTGGGAGCCGACGTGGAAGATGACCCCGTCTGCCTCAATTGCGCAGGCGGCTTCCATTGTCGTCTTCATGGTTGCAACCGATTTCGCGTAGATCTCGTCATCGGGTGCAGCGAGGTTGCACAGGTACAGCGCGTGCACCACGACACCCGCGAGCTTCGCTTCGGCCCGACGTTCCTTGAAGCGGGCGATCGCGTCGGGTGTGTGGTTGGTTGGGCGCCACATGCGCGGGCTTTGCGTGAAGACCTGAACGCAGTCTCCCCCGATGGCTTCGATGCGGTCGACCGCGGAGAAGATCCCTCCTGACGACGACACGTGCGCTCCGAACTTCACGCGGAGAGGCTAGAGGTCGCGGCGGGCGGCACGGCCTCACCGTCGAAACTCACCCCCGATCTTCCGACGGTGTGAGTGAGTAGATTCCGTGCATGCGTCTGACGAAGAAGCGTGCACGCCGAGGGCTTGCGGCATGGGCGTCTTGCATGGCGAGCCGCGAGTGACCTCACTAGGGAGCTTTAGCGAGAATCAGGCTAGCTCGTCTTTAGCCCACGATCGCCTCGCCGATCTCGGTGACCTGGCGGATGCTTAGGATGAAGTCGTGAGTGTTCGCGTTCGCATGGCTCCGAGCCCAACCGGTTTCCTGCACATCGGTGGTGTCCGCACCTTCCTCTTTAACTGGCTCTTCGCGCGCCAGCATGGGGGAGAGTGCCGCCTGCGCATCGAGAACACCGACACCTCGCGCGAGGTCGCCGAGGCGGTTGACCAGATTCAGGAGTCGTTGCGGTGGGTCGGAATCGATTGGGATGGTCCTGTCACCTTCCAGCTCGATACGGCTGAGCGGGCGCGTGTACTCGCCGAGCAGCTCGTGTCAGAGGGCAAGGCGTACATGGATGACGGCGCGATTCGATTCAAGCAACCGCCGGGCTCTGTGTCGTGGGACGACAAGGTGCGGGGCCGCATCGAGTTTCAGAACGAAAACCTGCCCGACCTCGTGATTGTCCGCTCTGACGGTCGCCCGACCTACAACTTCGTGTCGCCGGTCGACGACATGCTCGACGAGATCACGCACGTGATTCGTGCCGAGGATCATGTGTCGAACACCCCGTCGCAGATCAACATCCTGCGCGCGCTCGGTGCAGAACCGCCGATCTACTCGCACCTGCCGAACATCAACGGTCCTGACGGCAAGAAGCTCTCGAAGCGTCACGGCGCCGTGTCGGTCGATGTGTTCCGAGATGACGGCTACCTGCCTGCCGCGATGATGAACTTCCTCGCGCTGCTCGGCTGGAGCTTCGACGACAAGACGACGATCATGCAGCCGCACGAGCTCATTGAGCGGTTCACGCTTGAGCGCGTCGTGCAGAGTCCGGCGACGTTCGACTACGAGAAGCTCGACTGGATGAATGGCGTCTACCTCCGCGAACTTGGCAAGGAGGCCTACGGCGACTTTCTCGTCGGTTGGTTGCGCGACCACGAGATCACTTGGCCCGAGGAGACAGTGCGGGCGACGGTGCCACTCGTGCAGGAGAAGATCGAGAAGCTCTCGGCCTACCCGGATTTTGTCCGGTTCTTCTTCGAGGACGTATCGCCCGAGGGCGCTGATCCCCGCATGTGCGCAGCAGCCGTCGAAGCACTTACCCCCGTCACGCCATGGGCGACGGAGACAATCGAAGCTGCGTTGCGTGCCATGGTCGAAGCGCTTGGCGAGAAGCCGCGCACGGCGTTTGCACCGATCCGTCTTGCCGTCACCGGTTCGAAGATCTCGCCCGGGCTCTTCGAGAGCCTCGAGCTGCTTGGTAAAGACGAGTCGCTTGCGCGGCTCGGTGCTGCCGCCGCGATCTCGTAGCTCGCGGCCCCGCTAGTGCCGGTATGTGAGCATCGAGCCGCACACCGCGGCGATGCCCGCCGCCCACAACGGCCATGAGCCAACCGTCGCTCCTGCGGAGAACGCGCCGGTGCCTGCCGTGACCAACGCGAGCGCTGTGAGGTGGCGAGCTTGCGAGTACTCCCTCAGGGTCGGCTGCTCGTCGGTTGTCGCCGGTTCCGTGGAGAAGAGCCGCATGTGCGCAAGCCGCACGGCGAAGAGCGTACCGCGCCACTCAGGGACGAGCAGGCGGGCGCTGTCGGCGCCGCCCTCTTCGACGACCTCGGCGACTTCGCCGGTGAGTTCACGCGCTCGCCCAAGCGCCACGGTCAGTTCGCCGTGAGCCGTCGCCATCGCCGGTGGTGGCTCGATGCCATAGAGGAGCTCGGCCGCCTCATGGAGGGCGTACTGGAGAGCCGCGAGCTCGTCAACAGCAAGCTCAGCTTCAAGCGCGTGCGTGTTGGAAGCGAGCATTTCAAGGCGTGCGAGGGCACGCCCGAGCTCTAACCCAACGATCTCAACGCGCACGGAGTACTGATGCTCGGTCGGCCGCTCTTCCACCGCGTGATCGTAGACCGGCGAGGTGGCATCACGACCGGACCGTCGGCTACCTTGGTGCGCTGGTGAGCGCCCCGACCATCCTCAACCCGGCCGAGTTCGAAGCTCGGCTTGCGAAATATCTCTACGAGCGCAGCGAGGAAGGTCGCGCTGTGCGGGTTGGCGAGAAGGAGACGTCTGAACAGGCGGCGATCGTCGAGCGGTACGCGGATCTCTTCACGCGCCCGCAACTTGAAGCGCTGCGCGCGGCCGAGAACTCGGCCGGGGGAGATGAACGGGAGAAGCTGTATCGCCTGCGCAAGACCTGCGAGGGCGGCATCGTGTCGGCAGAGCTCGTTGAGCGCTACGACGCGTTCGAGAACAAGCTGCTTGCGGAGCGCGTGACCTTCCGCGGCGAGGAGATGCCGTTGCGGGCGGCCCAGGCGCAGATGGCTCTCCTGTCGGAATACGCTGACCGCGAGGAGCTTGGTGAGCTCCAGTCGGCGGCGAACGCAGCCCACAACGACGAGCGGCGCGAACTCCTGACCCTTGGCGAGCAGTTCGAGGCCGATCTCACAGGTGAGCTGGACCCGATCGCCCGTAGCGAGGAGGAGAAGGAGGTCTCGCTCCATCAGCTCTCGGCAGCGCTGTACGAGGCGAGCAAGCTGAACACGCCGGTGTGGGAAAAGCTCCGCGCGAAGTGGTTCGACCGCCTGCTCGGTGACCATCCGGCGATTCCATCGAGCTACCACACGGCCTACATGCGTCGGCTGTCGCCGCTCGAGGCGACGTACTCGAAGGATCGTGCGACCGACGTGTGTCTTGACACGCTGCGCGACCTCGGTTTCGAGCTTGCGACGATGTCGAACATCAAGCTCGACCTCGACGATCGGCCGCAGAAGTCGCCGCGCGCATGCGTGATCGCGAGCGATCCGCCGAACGTTGTGCACCTGATCACGCGGGCGCAGGGTGGCCTGCACGACTACCAAGCGTTCCTCCACGAGGCAGGGCACGCACTGCACTACGGCGGCTGCGACCCGAACTTGCCGTTCGCGTTCCGGCGCGTCTCGCGCGACCATGCGTTGACGGAGATCTACTCCTACATCGTCGAGGCGATTACGCGCGAACCAGGCTGGCACGCGCGGTACTTCGGGCTTTCCGACGCCGAGGCGATCGAGAACGCCGAGGCGACCACGTTCCTCGAGGCGCTCCTCTTCCGTCGCTACGAGGCGAAGCTGCGCTACGAGCTCGGCTTCTGGACGCGCTTCCCAACCGACGGTGGAACGTCGGGCGGATACGAGGAGTTCCTCACCGAAGCGACGGGTGTCCGGTACCGGTCCGAGAACTTCCTCTCCGACATGGACGGCGGCTTCTACACCGCCGACTATCTCCGCGCCTGGGTGCGCTCGGCGCAGCTGCGCCATCATCTGATCGCCGAGGTGGGCGAGGATTGGTGGTGCAACAAGAAGACCGGCGACATCCTTCGGGCGCTCTTCCTCGAGGGAACAAAGCCGTCGAGTGAGGAGATCGCCGGGCGGCTGGGTTTCCATGCGCTTGACCTCGCCCCGCTCCTGCACGAGCTTGGCACCGTCTCCTAGCGCGCAGTCGCGGCGCGTGCTGCCGTTCGTTCGCTAGACTGGCGCGGCTTCACAGGGCCCATTCGTCTAGTGGCCTAGGACACCGCCCTCTCACGGCGGCGGCACGGGTTCGAATCCCGTATGGGCCTTACAGAGCCCCGTATGGCTGCCAGATTTGGCTCGGCCATGCGGGGCTTTTTCGTGCGCGAGTGAGCAGCCTGCTTCTGCCCGCGATGTCGTCGGGGCGATTCCCTCTTGCGTAGCAGCATGCTTCCGGAGCATGCGGTAGATTCGCACAGGATTTTTCTGCGGCCGGTTACCTTCGGGTGCCAGTTAGGACACGTTGATGGGGATCGTGACTCGTTGGGGCGGGCGTCATTTGCTGGCCGTCGGGTTGGCGTCGGCCGCGGTGCTGGCGGTGTCGGCTGGTGCGGCGGTTGTGTCGGGGGTGTCGATTTCGTCGACGTTGTATGTGTCGGCGAATCTGTCGGCTGACTGGACGGTGAACTTCACGGCGTCGAACAGCGGGGCGCTTTGGTTGACGAACACGGTTGATGTGACGTTCCCGAACGGGTTTACCTTGACCGGTGCGACGGCGAAGTTTTCAACGGCCGAACGCGAGGCTGCCGGGATCGTCGGCAACATGAATGCTCGTGAGGCAGTCGAGCTCGCCGCTGCGATCGGAGCGACAACGCTTGTGCCGATGCACTGGGATCTCTTTGAGGGCAACACGTCGTCGCCCGGCGAGGCCGAGAGCGATCGCCGACGAGATGCGGCTTAACGGGCTACGAGTCGTCGTGCTTGAACGCGACGAGCGGTTCGCGCTCTAGTCGGTCTGCGGGCAGACCTCGTCGGTGACGACGTTGCCGCTTGGGCAGGTCGTCTCAGAGAAGATCGTCCCGGTCATGTCGGCGTACCAGATGTCCGAGCCATCGAGGTTCGCCTTTGTCAGGTTGGCGTTCGTAAACAACGCGCCTTCCAGGTCGGAGCCAGCAAAGTTCGTACCAGCCAGGTTTGCGCCGGTGAAGTTGGCAGCCCGAAGGTTTGCGCCCCCGAAGTTCGCACCATGGAGATCCTGCTTCGAAAAGTTCTTGCCGGGGCACTGTGTTAGCGGCTGCACCTTGCAGCCGTCGATAACGCGCGCGCCGCCACCGCAGGCTGAGAGCGCCAGTAGGAACCCAAGGGCAGCGGCAGCGGTGAGGATTGAACGGCGCACGGGCAAGACCCTAGCGCGGGCGAAGGGGGCCGCGCCCCTTGACGTGACAACGATGCATGGGAGCACTGCAGTTTCTACTCCGGAAGTTGGGAGGGAGACTCGATGTCGCGCAGGCACGCTTCGTTTCAGAGCGCCGAGTTGCGGCGCACCGCCATTGCGAGCGTTGTTGGACTGCTCGCATCGATTGTTGCCGTCTTCGTGCTCGTAACGCCATCGGCGCTCTCGCTCTCGAGTGCTGGTCCGAACCTCGCGAACTACCCCGCGTGTGCCGCAGGCGAGGATCCGACGCAGGCGAATCCCTGCAAGCCGACGAAGGCGACGGGCCAATTTGATCGGACGAAGTTTCCGACATGCGCCGACGGCCAGATGCCAACCGCGCTCGTGCCCTGCAAGCCGCAGAAGACGACCGACGTCAACCTGACGAAGTTCGAGCTATGCGCAACTGGGAAAACGCCGACGCAGTCCGCCCCGTGTATTCCGAGCGGGCAGTTCAATATCGCCAAGTTCGCCGACTGCTCACCAGGCCAGGACACAACGCCGAGCGTTCCCTGCCGCGTGGTCGCAACGACCTGCCAGTTCGATATCTCGCAGTTCCCGTTGTGTGCCGATGGGCAGGCGCCAACGCCGCAGGTGCCGTGTCGGCCGACGTCCTCGAC
>OMIZ01000068.1 GCA_900299235.1 Actinomycetota bacterium
AGCGGCGACGTCGGCTGCAGCAGCACCACGATGTCGGGCACCCAGCCCGACGCAGCCAGCGTGTCGAGCGCGTGCGTGATCACCGGCAGCATCGGCGTGTCGTCCTGCGCGAGCGACGCCGGGCGCAGGAACGGAACGTCGAGTCCCGCGCGCCGGCCCGCGTCGGCGATGTCGGGCGAATCCGTCGAGAGCACGAGGCGATCGACCACACCCGAGGCCGCCGCGGCCTGCTGCACGTACTCGAGCAGCGTGTGCCCCGCGAGCGGGCGTAGGTTCTTGTGGGGCACGCCCTTGGATCCGCCGCGGGCGGGCACGAGTCCGAGTACGCCCGCCATCACCCCCTCGGCGCGTTCTGCACGAAGCGGATCTCCCGCAGCAACTCGTCTACCGATGCCCGCGTGGGGAGCACGTCGCGCGCCTGGCCCGGCCGGCACACGTAGCTCACGTGCAAGTGGTCGGCGGCGAAGTCGGTGCGGAGCACGTCGAAGCCAGCACGGTGGAGATAGGCCACCATCGTGGGCTCGGTCAGGTAGTAGGGATGGTCGATCTTGATGGCATCCTCCACCGACCAGTTGCGCAGGTACGCGGCACGCAGATCGACGATGTCGATGAAGAGCAACCCGTCCTCGGCGATGATCCGCCGGACGCGCGCGAGCGTGCCCGAGACGTCCAGCAGGTGATCGACCGTCTGGCAGATGATCACCACGTCGAAGCGGCGCGTGCCGAAGTCGTGCGCCTCGATCAGGCCGGTGACCGTCTCGAGACCGAGACGCCGTGCCTCTTCGACTTCCATGGGCGCCGGGTCGATGACGGTGCCGTCGAGCCCGAACTCCCGCGCGAAGTGCGCGGCCACCACGCCGGTGGACCCGCCGATGTCGAGCATCGCACGCCCCGAGACCCGCCCGATGAAGGGCCGGATCAGCGCGGCGCGCTCCACCGCGTAGTCGCGCTGCTCGCCCTGGATGGTGCGCGCGTCGATCTGGCGCCCGTGAAAGGCGCTGACCAGTGGTCGATAGACGCCGTTGTAGAACGCCCCGTATGCGTCCGCCGTCATCCGCGGGTTCAGGAACACCAGCCCGCACCGACGGCACGCGTGCGCCGGGGCCGCGTACCAGTAGCGATCGCGGTGCGTGAGGACGACGAACTCCGTCGAGCCGCAGAGATTGCAGGCCGTTACCGGCTCCTTCGGCTGGGCGCCGTAGTCGTAGCCGAGTCCGACGATGCGTGCGGACCGTTCGAGCGACATGGTCACGATGCGGTTGACTCCACGTGAAAGGGACGGGGACTCTCCGTCAGTACGTCAGGCGCTTCTCGATGGTGAGCGGGCTCCGGGCCAGACACTCGGCGATGCGCTCGCCGGCCTTCCCGTCGCCATACAGGAGATCGCGTTCGGCCTTGCCCCGCCGCATGTGCGTGGCGATCGCCTCGGCAATCGCGTGTCGATCGTGGTCCACGTCGATCACGTTCTGACCGCGCTCGCGGCCCATCTGCCGGGTGCCGACGTTGACGGCCGGCACGCCGAGGAACGAGCACTCCCGGATCGCCACACTCGAGTTGCCGACGATGGCCGTGGCCCCGCAGAGCAGGCGCAGGAAATCCTCGGGGAACATGTTGCGGAACAGATGGAGGCTCCGCGGGTTCTCACGTTCGCGGAAGACCCGGATGCCCTTGGACGTGCCGTCCGACCCGGCATCGACGTTCGGCCAGAACCAGAGGATCGGCAGCCCCATGTCCTTCACGGCGTAGAGCGTCTCGTCCACCTGATGGCGCGCCTCGTCGTATTCCGTGGTGACCGGGTGCTGCAGCACCACCAGATACCCCTTCGACAGGTCGGCCGAGGGCCCGACGCCGCCGTACTTCTGGAACGGGTCGAAGTCCATCTCGGGACGCGCCGCCACTTCGGCCGCGATGTCGATCGAGGGACACCCCGTCACGATCACCGAGTCGGGGTCCTCGCCCAGCCGGCGGACACGCTCGGCGGCCAGCACCGTGGACACGAGATGCAGGTTCGACAGCTTCGTGACCGCGTGCCGCACCTTCTCGTCGATCGAGCCGGTCACCTCGCCGCCCTGCACGTGCACCACGGGGATGTTCATATAGGCGGCCGCCACGGCGTTGGCGAGCGTCTCGTAGCGGTCCGCGATCGTCACGACGGCATCCGGCCGCAGGTTGTCGAACACGGTGGCGAGTTCCACGAGGCCAAGGCCCGTGGACTTGGCCGACGTGACGAGATTCTCCCCCTCGAGCACCATGTAGACGCGCGCGGCGATGTCGAAGCCGTCGCGCTCGATGGCCTGGATGGCGTTGCCGTAGCGGTCGAGCAGCGCCGAGGCCGCCACCACGAGGTTCAACTCGAGGTCGGGATGCTGCTGGATGGCCTTGAGCGCGGTGCGGATGCGCGAATAGCTCGGTCGCGCGGTGACGACTACACAGATCTTTCGTGTGCTCACGATTCGGTCAGCCCCTCGATGTCTTCCGACGACAACACCTGATCGACCACGACCGCCCTACGCAGTCGTCGCCCGACGACCTCGCCCACGCGATCCGGCGACAGCCCCGTGCCCGGCTTCTTGACGGCGAGGTGTTCCGCGGCGAGCACGGTGCCCGCCGGCAGCGCCGTGCGCGCCACCAGGCTGCGCGTGAACAGACGGCGCAGCGGCGCCGTCACCTCGGCCGAGGCGTCCTTGTCGAGCGGATGCGCGCGCATGCGCTCGATGAAGCGAATGCCCTCGACGAGCTGGCGCAGCTCGCTCGTGGTGACCGACGCCACCACGTCCGGGCCGAACTGCTCGCGCGAGAGCGCCACGTGGACCTCGAGCAGGTCGAGGCCCATGGCCACGGCGGCAAGCCCCGGATAGATCGTCGCCGAATGGTCCGACAGCCCCACCCAGCAGCCATACCGCTCGCGATAGAACGGAATGAGATTCAGCCCCACCCGCTCCGGTGGGCAGGGATAGGCCGTGGTGCACTGGAACACGCCGACGGGCACCTGACGCGCGCGCACACGCGCCACCGCGTCGTCGATCTCGGCCACCGGACTCATGCCGGTCGAGAGCAGCACCGGCGCGCCGGTGTCGAGCACACGGTCGAGCAGCAACCGGTTCGAGGTCTCACCCGAGGCAATCTTCCACAGCGGCTGGCCGACGCGTTCGAGCAGATCCACGGCCTCGATCGAGAACGGCGACGAGAGGAACAACAGCCCCTTCTCGCGCGCGTGCTCGGCCAGGCCACGCCACTGCTCCTCGCTGAACTCCATGCGCCGCCAGTAGTCGTACCGCGTGGCGTCCTGGCGGCTGAACTTCACCCGGAACGGCTCGGCCGGCGTGCTCTCGGCGGCCGCGATGTGCGTCTGGAACTTCACCGCGTCGGCACCGGCCGCGGCGATCGCGTCGATGAAGGCGTGCGCCAGGCCGAGGCTGCCGTCGTGCGTGAGCGCCACCTCGCCGATGACGAGACAACGGCCGGACCCGAGTCCGGCGAGCGCGGGATGCGCGGGTGTGGTCATGTGGTTCGTACCGTCACAGGAAGTCCGAGTCCGAGCGGGTCGAGGCCGCGCAGGTCCACCGGCGCGAAACAGCCTGCCCCCATCTTGTGCGTGACTCGCAGCGCGACGCCCAGGTGCACGTGCAGCCACTTCGGGTCGACGTAGAGCGCCGACGTGTGGACGCCGAGCATGGGCGCCAGCCAGGCGACGCTCCCGCAGGTGCCGACGAACGCGCGTGCACCCGCGATGATCTGCGTCTGCACGGCGAGGTTGGTGGGCGGCGTCATCCACGGTCGCGCGCTCACCACACGCGACGACGTCCCCAGTGCGTAGTCCGCATGCTCGTCGAGCACCAGGCCGGTGTCCAGGAGCACCACAGGACCGCGCTCCGCGAGACGCTCGACGATCTGCGTGACGACCCGCCGCACCTCGGGCGTGGCCGGCAGCGACCGTGCCTCGTAGAACTTCACCGCCACGTAGTCGCGCGGGAGCAGCTGTGGGTCCACCACCACCGGCGGCGACACCGGCTCGTAGCGGGTGTGCGCGTCGAGGAAGCCCATCGCGCGATGACCGGACCAGAACTCGCCGAACAGGCGGTACATCAGCGACGGATGCAGCACGCTCACGCGCTCGCCGATGCGCGCCTCTACCGCGGCCACCAGGTCGTGGTCGAAGGCGGACGGCTCCAGCTGCTTGGTCGACCCACGCTCGAGCGTCCGACGGGCGAACACCTCCGGCGTGACCAGGTCCCACGCCTCGACGTAGCGGTCTGCGATGCCCGCGTACCAACTGCCGACGCCGCCGCGCGAGAGCGCCACGACGCGGTCGGACGAGAGGCGAAACGCGGATCGCACCCAGCGGAGGAACGGCACCCAGTAGAGCGCCTCGTAGCCGACTTCGGACAACCACGGCCCGACGAGGACCGGTCGCCCCTGGCTGACGACCGCCTCGATCTCCCGCTCGACGCGCCAGCCCTCTGCAGCCCACGTGCGGTGTTCGTCGAGTTCCCGTCGCTGACGGAGCCGCGCACGCACCTCGCGCTTCACGCCCGCGAACAGGCTCATCGACGCGTCACCCCGACGAGCGGTTCTCCGAGCCACGGATGCGCAAAGCCCTTGCGGACCAGGTCCACCGAGCGCACGTCCAGCTCCACGTAACTGGCCTGACGCAACTGGGCGAATACCCGCTTGGCCAGCTCGAGGTGGTCGAAGCGGAATCCCGAGGTGTGCGAATAGAACGTCAGCGCGTCGGTGCCGGCGAGCGGCGACACGTACGAGAAGCCACCATAGGTGCCGATGTACGCCTCTGCCCCCTGGATCACGCGCGTCTGCACCTCGAGGTTGTTCGCGGGCGTCATCAGGTGGTCGATCGCGTGCACGCGCTCACGAGCGGTTGGCGACATGTCCTCGTGGTCGTCGAACCGGAAACCGGTGTTGAGCATCACCACGTCGGCGTGCCGAGTCAGGGCCTCGAGGGTGGAGGCGACGAACCGCTGGTTGTCGGGCGTGTCGGGGAGCGCCGTGTTGCCGTAGAACTTCGCGACGACGTAGCGCGATGGCAATGCCGCCGCCAGGGGGCCGAGGTCGAACCGCGGCAGCGGCGCGAACGACGAGAAGGCCTCGACGAACGTGATCGGCACGCGCTGGAACCAGAAGTGGTCGAAGAGCCGGTACATCACGGACGGATGGAGGAGCCGCGCCCCGGTGAGCCCGCGCTTCTCGGTGACGGCGCGCACGATCTCGCGGTCGAAGTCCGTCACCTCGACATGCTTGAGACGTCCCCCCTGCTGGGCGATGCGCGCCTCGTTCTTCACGCGGAACTCGTCTGGCGTGTAGAACGAGAAGACGTCCTCGTAGTGGCTCGTGATGTCGCGGTACCACGCCCCGGCGCCGCCACGCGAGATCACGATCAGCTGCGAGGGGTCGAGGTTACCGTGCACCTTGGCCCACGCCAGGAACGGAATCCAGTAGAGCAGCTCGAAGCCCGCCTCCGAGAGCCAGGGGCCGATGATGATCGGTTTGCCGCCCCGCCCGAGCGTGTTCACGAGCTGACGGACGTCCTCCGCATCCGGCAGGTCCCACCCGGGCACCTTGGCCGACCGACCCTGTGCGCGGGTGGCCGTCGCGTCCGCGGCACCCGTCGCCTCCTGCGGCACGTCCTTCTCGCCCAGCTGTCGCTGGGCCGCGTGCTTGATCGCCACCCAGAACCAGCGGCGGCTGTCCTGCCGCCACTTGCGCAGCGTGAGAAAGAGGCTCTTGCGATACGGCTGCGACGCGAGCAGCACCTGCAGTGCCCCGACCGGCGGATAGAGCGCCGCACGCGCGAGGAGCGCGCCCGCGGTGTGCCCTGTCGCGGCGGGAGCTGGCTGGGCCGCCAGGCGCTCGATCGCGTCGGCAAACCTCGGCGTGCCTGGCTGGTCGAGTCCGTACGGGCGGATGAAGCCCTCGACGAACCGACGGGCCTTGTCGTCGCCGCCGCCATCCCCGACCAGGCCGTCGGCCAGCATCGCGAGGTGCTCGCGCATCGACGTCGCCACACGCAGCAGACCGCCGTTCACGTCGAGCAGGTAGCGAAAGTGGATCGTGCCTTCCTGGTTCTGCTTCGAGATGGTGCGGTCGAGGATCGAGAAGACTGGCTTGCCGACGATCGCGGCCTCGAGAAACGCGCTCGTGTTGAGCCCCACCACCCCCGCGCTGTAGTACATCGAGTCGAAGTAGTCGTTCTTGGCCTCGTCGTCCACCGGATGGGCGCCCCAGAACGCCACGTTGCGGTAGCCGGACAGGTCCACGTCCTTCCATTCGTCGCGACGGGCGGGATGCGGGCGAATCAGGATCCCGATGTCGCGCAGGCG
>OMIZ01000069.1 GCA_900299235.1 Actinomycetota bacterium
CGCTGCGCGTCGGCTCCGCGAAGCGAACCGAGCTCAAGGTCGTCGTGGCCCCCAAGCAGCTTGGCTGCGAGGACGATGAACACCACGCCAAGCGCAACCCCGAGTGCTGTTCGCCAGGCGTTCCGATCGACGCCCTCGATCAGCAGCCCAGCGCTCGCCCCGAGCATGACCCCACCGGCGAGCGCGTTTGCAGGCCCAAGCCACGTGTTTGTGTATTTGCGGCCGATCGCAAACGGAAGCGCCCCAAGCCCTGTAGCGAGGGCCGTGACGAGCCCGGCTACGAAGACAAACACTGTTTGACCGAAGCTCACGCCGTGGATTCTGCATCGCCCGCGTCGAGTCGGCGCGTAGGATGCCACTATGGGTACGCGCCTGTACTACCGCCCGGGTACTGCGTCGATGGCTCCTCACGCAGCGCTTGCAGAGATCGGCCTCGAATACGAGCTCGCGCTCGTTGAGACCGGGCTCGACGGCCAGGTGCCCGAGTCGTACCGCCGCGTGAACCCTGCTGGCTGGGTACCAACGCTGGTCGACGGTGACCTCGTGCTCACCGAGTCGGCCGCGATCATCCTGCACCTCGCCGAGCGCCATCCCGAGGCGCACCTGCTGCCTGCAGCGGGTACCGATGAGCGGTCAGAGGCCTACCGCTGGCTGATCCACCTGACGAACACGGTGCAGACGGCCTTCCTGCGCTACTTCTACCCGGATCGCTACGGGCCAGAAGGTGTGGCGGAGAAGGCGGCGGCTGAACTCGCGACGCTCTTCGACCGCATCGAGACACGGCTGAGCGATCGTGAATGGCTCGCAGGCGACACACGCACGGTCGCCGACCTCTTCCTGTTCATGCTCATCAGGTGGGGTCGCCGCCTTGAGCCGCCCGCGTGGGATCGGCCAGGACTCCGCGCCTACGCCGAACGGTGCTACGAGCTCCCGGGAGTTCGCACGATGTGGGATGAGCAGCAGCTCGACCCACCCCCGTTCGCAGCATGATCGAACGCCTCATCGGGAGGCCGCTCCACTACGCGTGGCTGATCGTGATTGTCACGTTCGTGACGCTGATCACGACGGCCGGCTTCCGTGCCACGCCGGGCGTCCTGATCGTTCCGCTTCAGAACGAGTTCGGGTGGTCGCGTGGAACGATCTCGATCGCGATCTCGATTGGCCTGCTGCTTTTCGGGCTGACTGCGCCGTTCTCGGCCGCACTGATGGATCGGTTCGGCGTGCGCAAGGTGATCCTCGTCGCGGTGACGACGATCGCTGCAGGCGCAAGCCTGACGACGGTGATGAACGCGCCGTACCAGCTCGATCTGCTGTGGGGAGTTGTCGTGGGTGGTGCGACGGGCGCGGTGTCTGTGCCGCTTGCTGCGACGATCGCGAACCGTTGGTTCTCGACTCGGCGCGGCCTCGTGACGGGGATCCTCACCGCAAGCAATGCGAGCGGCCAGATGATCTTTCTGCCTGCGCTCGCCTGGCTCGCGACGGCGTACGGCTGGCGCTGGGCAGCGCTCTCTGTCGCGATCGTCGCAATGACGATCGTCTTCCCCGTCGTCGCGATCGTCGTGCGTGATCGCCCGCAGTCGATGGGCATCGAGCCATACGGCGCTACCGAGCCCGTCCCGGTGCCTGAGCGTTCGCCGCACCCGTTTCGCCCTGCGATCCAGGGTCTGATGCTGGGTTTCAGGTCGCGGGTCTTCTGGCTGCTCTCGGCGACGTTCTTCATCTGCGGCCTCTCGACAAATGGTCTGATCGGCACACATCTGATTCCGGCCGCGATCGATCACCACATGCGGGCCGTCACAGGTGCGTCGCTGCTTGCCCTCATGGGCCTCTTCGACGTGATCGGCACCACACTCTCGGGTTGGCTCACCGACAAGCTCGATCCCCGCCACCTGCTTGCCTGGTACTACGGGCTCCGTGGTCTGGCCGTGATCGCGTTGCCTGCCGCGTTCGGCTCGGGATACGCACTTGTCGCGTTCGCTGTCTTCTATGGGCTCGACTGGGTGGCGACGGTACCGCCGACCGTCGCGCTCACAGCCGACACATTCGGACGCGAACGTGTGGGCATCGTCTTCGGTTGGATCTTCGCCTCGCACCAGTTCGGCGCAGCAGCTGCCGCATGGCTTGCGGGAGCCTCGCGGGGCTGGTTCGGGACGTACACCTACGCGTTCGTCAGCGCCGGCGTGCTCTGTTTGCTTGCCTCGTGTCTCTCGCTTGCAATCAACCGGCCGTCGCTCCTACGCCGCCCGACCCCCGCGCCAGCGCCCGCCTAGTCGCGCGCGGCTTCGCGCTCAGGCCCGGCGGCGTGCTGATGCTCGTGGTGCGGGAGATGCAGGTGGGGCGCTGAGGCGACAACCTCTCGCACAAACACTGCCCCAAGCAGCGCCGCGGTGAGCGTGAAGACTGCGCCGACGATGAAGGCAACGTGGTAGCCGCCGACAAGCGCCGCGGTGTCGCCGAGACCGCCAGCCTCAAGCGACGAGGTGCGTGACGCCGCAACGCTTGCAAGTACCGCGAGGCCAAGCGCGCCGCCCATCATGAACGCCGTGTTGACGACACCCGAGGCGAGCCCTGACTCCTCTTGTGGAACCTCGCTCATCGAGGCGAGCATGATCGGGTTCAGCGAGAGTCCTGCCCCGATACCGAGGAGCAGCATGCTCGGGAGCACGTCCCGTACGAAGCTGCCACCGACCGGTGCGCGCGCGAAGAGGACGAGTCCGATCGAGGTGAGCACGAGCCCCAACGCGAGCGGGATACGCGTGCCGAATCGCATCACGACCTTGGCAGAGAGGCCGATCGAGAACGCCATCATGATCGCGTTCGACGGCAGGAATGCGAGTCCGACAAGCAGCGGTCGGTAGCCGAGGCCGATCTGCAGGTAGAGCGCCGAGAGGAAGAACCACGCGAACATGCCGGCCGACCACAGGATTCCAGCCCCGCTTGCTGTGGTCAGGTTGCGCAGCTTGAAGAAGCCAAGTGGCACGAGTGGCGCCCGCACCCGCGACTCGATCACGAGGAACAGCGCGAGCAGCACGAGCGCAACGCCGAGGAGCCCGAGCGTTCGGGCCGACGTCCATCCCACCGCATTGCCGTTGACAATCGCGTAGACGGCGACGAGCAGCGCCGCCGTGACGCTTGCAGCTCCTGCGAAGTCAAGGTGACGGACGTCTCCCTCGCCCGCCCCGCCAGGAACCACCATGAGCGCCATCACGAGCACGAGCACGCCGATCGGAAGGTTCACGAGGAAGATCCAATGCCAGTCGAGTGTCCCGGTCAGCACCCCGCCCGCGAGCACACCAACGCTGCCGCCACCTGCGGCGACAAACCCGAAGAATCCCATCGCCCTCGCGCGCTCGCCCTGCTCGGTGAAGAGGTTTAGCGTCAACGAAAGCCCGACCGACGAGACGACTGCTCCTCCAATGCCCTGCACAGCACGCGCGGCGATCAGGAAGGTCTGCGAATCGGCAAGTCCACACGCAAGCGATGAGAGCGTGAAAAGACAGAGGCCAACGAGCCACACCCGCCGCGCCCCAAGCAGGTCACCAAGGCGGCCGCCAAGCAGCAGAAACCCGCCGTAGGTCAGCACGTACGCGTTCACAACCCACGCAAGCGACGTCTCCGAGAAGCCGAGGTCGTCGCGGATCGACGGCAGCGCAACGTTCACGATCGTCGTGTCGAGCACGATCATCAGCGTTCCGAGGCAGAGCACGATCAGCGCCAACCAGCGCCTGCGCGAATCCATCACGCGGTGATTGTTACCCATTTCCGTACTGGTGCCGCGCTGGAGGCACTGTTCTGGTTGATTTCACCCCTATGACCCGCGAGGAATCACTGAGCGGGCTCGCAGGCCGTATCCGTCGCGCCGTGATCGAGCGCGCGTACGCGGCTCATGTGGGCCATATCGGCTCGGCACTCTCGATCGCCGACATCGTCGCGGCCCTCTACGGCGAGGTCGTCAACGGGATGCCTGACGACCGTGATCGCGACCGGTTCGTCCTCTCGAAGGGCCACGCCGCGCTTGCGCTCTACGCCGCGCTCGCCGAGACAGGTCGGCTCGACCGCGCGCTGCTCGACCAGTACTGCAGCGACGGCACCGTCGTGGGAGTCCACCCGGAGCACCTCGCGCCCGGCATCGACTTCTCGACCGGTTCGCTCGGCCAGGGTCTCTCGCTCGGGACGGGCGCTGCGCTGGCAGCGCGCCTCGATGGCTCCGCTCGACGGTCGTTTGTCGTGCTCAGTGACGCGGAGTGCAACGAGGGGTCGCTGTGGGAGGCCGTGATGTTCGCCGCGCACCACAAGCTTGCAAACCTCATCGCGATCGTCGATCTCAACGGGCAGCAGGCGTTCGGATACACGAAGGACGTCCTCGATCTCTCACCCGTCGGCGACCGCTTCCGGGCGTTTGGCTGGGACGTACACGAGGCCGACGGGACAGACCCAGACGAGCTCGCGCAGGTGATCAACGGGCTCGATACCACCTCGGGCGCCCCCCCCCACGTCGTGATCGCGAAGACGGTCTTTGGACGCGGCGTCTCGTTCATGGAGAGCACGATCGACTGGCACTACTGGCCGCTCAACGACGAGCAATACGCCCAGGCGCTCGCCGAACTGGAGGCCGCCTCGTGAGAAATGCGTTCGTTGCAGGACTACTTGAGCTCGCAGCTGATGACGACCGGATCGTCTTGCTCACTGGCGATCTCGGTTTCACGGTGCTTGAACCGTTCGCCGAGGCCCATCCCGACCGCTTCTTCAATGTCGGCGTTGCCGAGCAGAACATGGTCGGTATGGCAACCGGGCTCGCCGAGGCTGGGTTTACGCCGTTTGTCTACTCGATCGCGACGTTTGCATCGATGCGACCGTACGAGTTCATCCGCAACGGCCCCGCCCTTCACCACCTGCCAGTACGGATCGTTGGCATCGGTGGGGGCACCGACTACGGCCACAACGGCGTCACGCACTACGCCCTCGAGGACGTCGGCCTGATGCGTCTGCAGCCCGAGCTCACAACAGTCGTGTGCGCCGACCGCGAGCAGACTCGCGCGGCGCTCCGCGCCCTGAAGGGCTACGACCGTCCCGTCTACCTCCGTCTCGGCCGAGGCGGCAACCCGGTCGCTGGGCTTGCGGGGCGCTTCACGCTCGGTGCAGCGGAGGAGATCGGCAGCGGCACCGACGTGCTGATCGTCGCGCTCGGCCCGCTCGCGGCCGCCGCGCTCGGGGCTGCCGCGCTCCTTGAACGTGACGGGGTCGGCGTTACAGTTGCGGTCGTGAGTTCGTTCAATCCGTCGCCTGATGCACAGCTCGCCGCGCTGCTCGACCGGTCGCGCGTCGCACTGAGCGTCGAGGGGCACTACCGCACCGGCGGTCTCGGCTCCTATGTCGCCGAGGTGATCGCAGACAACGGGCTTGCCACGCCGCTCGGGCGTGTGGGCATCGAGTCGATGCCGCGTGGCTTCTCGGGCGACGAGAGCTATCTCGCCGAGGCGTTTGGTCTCACTCCCGCCGCGCTCGCTGCGCGGGCGACAACCGCACTGCAGGCTCGGTAACACGTGGGCGACGAGCGGCGAATGCTCTCGGCGATCATCGCGTGCTATCGCGATGCGGAAGCTGTGCCGCAGATGCAAGAGCGGCTTACCGCCGTGTTCACGAAGCTCGCTGTCGACTACGAGATCATCTTCGTCAACGACGCGAGCCCCGACAACGCACGGGAGGTGCTTGCGGCCCTCGCGGCGCGCGACCCACACGTGGTCGTCGTCAACCACACGCGGAACTTCGGCTCGCAGAGCGCCTTCACAAGCGGCATGGAGATCGCGCGGGGCGACGCCGTGATCCTGCTCGACGGCGACCTGCAAGACCCGCCCGAGCTGATCGAGGAGTTCCATGCCAAGTGGCTGGAGGGATTCGACGTGGTGTACGGCGTTCGCGTGAAGCGCGAGGCGTCGCGGTTCATGAGCGCTTCGTACAAGGGCTTCTACCGCCTCTTTCAGCGGCTGTCGTATGTGCGCGTCCCCGTCGATGCGGGCGATTTTTCGTTGATCGACCGACGTGTCGTGGTCGCTCTGAACGCGTTGCCCGAGAAGAATCGGTTCATGCGCGGGCTGCGCGCGTGGGTTGGCTTCCGCCAGACCGGTGTCCCTTACGTGCGTCCCGAGCGTCCGTTCGGTGTCAGCACAAACTCGTTGATCCGCAACTTCGGATGGGCCCGCAAAGCGATCCTCTCGTTCTCGTATGCCCCGCTCGACCTGATCACGTGGATCGCAGGTGTCGTCGTGGCGTTCTCGGCCGTCGCCGCGATCGTCGAGATCGTGCTGCGCATCGTTGAGCCGGGGATTGCGCCGCGTGGCGTCACGACCCTGCTCGTCGTGATCCTGTTCCTTGGCGGCATTCAGCTGCTCTGCCTCAGCATCATCGGCTCGTACCTCGCGCATGTGTACGACGAGGTGAAGCGCCGCCCGGCCTACATCGTCGAGAGCGTGATCCGCGAGGGGCACGAGGAGCGCGCGACGATCGTCCCGCACAGGCACGAGCCGTAGCGCGCGCGCTCGTCACCGGTGCCGGCGGCTTCGTCGGTGCGGCGCTCGTCCGGCGTCTGGCCGCTGACGGCCACGACGTCACGGCATTGCACAGCGGCAGCTCCGAGCTGTGGCGCCTCGCCGGGGCGCCCGGTGTGATCACGCCGGAGGCGGTCGACCTGCGCGACAGTGACGCCGTGTCGCGCGCGCTTGGCAATGCGAAGCCCGAGTGGGTCTTCCATCTCGCCGCGCACGGCGCGTATAGCTGGCAGACAGATCGCCGGCGCATCGTCGAGACGAACGTGCTCGGCACGATCAATGTCGTCGATGCCGCCGGGCGGGTGGGCGCGACGGCGATCGTGAACGCCGGCTCCTCGTCGGAGTACGGCGAGAAGGATCACGCGCCATCCGAGAGCGAGCTCGTCGAACCAAACAGCGACTACGCAGTCGCCAAGGCCGCGGCAACGCACTACGTCACGCTCGCAGCGCAGCGTGACGGGCTGCCGGCCTGCACGTTGCGCCTCTACTCCGTGTTCGGTCCCTGGGAGGAGCCGGGCCGCCTCGTGCCTGCGCTCGTCGTCCACGCGCTGCGCGGGGAGCTACCGCCACTTGTCGATCCTGCGATCGCTCGCGACTTCGTCTATGTCGACGACGTCGTCGACGCGTTTATCTCCGCGGCCCGCGACGGGGTCGCACCCGGGGAGGTCTTTAACGTCGGCTCGGGCGTCGAAACGACTATCGGTGCAGCTGTCGAGGCGACGCGTCAGGTGTTCGCGCTCGACGTCGAACCGCAGTGGGGCTCGATGGAGGGTCGCGCGTGGGATCTGCGTACCTGGGTCTCGAATCCGGCGCGGATCGAAGCCGTGCTCGGCTGGAAGCCCCGTGTGTCGTTTGCCGATGGCCTCGCCCGCACAGCCGAGTGGCTGCGCGAACGCGAAGAGCTCTGGCCGCGCTACGGCGTCACGCGCTAGCGCAGCAAATCATGGTGTGGTGTTTTGCCGCACCGCATCGGCACGGTCTACCGATGCCCGCCACGACTACGCGGGGCACCGTGGGGCTATGAACACGAAGCTGATCACCTCAACGCTCTCGGCTGCGCTCGGCGCAGCTTTGCTTGCTGCGTGCGTCAGCGCGTCGCCGCTCGCGACCGCGTCGCATGCCACCGCGCGCGTCGCACCGCTTGCGACGATCCGCACCGACGTCAATCACTGGCTCGCTCGTGAAGGCTTCAAGGGATTCTCGGTCAGCGAAGTGATGGCGTTCTCGAACAACGACTACGCGGCCGTCAGCGACAAGGCTGGCAAGCCCGCTTTCGAGCTACTCCTGAGCCCAACCGGTAGCTGGGTGATGGAAGAGCCCGTCAGCATGATGTGGAACACGACCTACGGCATGGCCACCCCCACGTCTGGCTCGTACGGCGGAATGATGGGCGGCTACGGGATGATGGGCTCGGGCTCCGGCATGATGGGCGGCTCGTCGAACTGGTTCAGCACAGGCACCGGCAAGGTCACCTCGCTCAGCCAGGCGGTCACGGTCGCAAACGCGTGGCTCACGAAGAACGGCTCCCGCCAGAAAGCTGAGTCGGATGGGCGTGCATTCCCGGGTTACTTCACGCTCGACACGACCCTCAATGGCAAGACCGCGGGGATGCTGTCGGTGAACGCCACGACCGGGACGGTCTGGTACCACGGCTGGCACGGCACGTTCGTCGGCGAGAAGATGTTCGCCGCCTAGGACTCAGCCACCGCTACGCAAGACGACGAAGACCCCGTTTCCGGGGCCTTCGGTCTATAGCGGGGACAGGATTTGAACCTGTGACCTCCGGGTTATGAGCCCGGCGAGCTACCTGGCTGCTCCACCCCGCGACGTGACAAAGAGGTTACCACTGCGACTCCACCTGGCCGAGTGAGGCGTCGCAGCCCTGCAGCCGCCCCAAATCCGAGACCCATTACGGCCATGCCGGCCACGGCATCGAGCAGGAAGTGGTTCCCGGTGGCGATCGTCGCGATCACGACCAGGAGCGGATAGAGCGCTCCAACGACGCGCGTCAGGCGCCTGCGGGCAGTGATCGCAACGCCCACGCCGACCGCGAGTGCCCACCCTGCGTGCAGCGACGGCAGCGCAGCGACCGGGTCGGAAAACGGCGACGACTGTGGCGACCCGATGTCGAACCCGAGCAGCGAGCGGACGGTGTCTTCGATCCCGAGGCCCGCAAGGCGTGGCGGCGCGGCGGGGAACGAAACGTGGACGACGAGCGCGGCTGCGGTCGCGACCAGCAGCGCGTCGCGGAAGAAGAGGAACCGGTCGCGAGAGCGCCGATAGAGCCACACGAGGAAGAGCGCGGTCACAACCCAGTGCGCGGCGAGATAGAAGAGGTCGAGCGCAGCCACGAGCGGCGGCGCATGGAGCGCGAGCCGCTGCACAGCACCTTCAACGTCGAGATGCGCCAACTGCTCGAGCGCGAAGACATCGCGGGCGTGGCGAATCGCGACGGGCCAGTCGGGCTGGATCAGCCGCCGCAGCAGCTCGTAGAGCTCGACTGCCGCGATCGCGAGCAGCACCTGCGCGCTGCCATGGCGACGGGCGAGGACGACGCGGACGCGTTCCACCCCGCCATCGTACGACGGGTTACCCTCTATCCGTGGGCACCGTGCTTCTTCTCTGCTTCCTTGTCGGACTCGCTGCATCCCTTGGCGGGCTCGGCCTTGTCATCGTCCGCGCCCTTGACGTGTGGCGGGCGACGCGGTCGCTCCAGCGCAAGCTGATGCGCGGGATCGGCGACGTCCTGACGAAGGTCGGCGGCATCGAGAAGCGCGTCTCCACGGCCGCGGACACGGCGGGAGAGCTGCAGGCGGCGCTCGCGCGGCTCCAGAAGTCGCGGCGGATGCTCGGCATTCTCTCAGCCGCCTGGGGCGACAGCAGCTCGCTTCTTGGCGCACTCGGCGCCACCTACCCGCGCAAGTGATGCGCGTCGGCGCCGTCGACCTTGGCACGAACTCGACGCGCCTGCTGATCGCCGACGTAGAGGGTGACGTGGTCGTGCCGATCGTGCGGCGGACGGTGGTCACGCGCCTCGGCGAAGGCGTAGACGCCCGCCGGATCCTTTTGCCCGCGCCGATCGCACGCGTGCGGAACGCACTCGTCGACTTTCGCCGGGAGGCATCGGAGCTTGGAGCGGTACGCATGCTGGCCGTCGCCACGAGCGCGGTGCGTGATGCGGAGAACGGCGAAGCGTTCCTCGGTGAGATCGAGCGCGGCTTCGGCTTCACAACCCAGCTCCTCTCGGGCGATCAAGAGGCGGCCCTGACGCGTCGCGGCGTCGGTGAACTGGGTGAACGCACCCTGCTACTGGATGTCGGCGGCGGTTCGACGGAGATCACCGCGGGCAGCTTTCGCGAGAGCTTCGACATCGGCTCGGTGCGACTCAGCGAGCGTCACCTCCACTCCGACCCGCCAACTGCCGCGGAGCTCGCCGCCGCGCGCGCCGAGGTTCGCGCTCTGCTTCCCGCACTCACCGTCGAGAGCGCTGTCGGTGTCGCCGGAACGGTCGCCCAGCTGCATGCGATTGCCGGCGAACTCACGCGCGAGGCCGTGGACACGACCCTCGCTCTGCTCGCGTCGCTTCCCGTCGCCGAGCGTGCGCTCGTGCCTGGGATGGATCCTGCCCGTGCCCCTGTTGTTGTTGGCGGCGCGCTGATCGTCGCTGAAGTGCTCCATCGCTACAACCTCAGCGGGATCACTTTTAGCGAGCGCGACATCCTCGACGGTGCCGCGCTCGAGGCCGCCTCGCTTGGCGAAGCTCCAGGCGACGAGCAGCCGCTCCCCTGCTGCTGAGTACCTGTGGTGCTCGTCATTTCGTGCGAAGGAACGAGTTGCAAAAAAAATACTTGCGCGCGCAACTTTCTCTCGCTAAGATCCTTGCGTCGTCAACTTTTCCTGTTTCCTCTTCAACCACTAGGAGCACACAGCACATGAGCATCACTGAAGCAGCCGTCGCATCAATTTCGACTGGGACATACAACGCCGACCCGGTTCACTCATCGGTTGGCTTCGACGTCCACTACATGGGCATCGGCCTCTTCTCCGGTTCAGTCGCCGACATCAACGCCACGATCGATAGCGGCGAGCTCTCGGGTAGCGCACGCATCGCCTCGATTCACGTCAAGGACGAGAACCTCAAGGGCCACCTCCTTTCGCCGGAGTTCTTCGACGCCGAGCGGTATCCGGAAGTCACCTTCTCGGGCACGCTGAACGTCACGGGCACGAGCGTCGAGGTTCCGGGCGAGATCACCCTCAAGGGCGTCACGCAGCCGGCAACGCTCCGCGGCACCGTCACCGGACCGGTCACCGATCCGTACGGCAACGCCCGCTACGGCCTCAAGGTCTCGACCGAGATCGACCGCACCGCCTTCGGCATCACGTGGAACAACGACATGCCCGACGGCTCGAAGGCACTCGACAACGTCGTCACGCTGAGCGCTGACCTCAGCCTCGTCAAGGCCTAAACACGATGCGTGTGCTGGCGATCTCCGGAAGCCTCCGCGCCGGCTCGTACAACTCGGCCCTCCTCCGGGCGGCGGGAGAACTCCTTCCGCCCGGAGGCGAGCTAGAGCTGTGGGATGGCCTGCGGGACGTCCCGATCTACGACGCAGACCTCGAAGCAGAAACAGCACCCGACGCCGTGCGCTCCCTGCGCGACGCCGTCGC
>OMIZ01000070.1 GCA_900299235.1 Actinomycetota bacterium
GGCGCTCGACAAGCGCGCGAACCGCACCGACCGGCTCTGCATCGGTCGCAACGGCGACGCCCTCTTCGAGCGCGAGCCAATCGCCTTCCCGCACCGCGACACCACCGAAGTCGGCATCACGCGAAGCCCGGGCAACAGCGCCCGTGCGCACACCCTCGATCACATCGGCCATCTCGCTGACGTTGTCGTCGGCCACAACCGCTGGATCGAACGCAACGGCGGCCGCGAGCCCTGCCTGCATCGAGACGGTCGGCACGACCCGCACAACACGTTGGGCATTCGCCGCCGCATGTTCAGCCGCCATCACGACGTTCTTGTTGTTCGGCAGCACGACGACCTCGGTGGTCGGCGACCGCTCGACCGCTTCGAGGATCTCGGCAGTCGACGGGTTCATCGTCTCGCCGCCATCGACGACGATCGCGCCAAGGCTCTCGAACAGCGCGCGATTCCCTGCGCCAGCAGCAACCACGACAAGACCGCACTCTGACACTGGCAGATCGGGAACGGCCTGTAGCCGCCGTTCGCGCTCGCGCGTCTGCTCGTGCATGTTCGCGATCTCGATGCCTGCAAGTGTCCCGCGCGCGACACCAAGGCTCAATGCGGCTCCAGGATCATCGGTGTGAACGTGCACCTTGAGCGCGGTCGGATCACCGACAACGAGCAGCGAGTCGCCGAGCGGATTGAGCGCCGCCTCAAGCTCATCGGCATCAAGACCGTCGCCCTCGACCACGAACACCGTGCAGTAGCGAAACGCGGAATCTTCATGCTGCAGATCGGCGGCCATCGTCAGGCGTGGCGCCGACGCCGCAATCGTCTGCACAAGCTCCTCGCCCGTCCACACTGCCGCGACACCGCGGGCGATCTCGACGAGCCCGGCAGCGCCTGCATCAACGACGCCAGCGTCGGCGAGAACCGGCAGCAGCTCTGGCGTGCGACGCACGCAGTCGTCGCCACGAGCGAGGATCGACGAGATCGTGCCGCCCGCCTCTGCCTCCTCCGCGAGCTCGCGAACCGCAGTGAGCATCGTCCCCTCGACTGGGCTGCGTACAGCGCGGTAGGCGGCATCGCTCGCGCCACGGAGAGCGGCTGCGACATCGAGGCTCTCCTGGGCGCCAAGCGTCTCGGCCGCACCACGCACGATCTGCGACAAGATCACACCCGAGTTTCCGCGCGCGCCCATCAGCGCCGCGCGGGCGACGTCGTGCGCGAGACCAGCCCGATCCTCCGGCCCCGACCGCTCAAGCGCCTCGACAATCGCGCGCACCGTCAGCGTGAGGTTCGTACCTGTGTCGCCGTCGGGTACGGGGAACACGTTCAGGTCATCGATCCGCATGCGGTTCGCCTCGATCGTAGCGAGCGCCCCACGCGCAAGCTCGAGAACGCGCGCTCTCACGCACCCTCCCGCACAGCCGCAACCACGACCTCAACCGAGGCGACGGGCAGACCAACGAGACGCTGCACCTCGTAGGAGACCTGCGAGCGAATCGTCGCCGCAACCTCCGCCAGATTCAGGCCATGCTCAACAACAACGTGAAGCTCGATCACGATCCCCTGCGCGTCACCCGCCACGGTGATGCCGTCGCGCCGCAAGATCCGCCGAACACGCGACGCCGGACTCAGGCCGACGACGCCGTAACAACGCTGCGCGGTCTGCGAGACGATGTCGGCAACAACTTCGCGCGAGATCGTGATCGCGCCGAGCTCTGATTCAAGAACAAGTCCTGCCATCTCGAACCATTAGACACCCCGAGGGCGCTCTACGGTTGCGCCCCAACGCGTACCTTGCGCCGAAAACGCGCGCACGGACGCGCGGTAGCGCAGCTACCGGCTCCTCGATCGCGTTGGCGGAATCGAGACCTAGATGGCCTTGGTGACTTTGCCCGCCTTGAGGCAGCGCGTGCAGACGTACGCGCGAACCGGCGAGCCCTTCACCAATACGCGAATCTTCTGAAGATTCGCGTCGAAGCGGCGCCTCGTAGCAACCATCGAGTGCGACCGGTTGTTCCCGAACGAGGGACCCTTGCCGCAGACTGAGCAGACCTTGGACATCGACGGAGGAGTGTAGCCGAAGCCTCGCGTTCGCCGCGATCTAGGCGGGTGCCGCAGCTGCCGTAGACGCCGGTACCGGTGTCCCGTCGATGCGACGAACAGGCAGGTTGAGCCGGGCCCGCATCACCTCGACCGCCTCCGCGTTACTGTCACACAGGATGCAATGGCGGCCAAGCTCAAGGGCGGCGGCGCCCAGCGTGCCGCTCCCTGCGAAGAAGTCGAGGCACCAGTCGCCTGGAGCGCTTGAAGCCTGAACGATGCGCCGGAGCACCCCAAGCGGCTTCTGCGTCGGGTAACCCGTCTTCTCCCTCCCGGTCGGCGACACGATCGTGTGCCACCAGACATCGGTCGGCAGCTTGCCCTTCGCAGCCTTCTCGGCGGTCACCAGCCCAGGTGCCATGTACGGCTCGCGATCGACGGCCTCGGAATCGAAGTGGTAGCTCGCCGGATCCTTGACGTAGACGAGGATCGTGTCGTGCTTTGCCGGCCAACGGCTCTTGGAACGCGCGCCGTAGTCGTAGGCCCAGATGACCTCGTTGAGGAAGCACTCGCGACCGAAGAGCTGGTCGAGCAGCACCTTGCAGTAGTGCGCTTCGCGATAGTCGATGTGGAAGTAGAGCGTTCCGCGCTCGTTCAGCACGCGCCGCGCCTCGCGCAAGCGGGGCTCGATAAACGCAAGGTAGTCGTCGAAGGAGTCGCCGTATGCCTTAGCGTCAACGACGTCGGTGCGATACGCGTTGCCGCCGAACCCCACGCGATCGCCGTCGTCGTCGCGCGTCGTCGCGAGAGTCAGCCGGCGCTGCTCGCGGCCCGTGTTGAACGGCGGATCGATGTAGACAAGCGCGATCGACTCGTCGGGAAGACGAGCGAGAAGCTCAAGGTTGTCGCCCAGGTAGATCGCCTGGTCGAGCACGATCGTCAGCCGCGGGCGGTGGCGCGCAGCTGCGCGAACACGTCAGCCATCTCAAGCGCGCTCTCGACCGCATCGGCAGCGCGATCGATACGAGCCTCGCCCTGCGCGACGTTCTCGACGGTAAGCACACCGAACGACACCGGCACACCCGTCTCGATGCCCGCAAGCTGCAGACCCGAGGCAGCCTCGGCCGCGACGTAATCGAAGTGCGGCGTCTCGCCACGCACGATCGCGCCGAGCGCAACGATGCACGCATAGTTGCGCGTCTTCGCGAGCGCGAGAGCAGCGAGCGGCAGCTCGAACGCGCCCGGCACGGGAACGATCGTTACCGCGTCGGGAGCAACTCCTGCCGCTTCAAGCGCCTGAATGGCGCGGCGCAGCATGCGGTTGGTGAGGTTGCCGTTGAACCGCGACACAACAACCGCCACCGAACGACGCTTCCCGACAGGGCTGCCTTCGATCACCGAGTACCCATCGGGGATCTCGATCTCGCCGGCAGAGTGCTGAATCACCTTGCCCGGCTCAGCGCGATCCTCCACGACCGCGCCCGACTCAGGCTGCGGCCAAGCTGCAAAGGGTTCCTCGGCCGGCACCTGGGCGAGCGGCTCGGCAGGGGCAGGCGGGCCGCCCGGCTCGTCGTCATCAGAGTGCGGGGGCAGCAGAGGCGGTTCGTACGGCGGGAACTGATCGCTCATGGGCTCGCTTTGCTCGAGGCTTTAGGGAAGGTCGCGGATGTCCTGATGGTGCAGACGGTGTCCGAGCTTATCCCGCTTGGCGGCTAGATACCGTCGGTTCTCGGCATTCGGGGGAATCTCGATACCGACCTGCTCCACCACCGACAGCCCGAAGCCGTCGATGCCCGTGAGCTTCTTCGGGTTGTTCGTGAGAATCCGAATCGTCGTCAGACCGAGGTCGGCAAGGATCTGGTTGCCGATCCCGTAGTCACGACCGTCAGCAGGGAAGCCAAGCTTCGTGTTGGCCTCAACCGTGTCGAACCCCTGCTCCTGAAGCTCGTAGGCGCGGAGCTTGTTCAGGAGACCGATGCCACGGCCCTCCTGTGCGAGGTAGAGCAGAACACCACGCTCCTCGCTCTGAATCTGAATCAACGCGCGTTCGAGCTGCTCGCCACAGTCGCAACGCATCGAGTGGAAGACGTCGCCCGTCAGGCACTCCGAGTGGACACGAACGAGAACGTTCTCGGCCCCGTCGACATCGCCATGAACGAGTGCGACATGCGCCTTGCCGGTGAGGATCTCCCGGAAGGCGACGGCGGTGAACTCGCCGTACTCGGTCGGCATGCGCACCGAAGCGCCGCGCTCGACGAGCTTCTCGTGGCGGCGGCGGTACTCAACGAGATCGGCAACCGTAACCATCTTCAACCCGTGCTTCTCGCAGTACGGAATCAGGTCGGAGACCCGGGCCATCGTGCCGTCGTCGTTCATGATCTCGCAGATCACACCCGACGGATTCAGCCCCGCGAGGCGCGCGAGGTCGACAGCTGCCTCGGTCTGCCCGATCCGCTCAAGCACACCACCTGGGCGCGCGCGCAGCGGGAACACGTGGCCAGGCTGGACGAGATCGCTCGCCTTCGCGCCTGGCGCAATCGCAACCTGCACCGTGTGGCTGCGATCCGCAGCCGAGATTCCGGTGGTCACACCCTCGCGCGCCTCGATCGAAACCGTGAACGCGGTGCCAAGCGGCGCCTCGTTCCGATCGGTCATCGGGCGCAAGCCGAGGATGTCTGCCTTCTCTTCCGTCAGGCAGAGACAGATCAGGCCGCGGGCGTGCGTCGCCATGAAGTTGATCGCCTCAGGCGTAACGAACTGCGAAGCGATGACAAGGTCTCCCTCGTTCTCGCGGTCAGGATCGTCGACCACGACGACAAAGCGGCCCTCGCGAATGTCGGCGATGGCCTCCTCGATCGTGGCAAAGGGCGTTGTTACTGCCATAGGAAGACGTTACCGGCCGCGTGTCACGCCGCCGACGGCGTACGGCTCGTCATGCGCTCGACGTACTTCGCAAGCACATCGACCTCGAGATTGACCGGATCGCCGACGGCAAGCCCGCCGAGCGTCGTCGCCTCGAGCGTGTGCGGAATCAGCGCGACTTCAAGCCCGGTCTCATCGAGCGCCGCGACGGTCAGACTGACGCCCTCGATCGTGATCGAGCCCTTGAACGCCACGTAACGGAGCAGATCGTTCGGCACGGCGAACCCGATGCGAACGCCGTCGCCCTCAGGCGCGACCGAGCGCACAGTCCCAACACCATCGACGTGCCCCTGAACGTAATGACCGCCGAGCGGCTCCCCGGCAAGCAGCGCGGGCTCAATGTTCACCCGCGAGCCGGCAACAAGCGACCCGAGAGACGTGCGGGCGAGCGTCTCAGGAACCGCTTCGAACACGAGCTCGCGCTCACCGATCTCGACGGCCGTGAGGCAGACACCCGAGATCGCAACAGAGCCACCAAGCACGATGCCGGGAGCGGTCGCGGGCGCAGCGATCGACAGCCGCACCCCAGCCTCACCACCTTCGACGGCAGCCACGACACCAATCTCGCGGACGATGCCGGTGAACACGCGGCTAGTCCCCGTAGGCGAGCGCTTCGATCGTCTCGCGCACGACACGCTCGAGATCGCCTCGCTCACCGGGAAGCGCAGCCTGGAGGTCGACCATCAGCTCAGCGACCGCCGCCCGCTGACCCGGAGCGAGTTCATCAGTGCCAATCCCCTCGACCCGCTTGCGCAGCTCGTCGTTCCCGATCTGGCCCATCAGCCAGTGGGAGAGGTGCGTGACGATCTCGTCGTCGGCGCGCTGGAAGTCAGGGTGCGTTGACATAAGCCTCGAGGAGCGCGTCGCTCCCAATCCGCGAAACGGTCAGGTGCGAGGGGCGCTGCACAGATCCTAGCCGCGGGAAGGCAGTCGGCCCGTCACCCCCGCTCAGAACCGGCGCGACGAAGAGCAACAGCTTGTCGACAAGCCCCGCATTAAGAAAGGCACCGGCGAGGGTCGGGCCTCCTTCGAGGAGGATCGACTGGACACCTTCAGCCGCGAGGCGCGCGAGCTCGTCGGCAAGCGGCCCGCTGCAGAGTTCAAGCTCCGACCCTTCCGGCAGAGGGCCGCGACC
>OMIZ01000071.1 GCA_900299235.1 Actinomycetota bacterium
CCCGTGGGCTCGCGTCGTACTGGCGCACACCGAAGGTTCTCCAGACGCCTGAGGGCCGCGACGCAGTCGGGATCGAAGCCGACGAGCAGTTCGTGGGCCTCATCCATCTGGGTCGCCCGGTGAGCGATCCCGCACCCAAGCCGCGGGAGCCAGCTGAGGCGTACGTCGAGTTCCTCGCGTAGCCCGTTACCCTTTCATGACGCTGCGGGCGTGGCGGAATTGGCAGACGCGCCGGGTTTAGGTCCCGGTGGGCTTCGGCTCTTGGAGGTTCGACCCCTCTCGCCCGCACTCCTGACGCCCGCCGCGCGGGCGAGTGTTACTCGTCCGCGTCGGCTGCGTTCTCGGGGTTGAGGATCACGGCCTCACCCTCGGAGAAGAACCGCAGGATCTCGTCAGGCATGTCGTCTGGGTTGATCTCTGTGATCACCGGCGCCTCATTGCGCGCGGGCACCTTCGACGTGATCAAGTTGCCACCCATCGGGAAGACCGTCATGTTGAACGTGCTTTCGACGACGTTCGTCGGGAAGAACGACATCAGCCGAAGCGGTGTTGCGCCGTAGGCGTAGAGGTCGTGCTGCACACCCCGCTTGAAGAACGTGAAACGCCCAGTTTCAAGTGGCACCTGAACTCCGCTGACGAACGCCTCGCCTTCGCCTTCGAGGACGTAGACGAGCTCCTCGGCGTTGTCGGCGTGCAGGCCGGAGTGACGACCTGGCTCGAACTCGTAGTACGCGATCGTGCCGGCCTCGGTGCCCTGCTCTTCGGAGAGCGGGAAGACGACCTTCCAGCGCATCGACGGGTCGTAGTCGTTCCAGACTTCAAAGCCGTATGCCTCGAGCCCTCCTTCCTCGGTCTCGTCGTCTACGAACTCATCCATCGGATCGGTTGTCTCATCGGTCACGGCTTTGGCCTCCTCCCGCGTGTCGGGGAATGGTGGGAACGTTCGAACGGCAGTAGGGTAGCCGGGAGAGGCTAGAGCAGCCCGAGACGTGCGAGCTCGGCGTGGCGAAATGCGTCCGCCCCACCCTCGCTGACCCGGTCGAGGACGCGCCCAACCCGCTCTGCGAGCTCAACAGGGTCGAACGGTTTAGTGATGTAGTCGACGGCGCCAGCGCGATAGGCGTCACGAATGTCCTCGGGAGCGGTTCGGGCCGAGAGGAAGACGACCGGGATATCGGCGACATCCTCGTCGGCCTGCAACGCGTGTACGACGGCGTTGCCGTCGAACTCGGGGAGCATCATGTCGAGCAGGATCAGATCGGGGCGATCTTCACGTGCCCGGGCGAGTCCTTCGCGACCCGATTCTGCCTCGTCGACCTCGAAGCCCGCGAGGTTGAGGTTGACGCTGCAGAGCAGGCGCAGCGCAGGCTCGTCGTCAATGACGAGGACGCGGCCGCGACTCGTCATCGGGCACCTCCTCGCGACGCCAACGAATCCTGCGCGATGTTGTGTGAGCCTGCACCCATCCCCCACGGAATACCCCCGCGGGGCACTGCATGTCAATGTGGTTTCAGGGATCGACCGTGAGAGTCCCAACGGGCCGACCGTTCACGCCGTACGAGTAGCGTCCTGGCGCGAGCGTTATCGGCCAGCGAATTGTCCCGACCCGCGTGCGGGATGTGTGACGCGTCACACCGCTACCCGCCAGCCAGAACCCGCGTGCGTGTGAGAGGTCGCGCACGACGAAGGCGAAGTCCCCGGCTTTCACTACGACAGGAGTGATGGTGAGGTTCGTCGATGTGAGCGTCGCGCGAATCACGCTCGGAGCGGTCGTGGTCGAGGCGCGGCGCACGGTTGGTGCGTTGGGCGTGTTCGTGCTCGCTGTGGTCTGTTGCGCCGCAGGTGTCGACGTGTTCGCCCGCGCGGGTGATCCCCCACTCCCACTCGAGCCGGCGGATGTCGTCGTAGCGGCGTTCCCAACGGTGAACCCACCGCTCATCTCTCCGACATGTGGATCGCAGACGAATGCGTACGAACCGTCGGTGAACGTCACGTTCCAGGTAGCCGAGCCGGTGCCGAGCACGTCGGTGGCGAGATCGACGCCCGGCCCGAAGACGTGGAAGTTGTGGCCTGGGCTGAGATCGTCGACCTGCACGGTGTAGTTCCCCGGGTCGAGGTGGGTTACCCGTGCGCCTGAGGCATCGACAAGCTGGATTGTGAAGCCCGGCCCAACAGTGCCATGAAGAGCACCGCCTGCCTTGTGCGCTGCTCGACCTCCGGGAGCCAGCACGGCGAGTGCCACGGCGAGGCTGCACACGAGCAAGATCCGCATCCTTGTTCACCGTACGCGGCTCACGAGCAACCTTCGGGTTTGTCTCCAGCCCGTAACGTCGCCGTTACGCGATCGACGCACCGTGGGGCGCTAGCGGCCCGTGAACTTCGGCTCTCGCTTCTCCTGGAACGCAGCGAACGACTCGCGCACGTCGTGCGTCTGGAAGATCAACGCGATAGTCGATGCCTCCCACTCGAGCATCGCGTCGAGGTCGACGAGCGGCGACAGCAACAGGCCCGTCTTGATGAGCCGTTGTGCACGCCCAGCGCCGCGCGCGAGCCGCGTGCCCCACTCCGCGACTGTCGCCTCCCATTCGGCCACGGGAACGCACCGGTTGGCGAGCCCGATCCGTGCGGCATCAGACGCGGTCAGCTTGTCTCCGAAGAGTGCGAGCTCGTTCGCGAGCGCGCGACCGACGAGACGCGGCAGGAAGTACGAGCCGCCCATATCGACGGTGAGTCCACGCTGGACGTACGCCTGCTGGATGTAGGCGTCCTCGCGCATCAAGACGAGGTCGCACATCAGTGCGAGGTTCGCACCACCGCCGAGGGCGAGTCCATTGACCGCGGCAATTGTCGGCCGGTCGAGGTGCACCCACTTGCTGACGACACTCCCCACGTAGCGAACGCGATCGCGAAGCATGTGCGGGTCGTCGAAGTTCATCTCGCCCGCGAAGGCGGTGAGGTCGGCTCCCGACGAGAACGCACGCCCACTTCCCGTGAGCACTACCGCCCGCACATCGTCGCGCTGTTCGAGCTCGTCAGCCAGTGCGTAGAGGATGCGATAGGTCTCGATGTCGAGCGCGTTGAGCTTGTCCGGACGGTTGAGCGTGACGGTCGCAAGGCCGTCAACGACCTCGACGAGAACGCGGTCATCGGTCTGGTGGCTGCTCATCGCGCATCCTCGTTTCGTCGCGGTCGGAAGTCGGTCGGGCCGGTCGGCGCGACACCCGTGAGGATAGAGTCCGCACCGCTCGGGGCATGCCCGAACACGCCGAAAGAATCGCTTCCGTGAGTCCCGATACCGCAGCGACCGCTCCGACGATCTACTTCGAGGATCTTGAGGTGGGACGGGTGCACGAGCTCGGCTCGTTCTCGCTCAGCGAAGCCGAGATGATCGCCTTCGCGGAGCGCTTCGACCCGGCGCCGTTCCATGTCGACCCTGACCTCGCCGACGAATCGTTCTTCGGTGGGATCGTCGCAAGTGGCCTCCACACGCTCTCTGCCGCGTACCGCCTCGTGTGGGATGGACTGACCTCCGACGTCGCACTCGTTGCTGGGCGACGCGTGACGTTCCGGATGAAGGCTCCTGTGCGTCCGGGGGAGGAGATCACGGTGCGTGTGGCCGTGACCGAGGTGCGCGACGCGAAACGTCCAGAGCATGGCATCGGCGTCTTCGCGGCTGAGGCGCTGCATCCGAGTGGCGTGGTCGCCATGGAGGCGACGTTCGAGGCGCTGGTGTTGCGCCGAACCCCGCTCGAAGCCTGACGCGCTCAGCTGAACGGTCAGCATGGATGACCCCGGGAGGATTCGAACCTCCGACACGCAGATTCGAAGTCTGCTGCTCTATCCACTGAGCTACGGGGCCAGTCGAGGCTCAGCCTACCCGTGGAGCTTCGTTCAGCGGCCGCCTCTTGCATCCCGCCGACTGGCACTTGGTGCCGTTCGGCAGGGCGTGTGAAGGGAGGCGAATGGGACTCGAACCCACGACCACCGGGACCACAACCCGGGGCTCTACCAACTGAGCTACCGCCTCCGCGCTCGCACATCGTAGCCACGCCACGGAGGCAACCCCGAGTCGACGCGTTTCTTGCGCTTTCTGCCCGGTCACGCGATCATCACCCGAATGGGTGAGTCGAGCGTGCGCGCCAAAGGCGCATCACTCGTCGCGATCGTCGCAATCGCCGTTGGAATCGGTGCGACAGCCGCGAACGCGTCGCCGAACGCTCTTAGCGTTCCCTCGGGACTGAACATCGCCGTGCTGAACGCGCTAAACCAGGTTCGGGTGGCCCACAAGCTCGTACCGCTGACGATGAATCTGCAGCTCTCGCGCGCCGCAACGAAGCACTCGCAGGAGATGCTGCTGCACGGCTACTTCGGCCACGACTCACCGAACGGGGGGTCGTACTGGAAGCGCATCGAGACCTGGTACACCCAGGGCGCCTACTCCGATTGGTCGGTTGGCGAGAACATCCTCTTCTCGTCGCCCGACGTCGACGCGGCCCAGGCGGTGCAGTGGTGGATGCAGAGTCCTGAGCACCGGGCGAACATCCTGACGCCCGAGTGGCGAGAGATTGGGATCGCCGCGATCCACGCCGACTCGGCGGGTGGCCCGTACCGCGACTCGCCCGTGACGGTCATCACGACCGACTTCGGCGTGCG
>OMIZ01000072.1 GCA_900299235.1 Actinomycetota bacterium
GATGCTCGGCGACCCCGTCGCCGTCGCCCACGCGATCGACAAGGCAAGCACGCGGTAGACCGCGCGCTCGTGCGCTACTCGGCGAGCAGCGCGTCGAGATCGAGCGGCCCGGTGAACATCGCGAGCGACCCGTCGTCGTTTCGCGGCCACTCCTCGCGCGGACGATCGCGGTAGAGCTCGATGCCGTTGGCGTCGGGATCGCTGAGGTAGATCGCCTCGCTCACTCCGTGGTCGCTCGCCCCTTCGAGCGGCCACCGTGCAGCAATCAGCCGTCGCACCGCGTCGGCAAGCGTCGCACGGTCGGGGTAGAGCACCGCGACGTGGAACAGGCCGGTCGAGCGTCGCGGCGGCGGCGGCGCGCCGAGCGACTCCCACGTGTTCAACCCGATGTGATGGTGGTAGCCGCCGGCAGAGATGAACGCTGCCTGGTCACCGTAGCGCTGGATCAGCTCGAACCCGAGGATCTCGCACCAGAACTCGAGCGACCGTTCAAGGTTCGACACCTTCAGGTGTACGTGACCGATCGTCACGCGGGAATCGATCGGCGGTAGGGCGTCGCTCATCCCGCAAGGGTGCCAGTTCAGCCACGCTCGTGCTTGAGCATTGCCTCTTCTCGCTGAGCATCAGCGAGCGTCAGTTCGCCCGTGCAGACCTTCGCGTTCAACTGATTCTCGATCTGGTCAACCGCCGCAGCCCGCGGGTACGGCTCGGGCCAGAGATTGCGAGGATCGTCTGGGGCACCTCCAAGCTCGAGGCTGATCAGGTGATCCTCCTGGAACGCGGAGGACGGCCCGACCTCACCGTATTCCGCCATCTGCGTGCGCTTGAGCGCCGAGGTAAATGACGCGGGGGGTCGAACGGTCGCCGTCCAGCCGCGCACGCAGATCGTTTCGCCGATCGTTGCCTGCGTCACCTGCGGGTTAAGCGCACCGGGAGTCCGCACGGCATCGGCATGCACGATCGGCACCTCGCGATGCCTCGCCCGCTCGAGCACCGCCGTCGCAGCCAGTCCTGCCACGACCACGAACACCAAGAGATCGAGCGTGCGCCGGCGAGGCATCTCCCCACGCTCGCGCATGTCGCGGTGGGCCACAAGTGTCCCCTTGAGACTGTTACAGAGATGTTCCAGCCTGGCGCGGTGCGCCCGCGCACACGGCCGAGGAGCCGACAACAGCCCAGACGACATAGCCGAGCCATGGCACACCGATCACATCGGTCTGGAGTCCAAGCAGCAGCACCATGAAGAACATCGCTCCCACCCAGGGCGTACGTCCTGCGACCCGCACGAGCAGCAGCAACGACCACGCCGCAAAGACGAGACCTCCACCGAGACCTATCTCGACCCCAAGCTCGGTGTAGCTCGACTCGCCGGCCTCGATCTTCACTCCCGTACGGGCCGCCGTTGACCCTGCGTTGCCGAGGCCGTACCCCTGTGGGTGGTGGAACACGGTCTCGATACCGCCGCGCAGACTCGCCCAATGGCTCGCCGTGCTCGCGTCGGACTCGAACCCGGCGGTCGCCTGCGTACCGGTCGAGGCGACACTCGCTGCCTTCGTGATCGTCGCGTGATCGGCGGTACACGAGAGCCCATGCGCATGAGCCCGCTGACAGTCGAGCTCGACCTGGGTGAACGAGGTGCGCGGGCCGAGCTGCCCGTACTCCCGCGCAAAGCCGGTGCTCACAGCGAGGAAGGCGATCGCGATCGCCGCGAGTGCGCCCGCACGCCGCCCCGTATCGCGACGCAGCCAGGCAAGGAGCAGCAGGGCGGCCGCAAGCGCGAGCTCCGTCGAGCGGGCGTGCGACCAGAGCACCGCAGCACACAGCACCCCAGCGCTGACCGCGAAGGTCGCGCGAGTCCTTCCGCGTCCGACACCACGCGTGAGCCCCCACGCCGCCAGGGCGAGCAGGGCGACCGCGAAGAGGTACGACGCGGCGAGCGGCGAGAGGAATGTCGAGACGAGCCGCCTAATCGGATGCTCGTCACCCGTGTTGTAGATGAAGTTCTCGGGTAGCCCCGAGAGCCCCTGGTACGAGAAGCCGAGCTGATGGGTGAACCATCCCGGCGCGCCCGACGACCGCCACCATGAGAGCGGCACAAGGAATACGTCGGCAAGACCGAAGATCGCTGCTCCTGCTGCGGTCGCAACGATGGTGCGCCCGATTCGGCGCAGCTCGTCCCGACTCAACGCGAGCCCTCGCCCGAGGATGTAGGCCCCGAATGGCACAAGGTCATGGCGTACCGCGTAGAGCACGCCCTTGTGTGTCGCCGCACCCGCGAGCGTGCTCTGAGGGATCACCGCGTAGATGAGGACAAACGCCGCATAGGTGAGTGCGAGACCGTCGATCAGGTCAAGGCGGCGACGGAACGCGCCCGCACGCAATAGTCCAAGCACCGCCAGGGCAAGCAGGATCTCCTTCCACGCTGAGAGGAGATCGAGTGGCACGCCGTGTACGCCAGCCGCGAAGAGCTCGGCTGCAACAACGTTGTGCACGGCAAGGCCCACAACGAAGACGTGCAGCACCCAGACGGGACGCGTGAAGGTCAAGCGGCTCACACAGGCCCCAGCGCGATCAGCGTGAAACCGGTGTTGATGACCTCGACGGGGTACGGGAAGAGCGCTGCCAGCTGCTTCGGGCTCAACGGGTCGAGGACGTCGTCAAAGCCGCGTGCTCGCAGGAGCCGGTCACGGACACCGCCTGGCGGGAGCCAGTGCACCGCCGGGAGCAGCGTGTGAGGGTCGAACGGGAACAGACGGTTCGGTGTGGTGACAAAGACACGCCCGGCAACTCGACACAGCTCCTCGATGAACTGCCGCTGTCCTGAGCGCCCGCCCGCGACGTGCTCGATCACGGCATTCGAGAATCCGAGATCGAACTGCCGATCGGAGAACGGCAGCGCCCGGCCGTCGGCACGCACCGGTGTGACGCTCGGAAACGCGGCGGCAAAGCGGTCGAGCTCGGTGTGACCGACGCCCGTGATCTGCCCGGGCCAGGGGTACCGCGCTTCGAAGAAGTTGTCGGTCGATCCCCCACCAAACGGCGCGTCGGTGACACCGACATCGACGACGGTGGTCTCCGCTGTTGGCCCGAACCGGTCGAGGAACAACTCGAGCTTCCGCTCGCGGCTGCGCATCGAGATGCGGGAGGCGACCTGCCGCAGCATGGGGTGAGGTTAACGGCACGGGCGGAGCGCTTGCACTCCGCCCGTGCGCGGTCGCCCATATTCGTGGTGCCGACGTCGCCCCGTAAGGCGCCTGGGCAGCCCGCGCACAGACCGGGTGTGCATCACATCCACCCCTGTGTCGGGCAATGCGGGGTCCCCACCCGCCTCCGGTTTCATCGGCACGAGCGACCGTTACGGCCCCCAGAAGAGCCCTCCGCCAACAACTGTGGGCACGAGTGCCACTGCCGCCACGAGCGCAAATTGCATCCACTTAGCCATTTCTTCGATCACCTCCTTCCGAGCGATGTACCCATAGGAGAGAGGCGCCGACATTTGTTGTCAAGTGTCCTCTTTTGTTGACTCACCAAGGCGACATGGCCCGTTTGACGATGTCCGAAAAGGCCTGCATGATCCCGACGGTTTGACAAGCTCTCCCGCACATCCTGAATCTGTCGGGGAAAGGCTCCGCCGGCTTCGGCTCGAGCGAGGCCTCTCGCAGCGGGAGCTATCGGCCCCAGGTGTTTCCTACGCGTACATCTCGCGCATCGAAGCGGGGGCCCGTCGACCGTCGGTCAAGGCACTGCGCATGCTCGCGCGCACCCTCGGTGTATCGCCCGACTACCTCGAAACGGGATCCGAACTCGGCGACAACGCTCGCCGCGAACTGCGGCTCGCGGACGCGGAACTCAGGCTTCGTCTCGAGGGCAGCGCCCCCGCCGAAGTCACGGGGCTGCTGAGCGAGGCCCAGAACGCGGGCGACGAAGCGTCGACCGTACGCGCCGAGATCGTGCTCGGTCTGGCTGCGTCTGCGCGCGGCGATCACGCCACAGCGATCGACTATCTGGAGCGCGCGATTACCTCTGAGCGCGTCACGCCTGCGTCGCGCCCTGATGTCTTCGCAACCCTCGGCCACGCGTACTCGTTCGTCGGCGACCCACGACGGGCGGCCGATCTTTTCGAGCGCTGCCTTACGGATCTCAAGCAGCTCGCACCGGATGATTCGGCCTCGCGCGTTCGCTTCAGCACCTACCTCAGTTACGCGCTCACGGACCTCGGCAACCTGCGCCGGGCGAACGAGGTCGTCGAAGACGCACTTGAGCTCTCGAGCGAGGCCGCCGATCCGTATACCCGTGTCCGTCTCTACTGGTCGCTCGGGCGGATCGCCTACGAGCAGTCGCAGCCACAAACAGCCCTCGAACACTTCCGACGCGCGGTCGCCCTCCTTGAGGCGACCGAAGACACGATCCATCTCGCCCGGGCCTACCTGTCGTGCGCGGCGGCGGCACTGGCATCGACCGGCGATCTCGAGGATGTGGCACGTCAAGTCGACCACGCCGTGTCGTTGCTCGGGCCACGCCCTGCCGATTCGGATCTCGCAATCGTCCGCTGGCTTCAGGCGATGCTCGCGACACGGAACGGCTCCCCCGCCGACGGTGCAGCGCTCGCGCGCGAGGCCCGTGAGCTCGCGGCCGACGCACCGAATCAGCACGCACTCGCGACGTGGGCGCTCGCCGAAGCACTTACGGCAGCGGGCGACGCGGGCGCTGAGCCGGCCTGGCGCGACGCGACCGCCGCCCTGCAAAAGGTCGGAACGGTGCGCGAGCATGCCGAGTCGCTGCGCGGCTACGCACGCTTCCTACGAGCCGCGAATCGCGAGTCGGAGGCGCTCGACATCCTGGACCGCGCCGCTGGCCTCGCCGGCACACCTGCGACCGACGCCGCCTCGGCAGAACGGTGATCGTCGCGGAGCTGCGGCCCGTCGGGCCGTACTCGCTTCGCCTCTCTGCGCGTCACGCCACCGACGCAACGCGGCGCTTCCATGACGGTGTTCTGACGGCGGCCGTTCGCACGCCCAGCGCAATCGAGATCGTTCGCGCGGTGCAACGACCCGACGGCACGATCGCCGTCGAGGCACCGACGGAGCAGGGCATTCAACGGATGCGATTCATGCTCGGAGTCGACGACGACCACTCAGCGTTTCTCGAGCAGTTCGGCGACGACCCACTCGTTGGCCGTGCAACAAAAGAGCTGCGTGGGCTCCGGCCGCTTCGCACCGACACGGTGACGCAGGCGCTGCTTCGCGCATTCGCCGGGCAACTGATCCTCGCAAGCCGAGCGCGCGAGATCGAACGGGCTGTCATTCGGGCTGCCTCTCCCGAGGCGGGCGAGGGACTCCATGCAGCGCCTACCGCTGCCGAGCTCGCACGCTTCTCCCCCGCCGAACTCCGCCGCCTCGGACTCGGCGCCCGACGTGGTTCATCGCTCGTGCGCATCCTCTCGGCACTCGACCCCGAGCGGCTACACGAGGTCGAGAGCGACGCCGCAGCGAACCGACTCGATCGCGAGCGAGGGCTTGGCCCGTGGTCGGTTGGCGTCGTCTTTCTCGAAGGACTCGGACGCTTTGACCGTGGTCTCGCGCGCGATCTCGGGCTTGTCAAGCTCGCGGGAGAGCTGTGGGGACGGCACGTCGAACCCGAGGAAACAGACGTGTTGCTCGAGCCGTACGGAGCCTTCCAGGGCATCGCAAGCGTGTACCTATTGGCGGGATACCACGCCGGACTCGTACCCTTAGGGAATGCGAATCGCAATTCTGGGCGCGGGCAAGATCGGCGAGTCCCTCATCGCGGGACTGCGTAGCTCCGACTGGGCTGACATCATCGCGACCTCACGGCGCGAAGAACGAGCTCAGGCGCTTGCCGAGCGGTACAAGGTTGGCGCGACAACCTCCAATCCTGAAGCGATCCACGGAGCCGATGTCGTTGTGCTCGCCGTGAAGCCGCAGGACATTTCGGCCCTTCTCGGCGAGATCGGCCACCTCCTTTCGGCGACGCAGACCGTGGTCTCCGTCGCAGCCGCCATCCCGACCGCAGCAATCGAGCGCCACCTTCCTGGTGACGTACCGGTCGTTCGCGCGATGCCGAATACCCCGTCGACCGTGCACGAGGGCATTGCCGGTATCTGCGCAGGCCGGCACGCGGGACGGGAGCACATGGATCGCGCCGCGACCGTGCTGCGCGCAGTCGGCGACGTCGTCGAGGTTCCCGAGAGCGCCATGGATGCGATCACCGCCGTCTCAGGCTCGGGGCCTGCGTACTACGCGCTGCTTGCCGAAGCGATGATCGATGCAGGCCTGCTGCTCGGCCTTTCGCGCGAGATCTCAACCCGACTCGTTGTGCAGACGATGCTCGGCACCGCGAAGCTCCTCCGCGACGAAGAGGTTCACCCGGTCGAGCTGCGCGAGATGGTCACCTCGCCGGGCGGTACGACGACCCGCGCGATCCGCGAACTCGAGCAGGCTGGTGTTCGCGCAGCGTTCCTCAACGCGATCAACGCGGCGATGGAACGGTCGAAGGAACTCGCCCGCGGCGAAGAGTAGGCACGGTGTCTGCTCCCCGGATCCACGTCTCAGACGATCCGGCGGCCACCGTTGCGGAGATCCTCGCCGACGCAGCACGCGCGGGCGGTTCGATCGTGCTCACCGGGGGGCGAACGGCAGGTGCCGCCTATGCGCGCGCGGCGGTACTCGAACCTGACTGGAGTCATGCCCGCGTCTGGTGGGGTGATGAGCGCTGCGTTCCACCTGATGACGAGCGCTCGAACTACCTCCTCGCCGAACGCACCCTTTTCTCTGCGCTCACTGCCCGCCCGGCGACGCAACGAATCCCCGGCGAGCTTGGCCCAGTCGCAGGCGCGGCGGCCTACGCAGCGTTGCTGCCCGACGATCCGTACGACCTCGTGCTACTCGGGCTTGGCACCGACTCGCACATCGCATCGCTGTTTCCGGTCTCGCCACAGCTCGCTGAGCGCGATCGCCGCGTTGCCGGAGGGCCCGCCGGCCTCGAACCCTACGTCGATCGCATCACGCTCACGCTCCCGGAGTTGCTTCGCGCCCGGCGGATCGTGGTGCTGGCGACCGGCGCCGAGAAGGCTCCTGCAGTTGCCCGCTCGTTCAGGCAGGCCCCGAGCGAGCGCTACCCGGGCAGTCTCCTGCAGTCAGGCGAGGCTGATCTCGACGTGATCGTCGATCGCGCCGCACACGGCGACCTCTAGCTCGGTCGGTATCTTCGCGTCGTGCGCGCGGTGTGTCTCGTCATGTTGGCCCTTGTGGTGGTGGCACCCGCGAGCGCGGCGACACCACTGACGTCGGCTCGCTGCGGAGCTGCCTGGAATGCAACCTCGACCGCAAGCGAGCGCGCCACCGCGATGAAGAACGCCCCGATCGGTGCGTTCCTGAACCCTGGCACGATCGATGCGAAAGACGGCTCGATCGTCCGCAAGGAGCCTGCGTGCTTTGCCATGTTTGTCGGTGCGAACCGCACGGTGATCTACCAGGGTCGCTGGGTCGGAACGGGCGTACCGACCTGGGACGGACCGCGCATCAACACCCAGCCGTTCACGTTGCCGGTGAACTCGGTCGTTCGGCAGAACGGGACCGTGGTCGTACACACCACGTAAACCGTGATTTCCCGGTTTCGCCGGGTATCCGAGCCGCGGTACAACTCGGGTATGGCACACGACGATTGGCGACTGCGCATCGAACTCGGCGAGGGCGACACGGGCGGCCTGCTCGGCAGCCTGGGCGTCCTGTCACTCGAAGCGCGTGAGCTCGTCGCGCACTTCACGTCGGAGCGGCTTGCCGTCACGCGCGACGGCAACACGATCTTTGTCTACGCCGGCTCAGCCGATGAGCTCGACTCGGCCGAGAAGGCGATAGGTGTCGAGCTCGGCGCTCTCGCGGTCGCACCAGTCGAGATCGTGCGCGAGCATTGGCTCGCTGCCGAGGAGCGCTGGGACGACGAACCACACGAGCCGTCGGTCGAATCCGAAACGCTCTCGCACGGGTTCGCACCGTGGGAGGTTCGAATTCCCTGCGAAAGCCACAGCGAAGCGCATGCTCTCGCCGACCAACTTGAGCGAGCGGGATACGGCGTCGTGCGGCGGTGGCGCTACGTGATTGCGGGTGTGGCATCGCGCGACGAGGCCGAGGCCGTCGCGGCGCGCTTCCACGGCACCCCCGGGCCAGGCGGTGAGCTCGTGTGGGAGACCACGCCTGGCAATCCATTCGCCCTCTTTGGCGGCCTCGCCGGCTAATCGCAAAACGCGGGCGCCAAGAACGCTGCCAATTCGGTAGAGTTTTGCCTGCAGCTCGCGCGACTGTTCCGCGAGTGCACCTCTGAAGGCGACACGACGTTGGTGTCGCGACCATGCACGAGACAGCTACCCCATTTCCGACCGTGTCGGAGGACTTCGACGGCATCGTGGCCGCCGCCCTCCGAGCAGAGCCCTGGGCAGGTGAACCCTTCCTGCAGGAGGGCGACGATCCCGCCATGGTCCTCGGGCTGGGCACCGCCTTCCGGCGAGCGCTCGACGCGGCCATCGCAGAGATGGATGCGGGCCTGCGTAGCCCATCGCCTCAGTGGCGCGTCAAGTTCGGCTTGATGCTCGGCCTTGCTCGCACGCTCTCGGAGAAGCCGCCGCATCTTGCCTCGGGCGCGGAGCTGCGGCGCCACCAGGTCGATGCCCTCGCCGGGATGCTCACCGAGCTGATCGCGACCAACCAGAAGACCGCGGTTGTTGCCCCCGCAACCGAAGATGTGGTCGACGACGATGAGGATGAGGAAGACGATGACCTCGGCCTCGCGCCGACCGAGCTGATCGAAGACGAGATTCCCGTTGGCGAGGATCCGGGTGCTGAGCGCCGCTTCCGCTTCCGCCATCCGACCGCGTCAGGCAAGACGATCGCTGCAGCAGGTTTCGTTGAGGCGGCCCGCTCGCAGGGCGTGCTGATCCTCACCCACCGGCGCTTGCTCGTTGACCAGTTCGCGCGCGAACTGACCGAGCACGGCTACGCGAAGCGCTTTACCGACATCGTCGTTGAGGGAGCAATTCCACCCGTCACGAACCCGATCACGATTCAGACGTACGCCTGGTTCGCGCGCCACGTTGATGAGATCTCCCGCAGCGCGTACCAGTTGATCATCTGCGACGAGGCCCATACGGCGCTCGGCGATAAGACCAGCACGGCGATTCGCTCATTGTCAGAGCCGATCTACGTCGGCATGACCGCGACCGAGGAGCTGATCGCGAAGCAGGTCTCTGACGTCTTCCCTGCCTCGGTTGACGACCTGCCACTCGCCGATGCAGCGCGCCGTGGCCTGATCGCACCGCTCCGTTGCCTTCGTGTCCCACCCGTCGCTGCGATCAACTCGGTGCCGATCGTTGGTGGCGACTTCGAGGAACGCGCACTCGCTGACGCGCTCGACCATGAGGCGCTCAACATGGCTGCTGCGACGCTCTACCGCGAACGCTTTGGCGACACGCCGGGCATCGTGTACGCCGCTGGCGTCGATCACGCCTACAACCTCTCAACCGCGTTCCGAGCAGCTGGCGTGAAGGCCGAAGCCGTGTCGGGCCGCACACCGCCGGCGAAGCTCGCTGCGATCCTCGCTGCCTACGAGCGAGGCGAGATCGACGTGTTGATCAACGCGATGCTGCTTGCCGAGGGATGGAACTCGCCGCGCGCAACGGTCGTGATGCATCTCGCGCCGACCGCCTCAAAGCGTGTGTACCAGCAGCGCATCGGTCGTGTCATGCGCATCCACCCGCGCAAAGAGGCAGGCATTGTCGTCGACTTCACGCCGAAGAGCGCGACGCACCACGAGCGTGTCGTCTCGCTCCACTCGCTCCTTGATGCCGACTTCTACCGCGAGGGTGCGCGTGTGACACCGGCCCCACGCCGCCGGATGCAACGGCGCGCGCGGCGCAAGCTGACGCCGGCACCGTGGCTCGTACCGGTGACCCCTGACGTCCGCCGGCGGGCGCTCGTGATTCAGCGTGAATGGCAGCGCGTCGATCCGAAGTTCCTCGATAACGACGAGCAGGAGCTGTGGGCGACGATCGCTGGCCGGCAGCTGCGGTTCGACGAGCGCCAGGCGTTCGTGCAGAAGCTGATGGAGCGAGGTGCGTCGAAGCGTGCGCTCGAGGTCTTCCTTTCCACCTGCGCAGCCCAGAACCCGAACCGCCGCTTGCGTCTGATCGCCCTTGCCGACCGCGTTGCGACACCGGTGGAGCGGGCCGACTTCGACGATCTCGTAACGCTCGTGTCGCAGGCGCCACCGTGGGAGAAGGATCGTGCGGCCGGTGTGCGGATCATGCTGCGCGCGATCGCCGACGGAAAGGTCGAGGCTGTGCCTGAGCAGATCCGGGCACGCTGGACGTGGCGTCTCGCACGTGCGGTCAGGAAGGCGCTCGACCGCAAGGCGTCGCAGGAGAACCTTGAGGCGAAGCGGCTGCTCGGCGCCCTCGCGAACTCGCGCGGCCATCGTCACGAGGAGAACGCCGCGCGCCTTGTCCGCGCGGCGCTTGAGATGCCGCGAGAGGCCGCCGTCGCGTTGCTTGCCTCGGCCGAGGCGTACACGCCCAAGGCGACGCAGCTCCTTGAGGCGGCTCGCGAGCAGGTCGGAACGATTGAAGAGATTGCTGCCGCCCTCGCCGACGATCTGCCGGCACCGAAGACGGGACCGTCGCGCAACCGGCGTCGTCGTCGCCGCAAGAAGAAGGGGCCGGACGGGGTCGAGGTTGCGAGCGAGAACGGTGATGACGCTGGCGACGACGGCGACTCTGATGACGCAGCAGCGAGCGATGACTCTGATGCGCCCGCCGCTACGGATGGCGAAGGCGCGACACCGCGCCCAGCGTCTGCTGCGAAGAAGCGCCGGCGCCGCCGGAAGCCTGCTGGAGCGAGGCCGGCAACCGAGTCGAGCGCGCCGAGCACGGGTGACGATGCCGCACCGCCAGCACCGGCGGCCGACGCCTCAGCAAGCTCGCCCGAGTAAGACGCTGCCGTTACTGGTTGTCGCGCGCGACGGGAGGTTCGTCGTCGCCTGACTCTTCGTCGTGCTCGCGAAGGAAGCGTGCGAGCTCTGCAGCGAGGGCGTCGCCCGTCGGCAGGTCGCCTTCATGCTCCTCGTCGGTGCGTCGCTCGAGGTCATCGACGTACGACGCGGTGTCGGCGTCTGCTTCAACCGCATCGGTGACCTGGGCGACGTACGACTCGCCCGCCTCGGCGAGCTCGGACGTATCGATCGGGACGTCGATGATCTCCGCGAGGCGAGTGACGAGCGCCAGCGCCGCGCGGGGCGACGGTGTGAGCGAGACGTAGTGCGGTACGGCCGCCCAGAGCGACGCCGACTGGAGGCCGGCATTGCGGCAGGCATCGTGCAGCACACCGACGATTCCCGTGGGCCCCTCGTAGCGGGATGCCTCCAGGCCCAGCTTCTCGATCAGTTCGGCGTCGGAGCCGGTTCCGGTAACCGGTGAGGGCCGTGTGTGCGGAACGTCTGCGAGCAGCGATCCGAGGGAGATCACGAGCTCGACACCGAGGTCTGTGGCGAGATTCGTGACGATCTCACAGAAGCTGCGCCAGCGAAGGCTCGGTTCAGAGCCGAGCAGCAGAATCGCGTCTCGGTCGCCGAATGGAAGACGCGCAGCGTAGAACGAGTTCGACGGCCAGTCAATACGGCGTGTGAGACCATCGACGAGCGAGACCTGCGGCCGAGTCTGTGTGAAGTCGAAGAACTCTTCGGGATCGATGTCGGCGAAGTGCTCAGCCGCCCAGATCCGCTGGAGAAAGGATGCGGCGAGGGATGCGCCCTGGCCTCCGTCGTTCCAGCCTTTGAAGGCGCAGATCAGGACGGGGCGCCGGAGCTCCGGACGGTGGTCGAGCCGGAGTTCCTCAGACATCAGGCCATTCTACTCGGGCGGAACATGCCGGCGACCCACGCCGTCATGGCTACCCAAAGCACGCCCGAGAGCGTGACGTGCACGAGCACGATGCCCCACGGCAGGTGGGTGCGGTACTGGATCTCACCGATCACCATCTGCACTGCGAGCACGCCGAGAACGAGGAGTCCGCGTTCGTAGTGCTCACTCTTCTCGCGCGAAAACTTCCAGAGGAGGTAAGCGAAGAGGAGACCGAAGAGCGCTGTGGCGCGCACGTGCCAGTACACGGCGGAGTGGAGATCCCAGATGCGGCGTACGTCGATGCTGCCCGCGTGGGGCCCTGCGGCGGTGGCGAGGGTGCCGCTGACGACCATCACGGCGGTGAGAGCTGCGACTGCAACGGCGATCCCGCGGACGCCCGATGAGACCGCGGCGCCGCGAAGGTCAAACGCGTCGACCGAGACGATGGCGGCCAGCGTGAGCACTGCGATCGAGAGCACAAAGTGCGACTGGACGAGATACGGGTTGAGGTCGTAGTAGACGGTCACGGCACCGAGCGGCGCCTCGGCAGCCGTCCCGAAGAACACGAGTAACGCAACCCACTTGACCCATCGCGGCACCTTCGGCGCGATCAGCGCGGCAAGCCACGCGCCGAGCGTGACAAAGACGATGATTGCGGCGAGGATCCGGTTCGTGAACTCGATGTAGGAGTGGTAGTTCTTGGTCGGAAACGGCTGCCCCGCCTGGCATCCCGGCCAGTGCTTGCAGCCGAGGCCGGAGCCGGTGAGCCGCACCGTTGCGCCGGTCGTGAGGATGAGGACGAGCACCGCCGTGTTCAGAAGGGTGATCCGGCGGTAGAGCTCCTGGGAGACTTCAAAGCGGCGCCGCCGAAGCGGGGCTGCCGATGCTGCGTCCATGGCAGAACTCTACCCCTGTGGTCGGGCTGGCCACGGGCGAACCGGTGAGCGCTCACGTGGTGCGGTTCACGCCTCGGAGCCGTTGACGC
>OMIZ01000073.1 GCA_900299235.1 Actinomycetota bacterium
AGACGAAGCTCGACACCCCCTTTTGCGACGAGCCGGTCCATCCGGTGAGCGCGCGCGCCTGCTCGCGCACGTCCGTCTCGGTATACGCGCCACGGTCGGCGCCGAGCGTGAACAGCTCCATCAGCTCGCGCCCGTAGTTCTCGTTCGGCTTGCCCTTTGCGTTCTGGTTCCCGTTGAGCCACACGAGCATCGCCGGATCCTGGGTGACACCCGTGAGGAGATCGGCGAATGAGCCGAGCGCGTTCTGACGGAAGAGCTGGTTCTGGTTGAGCATCAGTTGCTGCGACGCAACGCCCGCGTTCGATGTGGCAAACCAGTCGTGCCAGATCAGCGTCATTCGCTCAATCAGCGGCGCCTTTGTACGAACCATGCGATCGAGGAACCACAGGTGATCGTGGCCGAACGCGTCGGCCGGAGCGATCGGTCGACCTTTTTCGTCGACAGGCGCAGGGCCGACAAGGTCGCTTGATGCTGGCTGCACGAGCGACGCCACCGCTGCCTTCAGCCCAAGCTTGGAAAGCGTCTCCGCCTCACCCTCGCGCGCGCCGAAGCCTGCTCGCCAAAGGAGCCGCTCGGCCTGAACCTTGCCGAATACCCCCGAGTAGACCGGTACGGCGGTCACTGGCCGATCGTAACGGGTTTCCCGTGTCGGCACTACTCCCATTTCTAGGTAAAGGATTTCCTAAGAATCACGCGAGAGAGGGTGCAGGCTCGACGATCAGCTCTACCATCGTGAGGCAGGTTCGAACCGCCTCATGCAATCCCAAGGAGATCCGATGCGCCGACTGATCCAGCTCGCCGTTTGCCTCATCGTCCTCGCCATTCCTGCCACGGCCACGGCGACACGTACGAGCGCACCGAACGTCGAGGAGACCGTGCTCGCAAGCGAGCTGAAGTCTCAGATTCAGGCGAAGCTCGGCAAGCAGGTCTCGGGCATGGTCTTCACAACCGTCCACTGCCATCTCCCGACCATCTCCTCACTCAAAGCGACCTGCCAGGCCCACTGGAAGATCGACAAGGCGCGCGAGGTTGGCATCTACTACGTGAAGGTCACGTACAAGGCTGTGAAGGGCGGCGCCATCTCCGGCTTCACGTGGTCGACGACCGGCGTTGCATGTGCCGACGCGAAGACCGGCAAGAAGCTCTCCTGCTGAGCTAGACCGCGCTGAGCGTGTCGGCGTCGCGGGCGACAAGCGCGGCGTACTTGCCGCCGAGAGCGACGAGCTCGTCGTGTGTTCCCAGCTCGGCGATCCGTCCTCCCTCAAGCACGACAATCTGGTCGGCTTCGCGAATCGTTGAGAGGCGGTGGGCGATCGCGATTGTCGTCCGTCCGCGAACGAGGCCGGCAAGCGCCTCCTGCACAGCCCGTTCGGTTTGCGTGTCGAGCGCCGAGGTCGCCTCGTCGAGCACGAGGATTGGTGGGTTACGCAGGATCGCGCGGGCAATCGCGATGCGCTGCTTCTCGCCACCCGAGAAGCGGTAGCCCCGCTCGCCCACCTTCGTCTCGTAGCCGTCCGGGAGCGATGAGATCAGCGCGTGAATCTGGGCCGCCTTCGCCGCCTCCTCGACCTCCTCGTCGCTCGCGTTCGGCTTTGCGAACCGGAGATTCTCACGCACGGTTGCGTTGAAGAGGTACGTCTCCTGTGACACGACACCGATCGTGTTAGCGAGCGCGTCAAAGGTCAGTTCGCGAATGTCGACACCGTCGACCTTGAGCGAGCCTTCGGTGACGTCGTACAGACGCGACACGAGGTAGCCGAGGGTCGTCTTGCCCGCACCCGTCTCGCCGACGATCGCCGTCGTCGTGCCGGCCGGAATCGTCAGGTCGATACCCGAGACCGCCCACACACCATCGCCGTAGCGGAACCACACATTCTCGAAGGTGACCTCACCGCGCACCGTGTCGAGACGCTTCCACCCCTCCTCGATGTCGATCGGCTCGTCGAGATACTCAAAGACGCGGTCGAAGAGCGCGAGTGAGCTCTGAACGTCGATCGAGATGCTGAACAGACTTCCGACCGGAGCAAAGAGCCGCGTCTGCAACGTTGTGAACGCGACGAGCGTGCCGATGTCGATCGTCGCGAAACCATGAGCGTCGGCATAGCCGCCGAACCAGTAGATCGCAGCCGGCATGATCGCGAACGCCATGCCGATCGAGGACATCATCCAGCGGCCTGCCATCCGGCTTCGCACCTCAAGTCGCGCGAGGCGCTGCGACTCGCTGTCAAAGCGCTGAGCGAGTTCGCCCGAGCGTCCCATCGTCTTGCCGAGCAAGATGCCCGACACAGACAGCGACTCCTGCACGAGCGCCGCGATGTCGGCCATCGACTGCTGGCGCACCGAGGTGATCTTTCGGCGCTGGGCACCGACGCGACGCGCCATCACAACGAAGATCGGCAAGAGGCCGAGGGCAACGAGCGAGAGCCGCCAATCAAGGAGGAACATCGCTACAACCGTGGCGATCACCGTCGTGACGGTCGAGATCACAGAGGTCGCGGTTGAGGTGAGGACGTTATCGACCCCGCCAATGTCGTTGGCGATCCGGCTCTGGACCTCACCCGTTCGCGTCCGCGTGAAAAAGGCCAGCGACAGCCGTTGGAGATGCCGGTACACCGACGTGCGCAGGTCGTGCATCACGCTCTGACCCACCTCGGTGGAGATGTAGGACTGGATCACCCCGATGGCGCTCGAGATGATCGAGATGGCGATCATCCCGCCGACGAGAGCGGAGAGCAGACCCACATGCACACTGGGCGGATGCGTCTTCGTGTCGAAGGCATCGTTCAGGATTGCGCGGAGCAGAAACGGCGAGACAACCGCGAGGGCAGACGAGAGAACGATCAGTCCGGCGACGGTGCCGAGCTTGCCCCAGTACGCCCGGAAGAGCTTGCCGACGCGGCGCAGGTTCGCACGACGCACCGCCGGATCGGCAGGACGAACAACCTCTTCGCGCGGTGAGAAGGCTCCTCGAGGACCAGGCATCGGCTCTACGGTACCCCGATACCTCGGCCTCGCGCGATCACGCGCGGGGGTCTGGCGGCCCCTCCGGTGCGCGGATCAGCCCGCGCGATTCCGCAGTTCCGTGGTACCGGGCCCCGTTCGGTTCGAGGATCGCTCCGGCAGCAAGCCCGGCGGCGATCTCGTCGGCGACGTAGCGCTCCCGGCCACGCGTCGTCGTCCAAAGGTAGATCTCGCGTTTTGGCAGGTGCGTCATCGCCTCTACCCGAACGGTGTGCGAGCGCAGACCCTCGGCAACTGCGAACGGGACGGCGACAAACGGCCAGAGCACGCGATTGAGCACAACGCGTGGAAGTCCGAAAAGCGGCGCGAACCGTCCGTAGCGCTCACGGTGCATCCGCGCGGGGCGCCGCCACTGTGGTGGTGGCATTCGCGAGACGTAGATCTCCCACCGCTGCCCGGATGGTCCGTCGACGACGGCGTACGGGCGGAACACGCTCACGCGGTCGACCGGGTTCGAGCCCACCAGTCAGGCAGCCCGAAAAGTCGCGCGTCGAGCGACCAGAGACGCGCCGGGGCAACGATCAGCACCACGCCCGGTATGCCAAGCGCGACATCGCGCAGCATCGTCCAGAGGCCAACGTGCGACGCCTTCTGCGGCGCGAGCGAACCAAAGCACCCGCAATCGAGGCGCAGCCCGCGCGCCCACGCCTGTCCCTGAGCGATCAAGAAGATCACCATCAACACCGACGTCACGATGGCCGTCGCCGGCACGAACAGCCCCACGAGGAGGTAGAGACCGACACCGGTCTCAAGAAACGGCAGGCCGTAGGCGAACGGGGCGACGACCGCGTGCGGGAGCAGGTCGTACTTGGTGACCTGCTCCTTGAAATGCGCAAGATCAGCGAGCTTTGCGATCCCTGCTGTCAGCCAGACAGCTGCAGCGACCATGCGAATCGCAAAGCCCGCGTACGGCCTGAGCGGCTCAGGCACCGGCCGCCTTCAGGAGCTCCTGCTTCAGAAGCGCGGAGGGCTGCTCGCCGTCGCCGCGCCAGGTGATCTTCCCCTTGGTGTCGACGACATAGAACGTCGGGAAGTACTCGATGCCATACGCCGTTGTCACGGGCCCGGCCGACCCTGGACTCTGGAAGTCGCCGGGCTTCGAACTTGGATCGAGCACCGCCGGATACGTCATGCCGAAGTACACGTGGTAGGCATAGACGCTTGGCGCGGTCTCCCCATCGGCGTTCACGGCCACGAACGCGACTTTTGATTTGGGGAGCGACTTGTAGAGGGTTTCGAGGTATGGCGCGTTCGCGTCGCAGTGAGGGCACCACGTCGTGAAGAACTCGACAAGCACGGCCTTGCCGCGGAACGAGGCGAGGCTCACCGAATCGCCAAGTGGTGTCTTCAGATCGAACGCGGGCGCGGTTGCACCAACCGGTAGCAACGTCGTGCCTGACGGCGGCTGGCCGGCCGACGCTGGCTTATCCTCGACCTGACCGACCCCTGGCTCGATGTTTGGCGCAAACCCGATCTCCTGCGCAGCCTTCACGAGCGAGGCTGGCGCACTCGCGTCGGAGGCAGAGACCGACGTCGACCTCGCAGGGGTCGTCGAACTCTGCGTCACGATGATCACCCCGACGACGACCACGAGAGCGATCGCTCCGGCGAGGGTGAGCACGAGAACCTTGCGCTTCATCTCGGCAGCGCGAGCCGTTGGGGGTGCCGGTGTGTTTCGGCGGTCGGACTTGAGGCGAGATTGCCTACCCATGCTCAGGCTCCTTTCGAGAGCTCGGAGAGGTCGTGGAGCACCTGGGCAGCCGTCACGTCGGATCCGTAGACGGCTCGCTCATGGCCAGAGGCGTCGATCAACAGCTCAAAGGCTGAGTGTGTGACGGTGCCCGAGGATCCAGGTGTGACGGCTACGTGGTAGCCCTTCCAGACCGGCAGGAGTTCGGCGCGGCTGCCGATCGCGTACGTAAAGCGTGAGACGAGACGATGCACGGTGACGTACTGACGTACGGCACCCGGCGTGTCGTTCTTCGGATCGACGGAGATCCCAATCACCCTCAACCCAGCATCCTGAGCAGGTGTCTGCTTGAGCGCCTGGTTGAGGTTCTGCGCGATCAGCGGGCAGACGTCTGGGCACTTCGTATAGAGGAAGGCGACAACGACCGGATGGCCGAGATAGGAGGCCATCGTGACGGCGTGACCGCGGTCGTCGTGCAGGTTGAAGTTCGGCGCACTCGGTGGCGGATTGAGCGCAGTGCCTTCGAACACGGGCTTCGCCTTGCTCCCGCAACCCGCAAGAAGCACGACGGTCGTGGCGAGCACGCCGAGGTACAGAGCGCGCTTCACGTGCCACCCCCAGCACGTCGTCGCCGCACCACGACCCCACCCATCACGAGTGCGGCGAGCAGTAGCGCACCACCAGCGATCACCAATCTGTCGCGGGTCGTGTGCGAGCCGCCGGGCGAGCCGCCCGATGCCGAGAGCGTCAGGCCGTGTGCCGCAGCAACTGCCTGCACCGCGCCCGACGCAGCCTGCACGAGTGTTGCCCCGTCGGCGGACGAGGGTGGCTGGAGCTTCGCAATCGCGGCGGTATCTGCCGCTGGCACACCCTTGACCGAGTAGATCCCAAAGCCGGATGGCATGACCACGATCAGCTCGCGCTTCATGTAATAGAAGAGCTCCTGTGCGAGGAAGTGCGCGTACGTCTGCGGCTTCCCAAAGAGGCTCGGCACGGCGCCAAGGTCGTAGCGGGTTCCGATCACGGCGACCTTCAGCTGCAGGCCTTGCTTCGCAGCACTCGCGACGAGCCCCTTGAGCGCGTCGGTGTCCGCCTTGTCGATCTTGAGATCGAAGGGCAGGAAGACATCGGAGCCGAGCAGATAGTCGCTCGCCGGGTCGCCGTCTGATCGCGCGACGCCTGGTAGAGCGAGACTGCAGGCCACGACAGTGGTGAGCAGCGCCAGGGTTGTGAGCAGATGTCTAGCCAAGTGCACTCCGAAGCAGCGCCACGGCGACAATAAGTGCGATCGCCCCCGCGCCAAGCGCGACGATACCGGCCACCAGCATGGCTCCGACGCGGCCGGTCATCAGCCACCCGCTCTGTCGACGATGAAGGCTTCGAACGGCGTACCGCCCGCTGGTGTGATCGTGAAGTCGAGGCCCCAGTGGCCAACCATCACGAGCGCCGGCGCAGACCGTGTGTACACCCCCGGCGACGATTCGGTGAGGGCGTACTGCTGCTGCCCCATCTCCATGTCGAGCATGTCGAACGCAAGCTTGACACTTGCACCGCGCACCGGGGTGCCGTTGCGCGAGAGTGCGATCGAGAAGTCGTTCGGTACTGCGGCGCGGTTCGGGCCGACGCGTAGCGTGATCGTGTAGCCCGCCGATCTCACGGTGTTTGTCACCTGACCTGGGCCGACACGAGCAAGCGCCTTCGATTCGAGAGCGAGTGCCTTCGCAGGTGGGGCCAAGCTGGTCAACACCGCAGCTGCGAGCACCGCCCCCACCACCACGACCGCCTCTCCGCCGACGAGGCGCCGCAGCAGGTGGAGCTCTCCTCCGACGTGCTGCATCGCGAGTCGCGGACGAACCTTGAGGAGGTTGACCGCCGCTGCAACGAGCGCGAGCGCAACGAGCGCGCCCTTGACGATGATCGTCTGACCATACGAGGTCTGCCACAGCGCCCCGAGTGTTGGCAGGTGGAGGATCGATGCCCACACCCCACTCGCAAGCAGCGCCGCAACGGAGATAAGCGCGACGGTTGAGAAGCGCGGGACGACGACGGCGAGTCCTTCCCGCCGAGAGTCGGCCGGCATCACGCGGTAGAGCACGAGGAGTCCAACGAGGCCACCAAGCCACACCGCCGCGGTCGCAAGGTGGAGCCAGTCGAGGGCTAGCGCGAGCCCACGTGGCGCCGTCTGGGCTGCATGGCCGGCAGCGCCCGGTACGAGCAGCACGGCAAAGACCGCGAGCGCAACACCCGTTGTCGCGAGCAGCTCCGCCACCGTCCGCTGCGACCGCCCAGCCCGATCGACCCACAGTGCCGCAGCTGCCGCCACGGCAAAGAGCGCAGTGCAGGCCTCGAGGTCAAGAAACGAACGCCCGAAAGCCGATGCGTGGATGAGCGGCAGCACGGCCCCGACATCGAATGCGGAACGCAGCGCAAAGCGCGCGGTCGCGATGTCGACATACAACGGCGTCGCAATCAACGCAGCTGCGGTCACGATCCAGAACGCGACCTCGATCTGTCGCAGCGAGAGCTCCGGGATGCGGGTCACGACCGGACGCACGAGAACGAGTCGAAACGCAAGCAGACCGATTGCAAGCAGCACGGTCAGAAACACCGCGAACCGGAAGCCCACAAGCCCGGGGGTCGCGACCGATTCTGAGACCGACGGCACCGCAAATTGTGGGGCCGGGCCAGGGTTCGGCCCGACCGCGAAGGTGAACGCACCGCGGACCGGGTGGCCGTCGGCGGAGATCGCCCGCCAGTAGACGAGGTACCACCCTTCGCCTACATGCCTGATCGGCACGACGATCGTCCGGGGGTCGGTCGCCGACCGCGCAGGCTTGCCAGCAACCTCCTGCGTGCCTTGCGCGTCGGTCACCGAGATGATCGCGAAGCGCGGCTCAACTACCTCGTTGTAGGTGAGCTGCACCGAGGTCGGAGCGACCTCGACGAGCCCACTCGCTGACGGCACAGTGCGCACGAGGTACGCGTGCGCCGATGCGGCGAGCGGGCACGCCAGAGCGACCGCACACGCGGCGACCGATGCTGCGATGCGACCACGTCGGGTCATGCGAGCGAGCGCCCTCCCCGCGAGACGAGTGCGAGCGCCCCTGCGATCAGTCCGAGCGCACCAAGGACGATTGCGACGTAGTCGAGCGTCGAGCTTGAGCTACCGCCGCCAAACGACGAGACCGCGGTCACGACGGGGGCCGGGTCGTCGGAGCCTTCAGCGCCGTTCCAATCAACGACGGTGCCGTCGGAATAGGTCTGCTCGACCTGGAAGGTGTACTTGCCTGTTCCCGCGGTGGCTGCGAGGAAGCCGAAGACGGAATCCTCCTCGGTTGGTACGGCACCACCCGTCCACGTCACCTTCTGGACGACGGTCTCCTCGCCCGAGCCGGTCGCCTGAACATCCCGCTTCCATCCGGGTGCAGGCTGGAACGAATCGATCGAGAAGCCGTTTGGGACGGTCAACACGATTTTCGTCGTCGTCGCGCCGTCCTTCTCTGTAGGAACGGCGAGCGTGAAGTACTCGAGCACCTTTGCCTGGGCGGTGACGGGGCTGAGCACGGCGTGCGCGGAAGCCGCAGCGGCAGCAACGAGCGCTGTCGCAACGACGGCAAGCAGTACGGACGTGCGTGGGACAGCGCTCATCAAGCGAGCTCCTCTCATGACGCGACGGGAATAGTGAAGGGGACGGTCAGCACCCGACCATTGATCTGGCATTGCAGGAACAGCCGCCAGGTACCCCCGGCGGGAACAAGCACACCGACGTCAAGGACGCCAGGAGTCGTTTGCTTTCCGGTGACGTTCGCGCCGCCGAGAATCGACGTACAGCCCTGCGCCCCCGGCGCACACACATGCGTGTGGAAGTAGTCGAGCGAGCCTTTGCGGAAGAAGATCGCGTGCGCGAGCGCCCCGAGCCACGGCTGGATCGCCGCCGGCTTTCCATCCGGCGCGGTAACGGAGATCTTCAGGTAGCCGGCCTCGATCGCCTTCAGCTTCCCGGCACTCGCCATCGTGAAGCGGTATCCGTCCTGTGTAACGGCGCCACCCGGTGCCGGAAGGGCGACAGGGGCGTAGGAACCGCGGACGGTGATCGTGCGGAAGAGCTGGAAGTTCGGCTGAACGGTGGCGTCCGCGGGATAGACGTCGACCACAACGCGATACCGGCCAGGCGCCGGGAACGTCACCGGCAACGACAGCTTGCCGTCGGCGCCAACCGGTGGATGGACGTGAATCAGATAGCCAAGGTCTGAGCGAACGAAGATCAGATGGACGCCCGTGTGGGGCCCTGGGCCAGTCTTGAACGTCGTCAGCAGCGTTCCATCAGGCTGCTCGATGCCGAAGCTGATCGTTGTAGGCGTCTTCACGCTCGCGATCACCGTCGGTGTGAAGTTGGCGAGCTTGTAGGTCTTCGCCGCACCGATCGTCGGGAACGACGTCGACGACGATCCGCCGCAGCCTGTGAGCACGATCGCGGCGATCACCGCACTGCCGACAACGAGAAGGTGGCGTCGGAGCATCACGATCCTTTCGGGAAGAGGAAGAAGCGGTGGGGCGGAATCGTCGGACCAACCTCAACAACGATCTCTGCGTTCGGCGTCAGTGCGACCGTGACCGGATTGCCAGCCATGCGGCGGCCAGCGACGTAGACGCGGACATTCCCCGGGAAGGAGAGGAGTCGGTTCGGCGTGAGCCGCTCGCCCCAAACACGGAAGAGATCACCGAGCGTCGCGTGGCGGCGGGCAACGTCGACGATCCCGCCCGGAGCAGTCGTCCGTATGTCGCCAGTGCACCCTGCGTCGCCACGCCCGATACCAGCGGGGACGACAATCACCTTCCCCTGGGCGAAGAGCTCAAGGTGGATTCGGTACGCCGACATTGCACGGTCGCAAATGAGTGCTGGCGCGGCTGCCCGATGGGCGGCCGGCCGGAAGCGCGCGCCCGGTCCGATCGGCACCGGAACGACCGAGGGATCTCCGCCGAGAGCGGCTGCTGCAACAAGCGCGATCATGCGCGGCCCCGCTTCCGCTGTCCCGTCCCGGTCGGGCGAGCCGCCCGCTGCGGGTCACCGGAGTCGGGTGCGAGGCTCAGCAACGCGGAGATGAGCCCGCCTGCAATCGCCACAGCGCACGCAACGCGCGCCGCACTGCCGGGCAATGCCGAGATCACCGCGCCGTGCCAGTACACCGGGAGCGACCCGAGCGACGCAGCAACCGCGATCGCGCCAATCACACCCGCGACGTGGACGCGTCGCCGCCCCTTTGAGCGAACGAGGATGACGGCGAGCACGGCGCCAATCACGATGCCTGACCCGATTTGCAGCCACCCGATGCCGCCGGTCGGTGCGTCGCGGGCAGCGAACGTTGTGACGGCGAGGAGCGCGGCCGCACCACCCACGATCCCGAGCACCACGGTCAGCGGGTCACGGAGGTCACGGCGACGGATGCCGACCCCCGTGCCAATTCCAACGGCCGCGATGACCGCAGTGAACCAGAGCAGCGTCGCTGGACGCTTCACACGCACGAAGCTGCCGCCGACACTTCCCGCCACCCCGTTGACCTCAACGGGGATCGCGAAGCGTACGGCTGGCCCGGTGACACTGCTCGGAGGTGGCTGAAGGCGGTGCTCGTGCCACGCCACCGTACGACCGTGGGAGAGCCGCACCCAACCAGTACGACCCGGCGCGATCACCTTGTCGGCCGTCGCCGTCGGTGATGACGCGTTGACCCACACGCCGGCGGCGTCGATGCGCAAGAGCGGCTCGCGCAAGACGCCACGCACGAGAACGACGACACCCGGGTCGGCCCGCACCTGGAGCGAGCGGTCGCCGTCAAGGATGCGCAGATGGACGCCCGTGAGAAGCGCGCTCGGTCGATCAAGCGTGAGCCGATAGTCGAGCGCCACCGTTGGCGTCCGTCCATGCGCAAGCGCCGACGGTGCCCCAACGAGCATCGCAATCCCGGCGATGAGGAGCGCTCTGCGCACCCCTACTTGGCGACGAAGTGGAACACGGTCTCTTCTGCACCGACAGCCACCGCGACCGTGTAGGCGTGTCCGAGGTGAAGGTCGACGTTGTTGCCGAAGTGGATGTCGGAGGCCGGGGCGCCGACGCCCTGCATCTTGACGACGGTGATCACATCAGACAGCGCCTTCGTCGTTCGATCGGCGACCGCGATCTTCGGTGTCAGGTTCGTGATCGCCTTACCGGTTGCACGCGAGGTGATGTGCACCTCCAGGTGACGGACCGCCCCACCCATTCCAGAGCTCATGTCCATCGCCATCGAACCGCCGATCATCACTTCGCCGCTCTTCAGATGCTTCGCCTTGACCTCGGCCGGGGTGAACATCGTCTCCTTCGGTCCGAGCGTGAGCGAGATCGCATAGGAAGCGGTCTTCTGGGTGACCGGGGCGCCAGCGAAGGCGGGGCCGATCAGGCTGAGCGCGCCAAGAACGGCGGCTGCACAGGCAACGTTGCGCATGAAGAAACTCCTTTGGGTCGAGTGAATGAGGGTGGCCGACGATCGGCCCACTGCGGCCCGTAGCGGAGCGAACGCCCGGCTAGGCCGCGAAGGTGCGGCGAACTGGCGGGCCGCGACCCTGCCAGACAAAGGCGAGGCCGCGCATCCGTACAGACCCAAGCGACGGCCGCACGGCCGGCACGGAGGCTACGAACACGCGCGAGCCGAGGATCGAAGCGGCAAACTCGACAAGGTCGTCGGCGACCCCGACGCAGGCTGCGACGACGGCGCTGAAGAACAGCGATAGCGGAATCGCCCACCAGCCGCCGTGCCCAAAGACCCCGGCGACACCAGACGGATGACCGGTTGCGAAGAGCTCCTCGAGGAGCTCCTGCGCAACGTAGAGCGCAAGCAGCGCTGCCGCAGCCAGCACCCAGACAGCAACGAAGGCCCGGCGGGCCGGCACCGCATGGCCGTGCAGACCGGCCGAGATGCGCACGATCAGGCCACCCACAGCGAAGGCGAGCAGCACCCCAAGCCAGGGCGCAAGCGAGTTCACGTAGCCGTGGCCTTGAGCGGCGAGCGCCTGCTCTGCCGACGACCCGTAGGCGAAGAGGTAGCGCAGCTGATGGACTGCGAACGCAGCGAGCGGCAGCAGCAAGAGGCCGCGACCTGCAAGAACACCGCGTGCGCGCCGGAGCGGCATGTCAGAAGCGTAGCCGCAGGCCCCGGGGCCCGACTCCGAGAAAACCCGAAGGGTTAGTGCCGAGTGGCCGCAGCCGGCGTGCCCGAGGTGGGATCCTCGTCTTCTGCCGCAGCATCGAGTTCAGCCTGCAGTGCGGGGGTGACCGGCGCCGCGCGATAGGGCTGCTCGTCGACCTCGTCGGTCTCGTGGTAGACGCTCTCCGCGTTGACCTCCCAGATGTCGTGGTGGGCACCTGCAAGCAGGTTGTCCACCGCACGCATCGCCGTGAGCATCGAATGATCGGAGTTGTTGTACCGATGGAGTCCGTTTCGTCCGACCTGCTGGAGGTTCTCAATCGTGTCGAGCCAGCCGCGGATCGTGTCGACGCGGCTCGCGTAGTCGACGTCGTAGATCGGGTAGGCCTTCGGCACGCGCGTCACGAAGCCGCGCTCAACCTTCTCCTTGCTGCAAAGGCCGAGCTTCTCGAGCTCGGTCGCGGCGAGTTCGACGAGCGCGTCGTCGTCGCTGTCCCAGAGATCGTCGCCCTCGAAGCAGAAGTACTCGAGGCCAACACACGCCTTCGTCGGGTCGGGAACCATCCACGGACTCCACGAGCGGTAGTTCTGGATGCGGCCGACCTGCACCGCCGGCTCGTGGATATAGATCCAGTTGTCCGGGAAGAGATCCTCACCATCAACAACGAGCGCAACGGTCAGGAAGTCGCGGTAGCGGAGTCCACGAGCGGCCTCAAGTACCTCAGCCGGCGCAGCTGGGCTGGCCATCGCAACGATCGCACGGAGCGGCAACGACGAGATCACAAAGTCGGGATTCTCGTACGTCGCGGTTGGCGTCTTCACCGCAACGACCTTGCCAGCCTTGATCTCGACGCTCGTTACCGGCGACTCAAGCAGCACCCCGCCATGAGCCTGCTCGATCGCCCCCGCCATCGCGTCCCACATCTGGCCCGGCCCGAAGCGCGGGTAGTTGAACTCGCCGATCAGGCTCTTGACCTTGTTGCCCTTGTTGCCGAAGAACGCAGCCTTTGCGGCTGAGAAGAACGACAGACCCTTGATGCGCTGGGCCGCCCACTCCGCACGGATCTCGGTCGTCGAAACACCCCACACCTTCTCGGTGTAGGACTTGAAGAAGAGCTGAAAGAGTCGGCGCCCAAAGCGATTTGACACCCAATCTTCAAACGACTCCTCTCGTCGCTTGGGCAGCAGCGCAGCACGCGCATACGACGCGATGCAGCGCGTCAGCTCAATCGGCCCGAGCTTCTTGATCACGTCGGGACCGCGCAGCGGGTAGTCGAGGTAGCGGTTGTTCCAGTAGATACGCGACATGCGCGGCCGCTTCAGGAACTCGTCGCCAAGCACCTCGTGCCACAGGGTGTCGACCTCAACCGACTTCGTGAAGAAGCGATGCCCACCGAGGTCGAAGCGGTAGCCGTCACGCTCAACGGTCTTTGCGAGGCCGCCGATCTGATCCTCGGCTTCGAGGACGGTGACGTTGCGACCGACCTTCGTCAGGAGGTACGCCGCAGTCAAGCCAGCTGGCCCGCCGCCAAGGACGACGGTGCGTCCTGCCTGTGTGGAGTGGTCGTTCATCTCGATGTGTTGCCCTGCGCCGCGGCACGGATGCTAGACGAACGGACGAAAATGAACGCCTGGAGCGGCTTCCAGTAGTTCTTCTTCGTGGCGATCTCGTCGCTTCGAACAACGGTGACCTGCCGGAAGCGCCGATCGGCGCTGATCGCCGCAAGCCAGCGGTTTGACGTGGTGTAGACGAGCTTTGTCCAGGGCGCGTCCCACGCGTGGTAATCACGGAAGACCGGCGCGACGACGGCGAACCGTTGACCGGGAGGGAGCTGCGCCAGCAACGCAATGTCGGCCGCGGGAGTTGCCGCCTTGAGCCGCTTCAGCGCGTCACGCCAATCCATCACCCGCGGGTCGGCGACTGGGCCAAGTGTCGTTGCGTAACGAAAACCCGGGCCGAAGTAGTAACGAAGCACCGGTGTCTGCTCCGGATGGGTTGTGAGGATCAGATCGCCGGGTCGGAGCAGCGGTGTGGTTGCGGCGGCAATGGCCTTCGCGTTCGACTTCTCGTCTTTGACCGAAAAGCCACCCCAGAGAAAGAGGATGAGAATGAACGAGACGAGCCCAGGGCGACCGACCTTCACGAAGCCCACCGCGGCAAGCAGCAGCAGTGGCCCGACGATTACCCCCAGGTAACGACCCGTCCAGGCAGGGGTGAACTGGGAGCCCGTCCACGCAACGAGGATCGTCACAGCGATCGCAAGGGCGAGGAGCCGAATAGTGCTTCGCTGAGCCCCGCCCCCTCGCATCACGATCGCGAGACCTGCGCAGCCAGCAACGGCGAACGCCATCAGCGGCCCGTCTCCCGCAAGCACGGCGCCTGGCGCAAGCACGAGAGCGTGCAGATTTGGACTCGTCGTCCAAGGGGCGCCGGTATGGGCCGCCTGCTTCAGCAGCGTGGGTAGCCACGGCACGTAGATCACTCCCGCGCCAAGCGCTACCAGCAGACCATCCCACCGCAGGCGATCGCGGGCGAGCGCAACGGTGGCTACGCCCAGCCCGATCGCAAGGAAGAGCCCCCAGTTGTGCGTCAGCGCAACGAGATCAATGGAGATCGCGAGTACGGGCAGCCAGCGGCGACGGCTGAGCACGATCCCACGGATGTACGCACCCGTGATGAGGAACGACAGCGCTGCGGCGAGCGTGTACATCCGCGTCTCTTGGCCGTAGTAGGTGAGGTAGGGATCAAGCGCAGCGAGCGTTGCGCAGACGATGCCCACCGCGCGACTGAACACCGGACGGCCAACCCAGTACGCCAACGGAACGCACGCCAACGAGAAGAGGAGCGACAGTGCGTGGGTGGCCCGCTCCGAATCGCCAAAGAGCGCGATCCAGACGTGCAGCAGCATGTAGTAGAGCGGGGGTGCACCGTCTTGATGGAGCACGTGAGGGATCGACGAGAGCGCGTGGTGGGCGATACCGACCGAGATCCCTTCATCGATCCAGAACGACCCGCCGAGCGCGGTCGTCCGCACGCCAACGGAAATTGCGACGAGCAACACGATGAGCGCGACGGCCTGAACACCGCTTGTCTCGAGGACGCCAAGATTTTCGGCGCCGATCCGTGAGAGGAGCGCTCGCAGGGCCCGACGGCTCAGCATGCGTTGCCCGCACCGTCGAGCTCGGCGCCCATCCTGTTAGCCCTGCTGGGGAAACGCCGCGTGTGAAGCCTTCGACGTCAAACTCGCGACGACAGGCTTGCCGTTAACGGTGCACGCGACATCAACAGACTCGTTCTTGCGATACGTCCCGGCAATGCCGAGAAAGATCGAGAGCCAACGCAACTTGCTGAGCTTGCCTTCCTCGGCAAGCTCGCGCGGGAAGACGAGCGCCGCGTCTCGGTCGACCGTGTAGTCGGACCCCTCCGTCTGCAGCACCCCATTCACGTACACATCGAACGGGCGGCTCACGTACTCGGGCAGCTCTAGGCGCGTCGTTCCCTCCACGCCTATACGATGCCAAATGGCGTGGGTCGGAGAGCTGCCGTAGTCGCATTCGCAGTAGTCGCGGTCCTGCTGGTGCCCGCTACGACAGCGTTTGCGGGAAACGGCGGACTGCTGCCTTTGCCTGCTCACTCACCGAATGCACACCGCATTCGTGACGCATACGTGTTCGTGACGATCTTCGCCGCGATCATCTTCGTGATCGTTGAAGGCGCGCTCCTCGTGCTGATTACGCGCTACCGCCGTGGCAAGCGCTCTCGGTACCAGGAAGGGCCGCAGATCCACGGCTCGACACGGCTCGAAATCCTCTGGACCGTCGTGCCCGTGATCATGCTCGCCGCGATCGGCGGCTACGTCTTCTACAAGCTTCCGGGCATCAGCGATGCGCCGCCTGCGGCCGCTGCAAACGAGACGACGATTACGGTCGAAGGGCACCAGTTCTACTGGCTCTTCAAGTACCCGAATGGTGCGGTCTCGATCGGCACGATGATCGCCCCCGCCGGCGAGGTCGTGCACGAAGACATCACCGCGCCGGCGACCGACGTCAACCACAGCTGGTGGGTTCCAGAGCTCGGCGGTAAGACCGATGCGATTCCCGGTCAGGTCAACCACACGTGGTTCCAGGCGCCCGTCGGCTCCTACGTCGCACGCTGCGCTGAACTCTGCGGCATCCAGCACGCCCTGATGGACGCGACGGTCAAGGTCGTCCCTCGAGCGGAGTACGAGGCGTTCATCGCCGCCCGTGCAGCTGCGCCGGGGAGCACCGAGGTCGGCAAGGAGGAGTGGCTCAACGTCTGCTCGTCATGCCATCGCCTGTCAGAGACCTACGTTGGGCCTGCGCTCGGCGGCAACCCGCTGCTGCGCGATCGAGCCGGCATCACCAACTTGCTCCGCCACGGCCTGCGCCAGATGCCCGCGGTGGGCGCGACGTGGTCGGAAGATCAGATCGACGCCTTGATCCACTACACCTCCACCTTCCCAAAGCAGAAGGCCAATGGCTTCCGGAGCTGAGCACCTGCCGACGGTGGTGCGGCCACGCTACGAGTCCGACTGGCGGGCAGGCCGGATCACGGCCTGGCTGACCACCGTCGACCACAAGCGCATCGGCCTGCTCTACATCTGGACGACGCTCGGCTTCTTTGCGTTTGGCGGCATCCTCGCGCTCCTGATGCGCACGCAGCTCGCGACGCCGAACGAGAACTTCCTGACCCGCAGCGCCTACAACCAGGTGCTCACGATCCACGGCACGACGATGATCTTCCTCGTCATCGTCCCGATCCTCGCGGGCTTCGGCAACTTCCTCGTGCCGCTGATGATTGGTGCGCGCGACATGGCGTTCCCCCGCCTGAACGCGCTCTCGTACTGGCTCTTTCTGCTCGGAGGAGTGGTGCTGCTCTCGAGCTTCTGGGCGGGACACGGCGCCGCCGCGGCGGGCTGGACGTCGTACGTTCCACTCTCAACGCTCCACATGCCCGGCCACGGCGAGGATTTCTGGATCCTCGGCCTCCACATCCTTTCGATCTCGTCACTCGTTGGGGCGATCAACTTCATCGTGACGATCCACAACATGCGCACTTCAGGCATGACCTGGACGCGCATCCCGCTCTTTGTGTGGGCGATGCTGACCTACGCGTGGCTGCTTGTGATCGTGCTGCCGACGCTCTCAGCCGGCCTCACGATGATGCTGCTCGATCGCCAGTGGGGCACGCACTTCTTCGACCCGGCTCACGGTGGCAGCCCAATCCTGTACCAGCACGTCTTCTGGTTCTTCGGGCATCCCGAGGTCTACATCATGATCCTGCCCGCGATGGGGATCGTGTCCGAGACCATTCCCGTGTTCTCGCGGAAGCCGATCTTCGGGTACAAGGCCGTCGCGTACTCGACAGCCGGCATCGCGTTCTTCTCGCTGCTCGTCTGGGCGCACCACATGTTCTCGGTTGGCCTGCCGATTGGCCTCGACGCGTTCTTCATGCTGAGCTCGATGGTGATCGCCGTTCCGACCGGCGTGAAGATCTTCAACTGGCTCGCGACGCTGTGGCGCGGAAACATTTCGTTCGACACACCGATGCTCTGGTCGATCGGCTTCATCGGCGTGTTCACGCTCGGTGGCCTCTCGGGCATCTTCCTCGCCGCCTTCCCGATTGACTGGCAGCTCACCGACACGTACTTCGTCGTCGCGCACCTCCACTACGTCCTGTTTGGTGGCTCGATCTTCGCGGTCTTTGGCGGCCTCTACTACTGGTGGCCGAAGATGTTTGGTCGGCTACTCAACGAGCGGCTCGGCAAGCTCCACTTCGCTCTCGTGCTGATCGGCTTCAACGCGACGTTCCTGCCGCAGCACTTCCTGGGTCTGCTTGGGATGCCGCGGCGCGTCTACACCTACGAGTCGGGCGGAATCTGGGAGGTCTACAACGTGATCTCAACGGTCGGCTCATTCGTGATGGCGCTTGGCATGCTCGTCTTTGTCCTGAACGTGATCGTCACGGCTCGTTCTGGCCGCCGCGCATCGAACGATCCGTGGCAGGCCGACACGCTCGAGTGGTACACGACGTCCCCACCACCAGCGTGGAACTTCGACCGCCTGCCGTACATTTCCAATGCCCGACCATTGCGCGACGTGCGGCGGCGTTTGGAGGCTGAGCGGTGGAAGTAAGAATAGATAACGGAGGTGGGGTGGAACTCTTTGGTCGCCTGACTGCGCTCTTCGCAGTCGGAGCCACGGGTCTTGCCGTCATCTCGGGCGCGGCAGATTGGGGAACCACGCATCGCGTGCTCGCTGCCGTGGCGCTCCCTCCGCTTGCCGCGCTGGTGATCATCGCCTGGATTTCCGCCCGTCGCCTTCTACCCGGCGCGGTCTTTGCGCTCGTCACGTTCGGTCTCGCGGCATTGCTTACGACGCGCAGCATTCACCTCGCCGCAGCGTCTGTTGCGTTCGCGGCGACGGTCTGGGTCAGCGCCCAGGCGTTCCGTCGGGGCCACAAGGCGGTGTACGGCACGGTCGCTGACTACGTTGAGCTGACCAAGCCGCGCGTGATGAGCCTGCTCCTCCTTACCGGTGCTGCCGCCACATTCGTTGGGGCAGGCGGCGTTCCAAAGGCGAGCGTCTTCGTGCTGACCATGGTTGGGCTCGCGCTTGCGTGCGGCGGCTCGGGTGCGTTGAACCACTATCTCGACCGCGACATCGATCCACTGATGGGCGACCGCACGGCAGCGCGACCAGTTGCTGCAGGACGTGTGTCACCCGAGTCGGCCCTTGAGTTCGGGCTCGCGCTCTCGGCCCTCTCGTGGGTGCTGCTCGATGCGCTTGTGAACCTGCCGACCGCGACCCTGGCTCTCGCTGGCAACCTCTTCTACGTCTTTGTCTACACGCGGTGGTTGAAGCGCTCGACGCCGCAGAACATCGTGATCGGTGGCGCCGCAGGTGCAGTACCGCCGCTTGTCGGCTACGCCGGAACCGCCGGTCACCTCGGTTCCGCCGCGATCGTGATGTTCCTGATCGTGTTCATCTGGACGCCGCCCCACTTCTGGGCGCTCGCGCTGATGATCAAGGAGCACTACGCAGCAGCAAACGTGCCGATGCTCCCCGTTGCGAAGGGCGACGAGGAGACGACGCGCCAGATCGTGCGGTACTCCTGGGTCATGCTCGCACTGACGCTCGTCCCGGTTGCGTTTGGCGTATTCGGATGGGTGTACGGAGCCCTCGCGCTCTTGCTGGGCGCGATCTTCATGGTCTACGCCGTGAAGCTGCGGCGTAATCCGATTCGCGAGCGCGCAGTCAGCCTCTTCCACTATTCGATGCTCTACCTCGCGCTGCTCTTCGTCGCGATGGCGATCGATGCGGTGGTTCTGTGAGCCAGGCTCCCGACTCGTTGCACGATCCGGTTGAGACCACTCCCGAGCTCGACCGCAAGAACATCCGGTTTGGCCTGGGTCTCTTCGCGCTGTTCCTCGTGCTCTTCGGAGGAACGTTCGGCGTTGGCCTCACCTACCTCTGGCTCTCCTAGCTCGGCCGGCGGGTAGATCCCGACCATGGCCGATCCGATCCCGCCTGGCATCTTCATCACCGAGGTTCCGGCGGCCCGTCCGATCCCTGCGGGAAGGCGACTCGCAGTCAAGGATCTCTTCGACACCGCCGGTGTTCGTACGACGTACGGCTCCGCCGTCTTTGCCGAGCATGTGCCGACAACGTCGGCGTCCGCCGTGCTCGCGCTCGAAGCCGCGGGCTACGTGACGGTCGGAAAGACCAACCTGCACGAGTTCGCATACGGCATCACCTCACAGAACGACCACTACGGCACGGTGCCGAACCCTGCCGCACCTGGTCGGTCGACAGGTGGGTCGAGCGGCGGTTCAGCGGCAGCGCTCGCGGGCGGGTACGCCGACCTAGCGCTCGGTACCGACACGGGGGGCTCGATCCGGATCCCCGCGGCGTGTTGTGCGATCGTCGGGTTCAAGCCCACGTTCGGACTCGTCTCGATGGACGGGGTCTTTCCACTCGCTCCAAGCTTCGACCACGCAGGCCCGATGGCTCGAGACGTTGCAGGCTGCCAGGAGGCGATGCGCATCCTGTGCCCGGGCCAGTCGTTCGACGCGACGGTCGAGGCCGGCACGCTCAGCGTTGCGCTCGCCTGGTCCGCCCTTGCAGATCCCCTCGTGCAGGCACGCGTTGAAGCGGCCGCTGCGCTGCTCGGGCCCGTCACCCCAGTGGACTTCCCGGAACCGACCGGAACCCTCCCCGCATTTCAGCAAGAGATCGCCGACGTGCACCGCGACCTCTATGCCGAGTTCGGAGAGCTCTACGGCGAGTCGATCGGCATCAAGATCGAGCGGTGCCTCAACGTCACCGAGGCGGAAGCGAGCATCGCACGCACGACGCGCGCGCAGTACGCCGAGGATGCACTCGCGGCGATTGCTGGATTTGACGTGCTGGTAACGCCAACGCTCGCATTCGTCGCGCCTCCGGCCGATTCCGACGAGCTCGAGATTCGCGACAGCGTCGTTCGCTTCACCTATCCGTTCGACGTTCTCGGCTGGCCAACGATCGCGCTCCCGTGTGGCCCTGCGACCGATGGCCTGTCCGCATCGATCCAGATCGCCGGCCGACCGGGCGACGACGCACGGGTCCTTGCCGCCGCAACTGCGCTCGAAGCGGCGCTCTCCGCTACCGTCGCGCCATGAGCATCGAAGCCGACCTTCGCTTCGCGCACGACCTCGCCGACGCGGCAGATGCGATCACGCTCCCACGCTTTCGTGCAACCGACCTGCGTGTCGAGACAAAGCCGGACCTGACACCCGTCTCGGAGTCTGACAAGGGGGCCGAAGAGGCGATCCGGCGGCTCGTCACTGCCTCGGGGCGCCGCGAGGGGGTGTTTGGCGAGGAGTTCGGGGACGACGGCGAGGACGCCCGCCGCTGGATCGTTGATCCGATCGACGGCACCCGGAACTACGTGCGCGGTGTTCCCGTGTGGGCGACACTGCTTGCTCTCGAGGTCGAAGGTGAGCTACAGGTTGCCGTCGTATCGGCGCCGGCCCTCGGTCAGCGGTGGTGGGCATCGCGCGGAGCTGGCACCTTCGCCAATGGCGAGCTCTGCCACGTCTCGCACGTCGCACGCCTCGAAGACGCCGTCTCGTCGACGACGTCGCCGAGCGATATGACCGACACCTGGCGGGCGGTGACTGCTCGTACGTGGACAGAACGAGGCTTCGGCGATTTCTGGCAGCACTGCCTGGTCGCCCAGGGCGCGGTGGACTTCGCCGGTGAGCGCGAGCTCGCCCTCTGGGACTTCGCTGCCGTACAGCTCCTCGTCGAGGAGGCAGGTGGCCGCTGCACGACGCTCACAGGGGAGCCAACGGCGCATCGCCAATCGTTCCTCAGCTCGAACGGCTCGATCCACGAGCTCGTCGTAGCCGAGCTCGCGGGCTAGGCGCCGAGCACAGGTTCGGTCGCGCGAACGGCGGCCTCGTACACCGAATCGCGTCCGTAACGATCAAGCTCCGCCGACAGCCGATCGCTCGGTGTGACCGCAAAGATGCGTGGCGCCGGAATCGGGATGCCATCGAGCGACACGCTGAGCTCGGCGGCCTGTGTCACCGCACGGACGCCACGTTCAAGACGGTCGACTAGCCACCCGCGCAGGAGCTCCGCCTCCGCGAGCGGGCCTGCGATACGAATCTCCTGATCGCGGATCTCGGGCCAATATCCGGCCAGTGCACGCCGCCACTCAAGCGTTCGCGCCCAGGCGATGTCGGAAAGCGCCGTCCGGTCGAACTCCTCGCGCAACTCGGTCGGACGCAACTCATCCCACTCACCGGTGTCGACCACAACACGATCGGCGACACCAACGAGTTGGCGCCACTGCCTGCCACCGAAATCGGGACGGCCGCGCCAGCGCAGAAACACTGGCAGGTCGGAGATCAAGAGCGGCAGCACAATCGAGGCGGGAGCAAGCGATGTGGCTCCGCGCAGCGTGAGCGAGATCACCTCGGAGTAGACGGCGTGCTGCCCTGCAGCGAACGAGCGAAGCGCGAGGTCGGCGTCGATCCCGGTCTCGGCCGAGGGCAAAGGCGTGAGGATGAGTGTGCGAGAGGGGTGACGCTCAGCGAGACCCTGCAGCGTCTCCTCGGCAGCGTCACGCCATTCGCTCGGCACCCAGGCGATGTGCGTGAGCACGCTCGTGCGCAGGTGCATCGAGCCGGCACTTGCTGTCGACCCGTTGCGCAGGCGCTGAAGCTCGCGCTCGATGTCGCGAACCGTGACGTTCGTGCCAGTCCACGTGTCGTGATGAAGCAGCGTCTTCACTGCGCCGACAACCCTCAGTGCCTACGCCACGAGTGGCCGTCGCGGTGCAGCAACTCGTCGGCTGATGGTGGCCCCCACGTACCGGCTGCGTAGTTCGGAAACGCCGTACGGTCTCGCTCCCACGCCGACGTGATCGCATCGACGAGTGCCCACTGCTCCTCAATCTCGTCGGAGCGCGTGAAGAGCGTTGCGTCACCGAGCATTGCGTCGAGGATCAGTCGCTCATACGCCTCGGGAAGCCCCTCGCGGAACGCACTGCCGTAGAGGAAGTCCATGTGAACGGTGCGGATCGACATCCCCTGCCCTGGCACCTTCGCGCCGATCGCGAGCGACATCCCCTCATCCGGCTGCACGTGAATCAGCAGAACGTTCGGCCGGAGGCTGTCCGAGGTCGCTTCGGCAAACGGCGGATGCGGCGCCCGCTTGAACTGGATCGCGACGGTCGTCTCACGACGACCAAGCCGCTTACCCATGCGCGCGTAAAACGGGGTGTCCGCCCAGCGCCAGTTGTCGACGAAGAGTTTCGCGGCAACGTAGGTGTCGGTCATTGACGCAGGGTCGACGCCATCCTCTTCGCGGTAGCCCGGCACCTCGACCCCCTCAACGAACCCGCGCCCGTACTGGCCGCGAACGACCGAGGTCGGGTCGGGGGTCTGCAGTGAGCGCAGCACCTTCACCTTCTCGTTGCGTACCGAGTCGGCGGTGAAGTCACTCGGTGGCTCCATCGCGGTGATCGCAACGAGCTGCAGGAGGTGGTTCTGGAAGATGTCGCGAATCGCGCCCGTGTGCTCGTAGAACGAGCCGCGTCCTTCGATTCCGATCGATTCGGCGACGGTGATCTGAACGTGATCGACGAACTGGCGGTTCCAGATCGGCTCGAAGATCCCGTTGGCGAACCGAAGCGCCAACATGTTCTGCACCGTCTCCTTGCCGAGGTAGTGGTCGATGCGGTAGACCTCGCGCTCCGAAAAGCGGGCGGCGATCAGTTCGTTCAATGCCCGCGCCGATGCAAGGTCGTTGCCGAAGGGCTTCTCGATGATCAGTCGTACCCAGCCCTCAGCCGTGCGGCGTGCGGCAAGCTCGGTGACGAGTGTCCCGATCGCGTTCGGTGGAACCGCGAAGTAGAAGACACGGTTGCCCTGCGTTCCGTACTCCGCATCGACGGTCGAGAGGATCCGGACAAGTGAGTTCTCGCTGGTCTCGTCGGAGAAGTCGAGGGCGGCGTAGCGCATACCCGACGCAAGTCGCTCCCACACGTCTTCCCGGAAGGGGTCGCGGGCGTACTTCTCGATCGCTTCGCGCATCTTGGCGCGAAACTCGTCGTCGGTTCCTGGGGTGCGTGCGGCCCCGATCACGACGAAGTGCTCCGGCAGCAGCCCGCGAATCGCAAGCGAATAGAGCGCGGGCATCAGCTTGCGCTGTGTGAGATCGCCTGACGCGCCGAAGATGACAAGCGCGCATGACTCGGGACGACGGCCGAGATCGAGCCCTTCAAGCAGCGGGTTCTCGTCGTGGTGTGTGCTCACGCACCCGTCCCTTCGTTCGACTTCACCGCATGGCCGCCGAACTGCGCCCGCAGCGCAGCGTTGACCTTGGCTGCGAACGCCTCTTCCTCACGCGAGGCAAAACGTGCGAAGAGTGCGGCCGAGATCACGGGAACGGGAACGTCCTCTGCGATCGCTTCAGCGACCGTCCAACGCCCTTCACCGGAATCCTCGACGAACCCTCTAATCCGCTCGAGCCCTGAGCCCTCCTGCTCAAACGCGTCGTGTAGCAGTTCGAGGAGCCAGGAGCGGACAACGGAGCCGTAGCGCCAGATTCCGGCAACCTCCTGCAGATCAAAATCGAACTCCGACTTGCGCAACACCTCGAATCCCTCGGCGTAGGCCTGCATCAGGCCGTACTCGATGCCGTTGTGGACCATCTTCGCGAAGTGGCCCGCACCCGCCGCGCCGACGTGGGCGTAGCCATCGACTGGTGCGAGATCGCGGAAGATCGGCTCGGCGATCTCGACAGCGGCGTTCTCGCCGCCGACCATCAGGCAGTACCCGTTGTCGAGACCCCATACCCCGCCCGAGACGCCAGCGTCGATGAACGCGACTCCCTGCTCCGCTGCTCGTGCAGCACGCCGCTGCGAGTCGCGGAAGTTCGAGTTGCCGCCATCGATCACGATGTCGCCTACCTCGGCGGCCGCAAGCACCGCGCCGAAGGTCGACTCGGTGATCTCGCCCGCTGGAACCATCATCCAGAAGATCCGCGGGCTCGCGAGCTGCGTCGCGAGCTCGGCGACCGAGCCTGCGGTCGAATCGACCTGCGGGTCATACGTCGCGACGTCGTGCCCAGCGCGCCGGAGGCGCTCGGCCATCCGGGCACCCATACGTCCAAGACCGATCATGCCGAGCTTCACGAGACCTCCTCGAGGTCGCGGAGGCGAACACGCACGACTCTGCGGCCGCGCTCCTTGAGGGATGCGAAATCGCCCGCTGCCTGGGCGCGAATCAGGCGGCCGAAGCCGAATGGCATGCCAGGGATTGGCAGCTCCTCGCCAACCTCATCGATCACCTGAATAAAGAGACCCGAGTTCGGCCCACCCTTGTGGAGCTGCCCGGTCGAGTGCAGATAGCGAGGGCCGATGCCGACGGTGGGGACACAGCCGGTGCGCGCCTCAAGCTCTCGGGCGACCGCCCAGAGGCGCTCGGTCGCGGCCGGTGTTGGGTCGATGAAGCCCTGGATCGCGATGTAATCCCCTGACGTCGCCTGCTCGGCGATCTCGGCGAGCGAACCCTCGCTCTCAAGCGCTGCGTCGCCCGCCTTCAGCACCTCGTTCGTCCGATCCTTCGCCGCCTGCACATCGGGCTGGTCGAACGGGTTGATGCCAAGCAGCGCTCCTGCAACTGCCGTGGCGAACTCCCACTTGAAGAACTCCTGGCCAAGGTCGTACGGATCAGCGATGTCGACGGTGTGGAGCTGCCGATCGGCGCCGGCTCCGGAAACACCGGGCGCCGGAATGAGACCTTTGCCGTGCTTGCCTGTCGATTCGGCGAGCAGCTGCTCAACCCAGAGACCGAACGAGCCGGCGTTGCCGTCGATGCAGATCTTGTCGCGCCCGGCGTGCCAGCCCTCGCCAAGCGCAAGCCCAAGGGCGAGCGCCGGGTTGCCGGTCACGCCCCGTGTTGCGTCCGACATCTCGCGCGTTCGCGCAAGCAGCCGACCGACATCCATTCCCATCAACGCGGCAGGTACGAGGCCGAAAGGTGAGAGCGCCGAGTAGCGTCCGCCGATCGTCGGCTCGCCGGAGATCACCGCTCGAAATCCGCGCTCGCGCCCCAGACGTTCGAGGTCGGAGCCAGGATCGGTGATCGCGATCCATGTGTCGCCCTTCGGAGCGCGCGACCAGAAGTACTCAGCGTGCGCGCGTGTCTCAAGTGTCGTGCCGGATTTCGACGCTACGACAAAGAGCGTGCGACCTGGATCGATTCGCGCCTCAAGCTCGCGAATCGCTCGAGGGTGTGTCGTGTCGAGGACGTGGAACCGGTCGGCCTGCATCGCAACACGAAGCACTTCGGGAGCAAGCGATGAGCCGCCCATGCCGAGCAAGACGATGTCGTCGGTGAGACCTGCGACGCCATCGACGAGCTCCGCAAGCGTCTCGACCTCCTGCTCACCGCGCCTCGGCTCATCGAGCCAGCCGAGCCAGCGACCCTCATCTCGGCCCGTCCAGAGCATTGGGTCGCGCGCCCAGATGCGTTCGACAATCTCTTCGGGAGCCAGGAACCCGTCGGTCACGCGGGCGAGAGCTCTCTGCGCCGGTCGCCAATGACGGCGAGAAGCGCGTCGAAGGCGTCGGCGAACTTCTTGACGCCCTCGTCTTCCAACAGCTGAGTCACATCAGCGATGTCGACGTCGGCGCGGGCGATCGCCGCGAAGAGCGCATCGGCCTCATCCCAGCCTTCAGAGACCGTGGTGCCTCGCACCACTCCGTGATCCTCGAATGCGTCGATCGTTTCGATCGGCATGGTGTTCACCGTCTGCGGCCCAACAAGCTCTTCGACGTACATCGTGTCGCGATACGCCGGATTCTTGGTTGAGGTCGACGCCCACAACGGACGCTGCGGGGCGGCGCCTTGCGCCGCGAGGGCCTGCCAGCGCGCGCCCTCCGAGACCTCAACGAAATGGCGATATGCGAGCTTCGCGTTCGCGATGCCGAGCTGGCCTGCGAGCTCTGAATGGTCGACACGTTCGAGTCGTCGATCGGCCTCGGTATCGACGCGACTGATGAAGAACGAGGCGACTGAGCGAAGTGACGCTGGGTTGCCGCCTGCTTCGACGAGTCGTTCGAGACCGCGAATGTACGCCTCGAGAACAGCCGCGTAGCGCTCGAGCGAGAAGATCAACGTGACGTTGATGGAGATCCCACGAGCGATCGACTCTTCGATCGCCGGCAGCCCTTCAATCGTCGCGGGGATCTTGACCATCAGGTTCGGCCGCGCTACACGCTCTGCGAGATCAGCGGCCTGCCGCGCTGTTCCCTCGGTGTCGTGTGCGAGGCCCGGGTCGACTTCGAGCGACACGAACCCGTCATTCCCAGCAGTCGCGTCGAAGACTGGGCGCATGACGTCGCAGGCTGCCTGCACATCGTCGATCGCAAGCGCAAAGAAGGCGGCGCGATCGTCAACACCTGTCGCCAGAACCTCTGCGAGCTGCACGTCATACGCGTCGGAACCAGAGATTGCAGCCTGGAAGATCGCGGGGTTCGACGTCAGCCCGGTCACCCCATGGTGCGCGACGAGATCAGCGAGGCGCCCCGACGAAACGAACTCGCGCGACAGGAGGTCGACCCAAACCGACTGTCCGTGATCCGCAAGAGCTGTGAGCCGTGACATACCTACCACCTTCTTCGTGTACGGGGACTCTCTCGGGTTAACGACGGGATGCTCGCCAACGTTCCCGCTTCTGCCGCCTCATCGCCCGCTTCGCACGCTGACGATCATGTGCCGAGCCGTCGCTCCATCGCCGCGACCTTGTCGAGGCGAGCGACGTATCGCTCGCCACCATCGAACGTGGCAGAGAGGAACGTGGCAACGAGCTCACGTGCGACCGATGGGCCGACGATCTCTGACCCGAGGCAGAGCACGTTCAGGTCGTCGTGTTCGACACCCTGATGCGCGCTGTAGGGGTCATGGCAGATCGCTGCGCGCACTCCAGTGAGCTTGCACGCCGCGATCGATGCGCCGACACCGGACCCACAAACGAGAATGCCGCGCTCAGCGTCGCCGCGCTGGATCGCCTCACCAACCTCACGAGCCTTGTCGGGATAGTCGACCCGAACCTCGTCGTTGTGCGTGCCGAAATCGATCACATCGTGGCCGGCGAGCACCTCCAACACAGCCTCACGCAGGTGGACTCCGCGATGGTCAAACGCAACAGCGATCTTCACGTGCTCACTCCCTCGTCGAAAAGTGCAGTCGCCGCATGATTGCGGCATCTGCTCTCGTTTCGACGATACCCGCAGAGTCCTGCCTGAGACCGGAAATCCGGGGTTACGGCCTGGTCACAGGGGGATGACAACACGGAAGCACGTGCCGTCTCCGACCTTCGACCGAACGGTGATCGAGCCCCCGTGCGCTTCGGCGATCGCACGGGCGATCGCAAGGCCAAGCCCCGTACCCGGAATTGCCTGGCTCGTTGCCGTCGACGAACGGAAGAAGCGCGAGAAGAGCCGCTCCTGCTCTGCCTCGGGGATGCCGATACCGGTGTCTTCGATCTCAAGCACACCGTCTTCGCCATCGATAAAGACGCGTGCTTCAACTTTGCCGCCGCTCGGCGTGAACTTGAGCGCGTTCGACAGGAGGTTCGCAGTGACCTGGGCGAGCCGCTCCTTGTCACCGCGCACCGCGACACCCTTCGGCTCGTTGCACACAAACGTCAGATCGATGTCTTTCGAGCGGGCGAGGGCCGACGACGATTCGATCGAGTCGGTGACGACCTCGTCGAGGCGTACGCCATCCTCGAGGTGCAGCTGCAGTCCGCTTGCATCGAGGCGAGCAACGAAGAGCAGGTCGCCAACGAGACGCTGCAGGCGCTCCGAGCTGCGGTAGACGATGCCCAGAAAGCGCGACTGTTCAGGCGTCAGGCCACCGGCCTCGCCCTCGCGGAGCATCTCCAGGAAACCCATCATCGACGTGAGGGGCGTGCGAAGCTCGTGTGACACCGTCGCGACGAACTCGTCCTTGAGTCGATCGAGCTCGCGCTCCTGCGTCACCTCGCGCAGCGTCCAGATCCGGCCGAGCAGCTCGCCGTTGTCGGTACGCACCGGGGCGGTGAACTCGACGAAGACCCGGTACGGATCGAGAAACTCAAACTCGTCAGCCGACGGCTCGTCGGGATGCGTACGGAGGCGCTCCATCAGCTCCTGGAAGTTCTCCGGGTCGCGGAGCTTCTCGCGCGCCGAGAGCAACTGCTCGACGACGTTGCCGCCTTCCTCAAGGCCAAGCTCGTCGACGAACCGCTGCAGCGGGCGGTTGACGATCTGGATGTTCCCCTCAAGATCGGTGAGCGCGATACCGTCGACGGTCGAGTCGAGCACGCCGCGGAGCACTGTGGTGAGCCGCGCGAGGTCCTTGTTCTGACCGGCAAGCTCTTCCTGCGCCGTCTCGATCGACTCCGCCATTCGGTTGAAGTTGCGACCCAGCTCACCGATCTCGTCTCGGCCTCCTTCGCCGACGCGCTCGCTGAGGTCGCCCGCCGCGAGGCGCTGGGTGGCCGATGCGACACGGCGAATCGGCCCAACGACGCGCCGCGCAACGTAGACGCCGAAGACCGCGATCAGCAGCAACGAGCTCCCGAGGCCAAACGCGCCGAGCGCGATCGCGTAGGTCTCCTGACGATCGGCGCGCTTGCGCAACGCATCTGACTGCTTCTGCTCAGCTGCGACAAAAGCGTCGAACTGGCGCCGTAGCCGGTCGACCTTCTGCTCGCCAACCCCCGTGATGACAAGCGCACGCGCCTTCGCAGGGTTCTCGGCGGCCGTGAGGATGACGAGGTCGGCCCACGTAACCTCGTAATCCTTAATGCCCGCGATGATGTTCTTCGCGCGCCGCGCCTGGGTCGGGTTCGACTTGACGAGCTTCTGCAGGTTGGCGGCGATCTCGGGGAAGGCGGCGTTCGCGTTCTGCCACGGCTTGAGGTAGACGCCGTGGTGACTGATCACGTAGCCACGCGCTCCTGTCTGCAGGTCGAGAACGAGCTTTTCGAGCTTGTTCGCGGTCGCAATGACCTCTTCCGAGTGACGCTCGGTGCGCGATTGCGAACGCAGGTTCACGATCGCAACGATCAGAATGACGAAGGCAGCGCCAATGAGCGCGGCAAGGCCTGCGCTGGCGAAGAACATTCTCCTGCGAAGTCCGTGCCGCATACGCTCCATTGTGGCGGCTAAACGCTATGGCCATCGTAATCGCATCAAATCTTCGGAAGGAATTGGCAGGGTCACCCCTGTTCGACGGCGTGTCGTTCAAGGTCGAACGGCGCGATCGACTCGCGCTCGCTGGACGCAACGGCGCCGGCAAGACAACCCTCCTGCGCGGAATTGCCGGTGAGGCATCGCTGATGGGCGACCTCGCCTGGGAGAAGGGAGCTCGGGTCGCGCTCCATGACCAGCGCCCGCCGGCAGCGAGTCCGCGTCCGCTGCGTGACTACGTCCTTGCGGGCACATCCGACCTCGCGGCAATCGAAGACGAGCTGCGGGCACTCGAACAGGCGATGGCGACTGGCACCCACGACCCTGCCACGCTCCGCCGCTACGCCGAGGCGCAGGCGCGCCTCGAACACGCCGGTGGCTACGACTGGCGCTCACGTGCGGGTGCAGTCGTGCGTGGCCTTGGCTTCACCGACGACGACCTCGACCGGCCCCTCTCAACGTTCTCGGGAGGTGAGCTCACCCGTGCCTCGCTCGCCCGCGCACTCGCAGCGCAGCCGGATCTCTTGCTCCTCGACGAGCCGACCAACCACCTCGATATCGAGTCGATGGAGTGGCTCGAAGAGATGCTGCGCACGCTCGATGCCGCGGTGATCCTCGTCGCCCATGACCGGTGGTTCCTCGAAGCGGTCACAACGGCCGTCCTTGAACTGGAAGGTGGCAAATCGACCTACTTCCCTGGCAAGTGGCATGTGTGGAGACGTGAAGAGGCAGCGCGCCAGCAGCACCTGCAACGCACTGCCGATCGGCAGGCGGAAGAGATCGAACGGCTGGAGCGTTTCGTCACACGATTCGGGGCGAAGGCAACGAAGGCCCGACAGGCACAGTCGAAGCAGAAGCAGATCGATCGACTCAAAGAACAGCGTGTCGAGGTCACAAAGAAGGAGCGCCGCGCGCTCGGATTCGAATTTTTGAAGCCGAAGCGCTCCGGCCGCGTCGTCCTCGAAGCCGAAAACATCACGCTCACCGCGGGCGACAAGACGCTCATCACCGGTGGCTCGTTTGCGATCGAGCGTGGTGAGCACGTGGCGCTCGTCGGGCACAACGGTGCAGGCAAGACGACACTGCTCGAAACGATTCTCGGCCGCCGCCAACCGGCCGCTGGCGTAATCCGGACAGGGCACGACGTCGAAATCGCCTACTTCTCACAGCACGAAGCCGAGCTCGACGAGCGCGGCACGGTCATCGACGCAGCGGTCGCCGGAACCGGGCTCCGCCGACCCGAAGCGCAGAACCTGCTTGGCCGCTTCCTCTTCTCCGGCTACGAGGAGCAGGAGAAGCCCGTGACTGCGCTCTCAGGCGGCGAGCGACGTCGGCTCACCCTCGCGATCGTCGTTGCGAGCGGAGCGAACTTCCTCGTGCTCGACGAGCCGACCAACCACCTCGACCTTGAGAGCCGTGAGTCGCTCGAGGCCGCCCTCGAAGCGTTCCCGGGTGCCGTGCTGCTCGTCACCCATGATCGGGCGCTACTCGATGCCGTGTCGGGACGACTGATCGCGCTTGAGAATGGTCAGCTCCGCACCTACATGGGCGGCTGGGCTGAGTACCGCGACCGCGACGAAGAGATTGAGGCAGCCGCTCCGGCGAAGCCTGCGAAGCCAGCTCGACCAGCTGCTCGTCCAGGCAAGCCGAAGGCGAGCCCTGTCGAGCTCGTCGAACGCGACATCGAGAAGGCCGAGGCTCGCGTTGCCGACCTTGAGCGCCAGCTCGCCGAGAACTGGTCTGACGCGAAGCTCCTCGCCGATCACACGGCCGCCCGGAACGAGCTCGAGAAGCTCCTCGAGCGCTGGGAGACGCTGTTTGCCGAGCAGGAAGCTGCCGCGAGCTAAACCGGGCGCATTAGGTCTCGAGTGGAGCCATCGTGAGGCCCTTTGCCTCGAGCTCCGCGTGGTACAGCTCGGCAAGCTCGCGATGTCCCGACCAGACGATCGCCTGGCCTGACGCGTGGATCTGGTTCGCAAACTTCATGCCCCGCTCGTAATCGACGCCGGGGATCGTCTGGGCGAGGGCGAACGCAACGCCCTCAAACGTGTTGTGGTCGTCGTTCAGGACGATCACGCGCCACGCCGCACCGAGGCCCGTGCCGCTCCCTGTATCAAGCCGCTCACGTGGCGGGCTCGCGGTGCTCACGACACCTCCAGCGTCGCGATCACAGCTTCCGCGATCACACGCAACGGTCGCCCCGACACCTGGCTCGCCTTCCGCAGACGCGCGAAGGCATCGGCCTCGGTCAGCTTCTCCTTCTCCATCAGCAGTCCCTTGGCGCGCTCGATCGCCTTCCGCGCGACGAGCGCCTCGTTCAGCGAGTCGACCTCGCTGCGAACGGCCGCAAGCTCCTCGTACCGCGCACGCGCGGCCTCGATCGCCGGAACGACATCCTGCTCCCGAAACGGTTTCACCAGGTAGCCGAACACACCCACCTCAACTGCGCGTGCCACGAGATCGGGCTGGCCAAACGCGGTGAGCATGACAACCGGGATCGGCCGCGCCTCGAGAATCCGTCGGGCCGCCTCAATGCCATCAAGCCGCGGCATCTTCACATCCATGACGGCGAGATCGGGCTCCAGCTCAGCGGCAAGCGCGACAGCCTCCTCGCCATCACGGGCCTCGCCAACGACCTCGTAGCCGGCCTTTTCAAGCAGCCCGCGCAGGTCAAGGCGAATGATCGTCTCGTCCTCGGCAATCAGAATGCGCACCGCAGAAGTGTAGGAGCGACCAGCCGCCCCCGCGCACCACACGCGCGCCAACCCCGTGCTCCGCTAGGGTGGCCCAATGCTTGAACTCACAGACGAAGCCGTCGAGTCACTCCGCCCCATCTGCGAGGACGGTGGCGGCCTCCGCTTCACCGCGATCGACGAGGGCGACGACGAGGCCGAGATCCAGGTGGACGAAGCCGACGGCCCTGCCGACGGCGACGTCGTCGTCGAACGTGACGGCGCCCGGGTCTTCCTCGATCCCGCAGCCGCTGAGCTGCTCGACGACCAGATCCTGGACGTGGAAGCCCATGGCGACCACTTCCACTTCGGTTTCCTGCCCCAGGGCGAGTAGGGCGCTAGCCCAACGGGAACCGGACTTCGGCGCGCATCCCCGCGTCGCCTGAGCCCGTGCCCGAAATGAACTCGAGGGTGCCACGCAACTCGTCACGCACGAGCGCCTTGACGATCGACAGGCCCGTGCCGTCGACCTGATCGGCGGGAAGGCCAGGCCCGTCGTCTGAGACCGTGAGGAGCGCCTCGGCCGACTCCCCGTCGGCAGAGAGATCGACCCGGATGTGCGGGCCGCCATGCTCAATTGCGTTGCCAAGGAGCTCCGAGAAGACGAGCGCCAGCGACGTCGCCCGCTGGCCGGCCAGATAGACCTTCGCGAGGTTCGCCTCGACCTCACGACCCGCGCCAACGCCCTGCACGAGCGTCGCACGCAACCGCTCAAGCAGCTCCGACAGATCGGCGTCATCGTCGCGTCGCTCGGTCAATACCTCATGCACCGCTGCGATCGCGAGGATCCGATTGACGGAGTCTTCCAACGCCTTACGGGCATCGACACCGGGCTGCCGTGCCTGCAGCCGCAGCAGTGACGCGACGGTCTGCAGGTTGTTCTTCACGCGGTGATGGATCTCTTGTGCGAGCACCCCGCGAAGGACCGCGCGACCATGCTCAAGGGCGACTGCCGCGTGCTGCGCGATCGAAGCGAGCATCTCTTCGTCGTCGTCGCTAAACGGCGTCGCGCGATCGGCAACAAGCTCACCGATCGTTCGACCACGCCACCGCAAGGGCGAGCGGATCGCGTACGCGTCAGCTTTCCCTTCGGGCCACGCGATCTTGCCGTCCTCAAGCACAAGAGCGGCTCCCGTGGCTGACAGCGCATCCATCGTTGTCTTCACGACCGCCTCAAGGGACTCCTCGAGATAGAGCGATTCGGACACCGCTTCCGAGATGCGGGCAAGTGCTTCGAGCTCCTGCACCCGGCGTTGCGCCTCGGCATAGAGCTTCGCGTGTTCGATCGACTGCGCCACCTGCGCTGCGATCGCGAGCAGAAGCTCGATCTCATCGTCGGTGAAGGTGTAGGCGGTCTTTGTGCGGACGTTGAGCGCACCTTCAAGCCGCTCACCACGAGCCAGGATTGGCACGGCGAGGATCGACTCGTACTCATCCTCGGGCAGGTTCGGGAAGTTCTTGAACCGAGGGTCGAGGTGCGCCTGCGTCGCAATCATCACAGGGCCCCGCTGCGCAGCAGCCGAGCCGGTGATCCCTTCACCTGGCCGCATGCGCGGACGGTGCGTCATCTCGTCCACGCTTGTGCCGTGCGTGGCCCGCAACACGAGCTCGCCCGCACGATCGTCGTAGAGGTACACGAAGCACGCGTCAGCATGCAGAGCGTTCGCCACCTTGGATGCAACCTGCGACAACACCTCCTCGAGATCGAGGGTTGAGTTGACCGCCTCGATCGTCTCGGTCAACAGCCGCAGGTGTCGCTCGCGAACATCCATCCGTACCGAAGCGTACGCTGCCCCTTCGTGATCGTCGCGTACGAATGGATCCTTGCCCTGCACGTCACCGGGGCATTCCTCTTTCTCGGAGGCGGAGTGCTTGCCGCGATCGTCAGCCTGCTCGCACGCAACCAGTCGAAGCCAAGCGAGATCGCAGCACTCCTCGGCATCGCACGAATCGCCGTACCGCTCGTCGGCCTCGGTGCACTCCTCACGCTCGCCTTCGGCCTCTGCCTCGCCACGCGAGGTCATGAGTTCCGGCTGAGCGCACCCTGGGTGATCGCCGCGATCATCCTGTGGGTGGCAGCGATGGCAGCCGGTGGCATCGGCGGCAAAGCCGACAAGGAAACGCGTCTCCTCGCCGAGCGCCTCGCGAGCGAAGGCGACCAGCCAAGCAGCGAGCTCGACGCCCGGCTGCGCGACACCAGGAACCTCGTCCTTTCTTGGGGAAGCGGCGTCCTCGTCATCGTCATCCTCGCCCTGATGGTCTGGAAGCCCGGCCAATGAACGAGAAGCTCCCCGTCTTCATCCACGTCCTCACCGCGACCCTGCTCTTCGGCGCGGTGCTGACGGCGCTCATCCTCTCCCGCGCAGGCACCGGGGGAAGGCATCCCGAGCTTTTCGCCCGCGCGACGTTCCGCTCGCTCCTTCTCGTCGCACTTCCCTCCTGGCTCCTGCTGATCATCTTCGGCATCTGGGCACAGCACAAAGAGGACGTCCCCGACAACGAGCGCTGGCTCAAGATCGGCGCCTCGATCGGCACCGGCACCGTGCTCGTGCTGCTCGCAGCCGTCGGTGCCGCCTACGCCTGGACGAAGGCACCACGCGGCCCCTGGCAGTCACGAGCCGTGATGTTCCTGACGCTCGCCTACATCGTCGCCCTCGCGGCCGCCTTGTGGGTCATGTCGGCGAAGCCCGGCGCTCCTTCTTAACGGGGGATCGGCGACACATGGTCTTGTGTCGCCATGAATCGCCGAGCCCCCTCTTGGATTCAAGAGCAAGAGCACATCGCACTCGCAAAATGCTTACCGGTTGAAGGGGTTTTCCATGCAATCGGGAACTAGCGTTCCAACCGTGAGCGCCATGGCAATCGATCTCCGCCGTACCGCCGGCTTCCTCGTCGCTGATGCGCGCGGCCGTGTTGTCGGCAAGGTCGAGGCGCCGATGTATGGCTCCTCACCGAACACACCTGATGCGCTCGCTGTCCGCTCCGGCTTCCTGCCGCGACGGCTGCGTCTCGTGCCTGCCGAGTCGATCGAGCAGATCGACGACGGCACGCGTGTGATCGGCCTGCGCGTCGAGCGCGAGTCGATTCGCACCTTCCTCTAGGCGACCACCGAAATCAGGGTGTCTACGGCCTCAACGGTCGTATTTGACGGCCCCGACGGACCCCCTATACCCTTCCCGCAGGATCGTCCGTTAGAAACGGACATCCGAGGCGACGAAGCCTGATGACCCGAAAGGGGAGTCAGGCTTTTTTGTTTGCTTTTTTGGCGACGGGAGGAGATCCGAATGGCGAAGTACAAGCTCGAATACATCTGGCTCGACGGGTATGAACCCGTTCCGAACCTGCGCAGCAAGACGAAGATTGCGGACTACGACGCCTTCCCGGCGCTCGAGGATCTGCCCGTCTGGAACTTCGACGGCAGCTCGACGCGTCAGGCCCCAGGCGGCAACTCGGACTGTCTGCTGAAGCCGGTCGCGGCATTCCCCGACCCGGCGCGCGACAACGGCGTGCTCGTGATGTGTGAGGTCATGAACCCTGATGGCACCCCGCACCCGAGCAACAGCCGCGCAACGATTCCGGACGATCCCGACACGTGGTTCGGATTCGAGCAGGAGTACTTCCTCTACCAGGATGGCGCTCCGCTCGGCTTCCCCGGCGATGGTGGCTTCCCGCCGCCGCAGGGCGAGTACTACACCGGCGTTGGCTTCAAGAACGTCGGCAACATCGCCCGCGAGATCGTCGAGCAGCACATCGACCTCTGCCTTGAAGCAGGGATCAACCACGAGGGCATCAACGCCGAGGTGGCGAAGGGCCAGTGGGAGTTCCAGATCTTCGGCAAGGGCTCAAAGCGCGCAGCTGACGAGGTGTGGGTCGCCCGTTACCTCCTGCTCCGCCTCTGCGAGACCTACTCGGTCGATGTCAACTGGCACTGCAAGCCGCTCGGTGTCGACGTCGACTGGAACGGTTCCGGCATGCACACCAACTTCTCGACGAAGTACCTGCGCGAAGTCGGTGGCAAGGACTACTTCGAGGCGCTGATGGCTGCGTTCGACAAGTACAAGGCAGAGCACATTGCCGTGTACGGGCCGGACAACCACCTGCGCCTGACCGGTCTGCATGAGACGCAGTCGATCGACAAGTTCAGCTACGGCGTTGCTGACCGTGGCGCGTCGGTTCGCGTCCCGCACAGCTTCGTGAACGACGGCTACAAGGGCTACCTCGAGGATCGTCGCCCGAACTCGCAGGGTGATCCGTACGCCATCGCCGGTCGCATCATCGAGACCATCTCGACGGTTCCGACCCCGTAGCGATCACGAACGCTCCGAACGTCGCCTTGGGCGACCTCCGGCCCGAACATTGGCCGGAGGTCGCCCGTATTTACGCCGCGGGGATCGCGACGGGAAACGCGACGTTCGAGACCGACGTTCCCTCATGGGAGGCATGGGACGTCTCCCATCTCCAGCAACACCGGTTCGTTGCCATCTCAAGCGACGCAGTGCTCGGCTGGGTTGCGGCAAGCGCCATCTCCGATCGCTGCGCCTACGCCGGCGTCGTCGAGCACAGCGTGTACGTCGCACCCGAAGCACGCGGCCAGGGGGTTGGGCGACTCCTGCTCGAGGGCCTGATCGCCTCAACAGAAGCCGCAGGCGTGTGGACGATCCAGTCGGGCATCTTCCCGGAGAACCTCGCATCGCTCGCACTGCACGAACGTGTCGGCTTCCGTCGCATCGGCACCCGGGAGCGAATCGGACGCCTGAACGGCCAGTGGCGTGACGTCGTCGCGCTTGAGCGCCGCTCGCCGGCAATCGCCTGAGAACCACTAGCCTGCGGGCATGCGCTACCAGTTCGTGGACTGCCGTTGGGCCCTCGACGACCCCTCGCTGGGACGGTCGCAATACCTCGCAGGCCATATTCCCGGTGCCTCGTTCCTCGATGTTGAGCAGGATCTCTCCGACCCCACCCGCGCTGGCGAGGGCCGCCATCCGCTCCCCACTGCCGAGAAGTTCGCCGCGGTTGCCGGACGAGCCGGGATCGATGGCGACACGTTCGTCGTCGCCTACGGATCGATGGCGGGCGCAGAGCGGCTGTGGTGGCTCCTCCGCCACTTTGGACACGACTCCTGTGGTGTGATCGACCTCGATGCCTGGCGCGGGCCACGTGTAGCCGGCGAGGAAGCGGTTGAGCCGAAAAGGTTCATTCCGGCGGGGCGCAGCGACGACACGATCTCTCGCGACGAACTCGCAGGCTCGCTTGACCAGCACGTGATCGTCGACGCCCGCTTGCCGCTGCGCTACCGCGGCGAGCCAAACCCTGTCGACCGCAATCCTGGACGCATCCCCGGCGCTCTCAATGCGCCCTGGAACGAGCCACTTCCCGAACTTCCCGTCGGCGACATCGTCGCCTACTGCGGCTCGGGCATCACAGGCTGCGCCGTCCTGCACAAGCTCCACCTCACAGGTCGCAACGGGCGTCTCTATCCCGGCTCCTGGTCGG
>OMIZ01000074.1 GCA_900299235.1 Actinomycetota bacterium
CTGTGCTTCAAGGCATACCTCGTAGATGCGTGCGAGCTCGTCCGGAAGCTCTCCGGTTGCAAGGGTGCGTGTGCAGTCGGAGTAGTAGCCGCCGATCACCGCACCCCAGTCGACCGTCACGAGCGTCCGCGGCGGGATCACGTCGTCGGAAGGAGTTGCGTGAGGCTTCGAGCCGTTGACCCCGCCGGCGATGATGCTCTCGAAGGCTGGGTTGTCGGCGCCATGCGCGTGCAGCAGCTGATGGAGCCGCCAGGCGACTTCTTTCTCGCTCGCGCCAACGAACGTGTCGGCTGTCAGGGCCTCGAAGGCACGCTCGGCTGCGACTGCCGTATGACGGATCGCCGCGATCTCGCTCTCATCCTTGATGGCGCGGAGTGCCTCAACGACACCCTTCGTCGGCTTCAACGTCAGGCCGCCGCTCCCAAGCACCTCGAACTGGGCATACGGAAGAGCAGCCGCTTCGAACCCAAGCTCACCCTTCAGCGTCGTCGCAAGCTCGCCGAGCAACGAGCGCTTCGACAGCACGACGTCGACACCGGGCGTCTGTCGGGCGACCTCGATGTAGCGAAAGTCGGTGTAGAGCTTCGGCGTCTCACCTGGCGCAACGAGCAGCGCCGCATTCGATGCCTCAAAGCCTGTGAGGTAGCGGATATTGATCAGGTTCGTGATCAGCAGCGGACCGTCGATCCGCGCTTCGAGCGTTGCCAATCTGCTCATGCCGCTTCTCCCTTTGCGATGTATTCGAGCGCTTCCTTGTAGCCAAGGGCACCCTTGCCGACGATCCGGTGGGTCGCGACATCTTCGATCACGGTGTGGTGACGCCACTCCTCGCGCTCATGGATGTTCGAGAGGTGCACCTCAACGATCGGCACCGTCAGGATGTCGAGCGCGTCGCGAATCGAGTACGCGTAGTGCGACCATGCGCCGGGATTGACGACCACACCGTCCATCTCGCCGAGGGCGTCGTGGATCCAGCCGATGAACTCTCCCTCGTGGTTCGACTGGCGGCAGCGGACTGTCAGGCCGAGCTCGTGTCCCCACGTATAGATCTGCGTCTCAAGCTCATTCAGCGTGAGCGTCCCGTAGATCGTCGGGTCGCGCTTGCCGAGGGTGTTGAGGTTCACGCCGTTCAGCACGAGTACTTGCATGATGTGAGCCTACGCGATCAGCCGTGCAAGCTCTGCACGGACAACATCGGCGGGACGGGGTTCGACGATCGGACTCTCGGGACCGAGCAGCACGAGGTTGATCGCACCACCCAGGCTTTTCTTGTCACGCAGCAGGGCCTCGAAGGCGCGGTCGATATCGACCGAGACCGGCTGCGGTTTGAGCCGCTCCTCGACGATGGTGGTGTCTCGTCCCGAGAGGCGCAGCGCAGCAAGCAGGCCGAGTGCGACCGCATCGCCGTGGGTGAGCGCGTACCCCGCGGCAGCCTCAAGCGCGTGCGCGAACGTGTGGCCAAGGTTCAGCCAGCGGCGTGGGCCGTGGTCGTACGGATCCTGAAGACAGATGCCAGCCTTGTAGGCAGCGGCGCCGCGCACACCAAGCGTGCGGTTTGCGAGCAGCTCCGTCTTCACGAGTTCGGCTTCACCCTGGCGGCGCTCGCGCTCAGGGAGCGTGTTCAGAAGCTGCTCATCGATCACGACGCGCGTTGGCCAGTGGAACGAGCCGATCAGATTCTTGCCACCCGCAATGTCGATCGCCGTCTTACCGCCGATCGCAGCATCGACCTGCCCGACGAGCGATGTTGGCACCGACACCCAGGAGATGCCGCGCAGGTAGGTCGCAGCAACGAACCCCGCGACGTCGGTCACGCAGCCACCGCCGATCGCAACGATCGTTGCACCACGGTCGACCCGCAGTGCGTTCCAGAGCCGATCGAGTACCTGATGTGACTTCGACGCCTCGCCGGGCTCAAGGATGTACGAGTGCGCGATCCGATCACCAAGGCTCGCCTTCACACGCTCGGCGTAATACCCCCAGACGTTCTCGTCGCTGATCACGACAACCGGGCCGGTGCCGTGCACGAGTTCGTCGAGCTTGTCGAGCGCTCCGTCTTCGAAGTGAATGCCTGCGGCGGCGAGGACGATGCCGTCGACGTCGTCAGCGTGCGCATCAGCAACCGCGTCGTAGAGCGATGCGCGTTCGGCATGCAGGGCGCGGAAGGTCGCCTCATCGCGAGCGAGCGGACGATCGCTATTCCGAACGCGCGACCACGCCACCCCCACGTCAACCGGAGTGTGTACGACGAAGGCCTCCTTGAGCGCCTCGCGGGTCGCCGCATGGGTTACGGCGCCGCCACCGAGGGCGATCACGGTGTTCGAGCGCGAGTCGAGCAACGCGCGAATCGTCCGCGTCTCCAGCTCGCGGAACGCTGCCTCACCGTCGGTTGCGAAGATCTCGGCGATCTTGCGGCCCGTCTGCTCCTCGATCACCTTGTCGGCGTCAAGGAACGAGCGGCCAAGCCGACGGGCGACGTCGCGACCGAGCGTCGTTTTGCCGGATCCCATGAACCCGGCGAGCACAACGTGCCGATGCAGGGCGTGATCGGCCATCGGCCCTACCGCTTGGCGATGCGCTCGACGTAGGCGCGATGCGCGGCGACGAAATCGCCGATCGAATCGCCACCGAACTTTTCATGCGCCGTGCGTGCCAGCTCCCAGGCCACCGCGGCTTCGGCGATGACCGCGAGCGCCTCGACAGCCGCGACATCGGAGCGCTCGACGAGCGCGAGACCAGGCTCGTGCGTTTCAAGATCGACCGATGCGAGCGGCTTCATCAGCGTCGGAAGCGGCTTCATCGCGGCACGAACGACGATCTCCTCACCGTTCGAGATGCCCCCTTCAAGGCCGCCTGCATGGTTTGTGTCGCGGGTGAAGCCAGGGCGAAGCTCGTCGTGCGCTTCAGAGCCAAGCATGTCGGCAAGCGCGAAACCATCGCCGATCTCAACACCCTTCACAGCCTGGATACCCATCAGCGCAAACGCGAGACGCGCATCGAGTCGGTCGTCCTTCTCGGCATACGAGCCAAGGCCGGGCGGCACGTTCTGCGCACGTACCTCGATCACGCCACCGACGGTGTCGCGCGCCTTGCGCGCTTCGTCGATGCGCTCGCGCAGATGAGACTCGTTGACCGCACTGCCCTCGACAGTGATCCCGATCGTCGCAAGCATCGCCTTGGCAACGCCACCGACGGCGACATGCACCGCGGTGTGACGCGCAGAGGCGCGCTCGAGCGAGTTGCGCACGTCGTCGTGGTCGTACTTGAGGACGCCGGGCAGGTCAGCGTGGCCCGGGCGCGGAAGCGTCACAGCCTTCGTGCCCTTGCCGTGCGGCTCGCCCTCGGGCTGCCAAGGGTTCATCCCCCACGTCCAATTCTTGTGGTCGTTGTTGCGCACGACGAGCGCAAGTGGCGTCCCGAGCGTGCGGCCCTGGCGAAGACCTGCGAGCACCTCGACGCGATCCTGCTCGATCTGCTGCCGCGGCGATCGGCCGTATCCCTCCTGGCGGCGCTTCAGGTCGCGATCGATGGCCTCACGGTCGAGCTCGAGGCCCGCGGGAAGGCCGCTCATGATCGCTACGAGCGCAGGGCCGTGCGACTCGCCAGCGGTGGAGAGACGAAGGGTCACGCCTGCAAGGGTAGTTACTCCTGCCGAGGCTCAGCGCGGTTCGCGGGCAGCAGCCCGCATCACGTCGATCGGCGCGGGCACACCCGTCCAGATTTCGAAGCTCTTTGCGCCCTGCCGAACCAGCCCTTCTAGGCCGTCGATGACCGTGCAGCCGAGGGCTCGCGCGGCGGCGATGAGCGCCGTCTCGGCGTCGTCGCCTGAGTACGCGAGATCGACCACGGTCTGCCCTGGGCGCAGCTCAACGAGCACCGCGTCACGGATCGGCGTCGCGTTGACGATCAGATCGCACCCCTCGGAGTTCGGCGGCCACTCGCCGCTCCGCGTGTAGACACGTGTGTCGGCTGGCAGCGCCGAGCCGAGGGCCAGTGCCGCGCCACCGGCGCCGATCAGGCATGCAGCCGTGGCATTGACACCGGCGAGGATCTCCTTGTCGGTGTTGAACCCGAGCACGCGCCCATCGCGAAAGACGAGCGTGTTCACGGCGTCACCCTCGGCCTCGTCGCACGCTGCGACGACGGTCTGCTTGTGTGGGATCGTCACGTTGCAGCCCGCAAATCCGCGGGCGCGCAGCTCAGCGATTGTCGCGAACGGATCCTCGGTGTCGATCGCCTCGTAATGCCAATCGAGCCCGGCGGCCGCGAACGCAGCATTCTGCATGCGGGGCGAGCGCGAGTGCGACACGGGATGGCCGAGCAGGGCGACGTGGGTCGTCATCGCGGGAAGTCTGCCGACGCGACGCTCAGTGCGCGCCGTAGCCGTTTGCAGCCAAGAACTGGTTGAACGCCGCCGAGCTCGCCGTGAAGAACTGCCGGTTCGTTCCGGGCTTGCGTGCGTAGTAGAGGTAGTTCACGCGTGCGGGATGGGCCGCAGCCTCGATCGAGGGCAGCCCTGGGTTGGCGATCGGCGTCGGCGGCAGACCCGCGAAACGCCGCGTGTTGTAAGGGTTTGCGCTCGCAAGCTGCGACTGCAGGATCGATTGCGTCGGCGGAATATCGAGGCCGTACCGCAACGTCGCGTCGATCCCGAGCGGCATGTGCAGATGTAGTCGGTTGTAGATCACCGCCGAGACGAGTGGCCGTTCAACGGGAGCGGCCGCCTCGCGCTCGATCATCGAGGCGATGCGCAGGATGTCGTAGGCGGTCAGGTTCTTCTTCGTGGCGTAGCTCAGGTCGAGCCGCACCCAATCGGCACAGAACGCCTTGATCTGAGCTCGGACGAGCTGGACGTTCGTGGTCGCGGGCAAGAAGTCGTAGGTCGCCGGGAAGAGGAAGCCTTCAAGGTGTGTCTGCCGCGACGTGCCAAAGCACGGGACGACCGCGCTACGACTCGCGGCGAGGTAGCCCGCGGTCGAGAGGTGAACGCGCCCTCGGCCTTCACGGTTAGCGATCTTGGCGACCTCACCCACCCGCGCTGCCATCTGAGCGCGCGTAAAGCCCTCGGGGAAGATCACGCGAAATGGCGTCGGCGGAGGTGGCGGCGGAGGCGGCGAGGCGTTGTGTCGTGCGAGTCCAAAGAACCCAGTCGCCACCACGATTGCCACGGCAATCGCGAACAGGCCGCCACGGCGCCGCTTGCGGCGACGCACGAGCACACGATCGACTAGGACGTTCTCGAGCTCTTCCATTCCAGATACCCCGCGAGTAGGTGGGCAGCAGCGCGTGCGTCGTCTCCTCCGGCAAGCACGCTCGTGAAGCGCTCATCCCAGAGCTCGACGGGCACCGAGATCGCCCGACGGAGATCGGCAACAAACGCCTCGGTCTCGACAGCCTGCTCGCCTCGATCACCACGAAGCGTTAGTGGAAGGCCAACCACGACGAGCTCGGGCTCCTCTGCCGCGATCACCGCGAGCAACTCGGCGCGACCCTTTGGCGTCTTGACGCGTTGGACGATGGTGACTGGGCGCGCGAGCGTCCCACTCGGATCAGAGACAGCGACGCCCGTGCGAGCCGAGCCGTAGTCGAGCGCGAGCACCTTCACGGCGTCGCGCCGGTCACCCGAGCGCCGACTCCAGCAGCTGGCGCGCCCGCGCGACCGCGTCGGGGAGCGCCTCGGGGTTCTTCCCGCCTGCGCGCGCCATGTTCGGCCGACCGCCCCCGCCGCCACCGACGATCGCCGC
>OMIZ01000075.1 GCA_900299235.1 Actinomycetota bacterium
CGAGGAAGAGCTCGGCTCGCGCGCTGTGTATCCAGGTTGGGCGGCGTTTCCGCGCCGTGGTACTGCGTGAGCCTCGATCTGCGTCGGACAAAGATTGTCGCGACCCTCGGGCCATCGTCTGAGTCGCATGAGGTGATTCGCGAGCTAGTGCTTGCAGGCATGGATACCGCCCGCTTGAACTTCTCGCATGGCAGCCATGCCGATCACGCGGCGCGCGCGGCTACGGTGCGTGCCGTCGGTCGTGAGCTTGGCAAGCCGCTTGCGATTCTTGCCGACCTTCAGGGGCCAAAGATTCGCCTGGGCGTGCTGCCGGAGCCGCGCATGTTGGAGACCGGTTCGACTGTGACGCTGACTGGCGAGAAGAGCCATGCAGGCGACGAGCTCGTTGTTGCCCCGGACGTGATCCTCGACGTGCTTGAGCCTGGCCACGATGTCTTGATTGACGATGGGCTCGTGCGGCTGCGTGTGGCGAAGGTTGGGGGCGGCAAGGCGGTCTGCGACATCGTCGTTGGCGGTGTCGTGAAGTCGAACAAGGGCGTCAACCTGCCCGGCGTGCCGATTCCGATTCCGTCGTTGACGCCGAAGGATCTGCGTGACCTTGAGTTTGTCCTGGAGCTTGGCGTCGAGTATGTGGCGCTTTCGTTTGTTCGTGCGGCTGCCGACGTGCGTGAGTTGCAGGCGATCATTCGCAAGCACGGCTCGAATACGCGTGTTGTCGCGAAGATCGAGAAGAGCGAGGCGATTGACGACCTCGATGCGATCCTCGCTGAGTCGGATGCGTTGATGGTTGCCCGTGGCGATCTCGGTGTTGAGATCGGTGCCGCACCGGTGCCGCTGCTACAGAAGAAGATCATCAAGCACGCCCTTGAGGCAGGTAAGCCGGTGATCACTGCGACGCAGATGCTCGAGTCGATGACGGAGCACGCCGAGCCGACGCGTGCCGAGGCGAGCGACGTCGCGAACGCGATCCTCGATGGAACCTCGGCTGTGATGCTTTCGGGCGAGACCGCTGCCGGTAAGTACCCGGTTGAGGCGGTGCGCACGATGGATTCGATCGCGCGTGTGGTGGAGCCGTCGGTGGTCTACCGCCATCCGACTCTTGGTGAGCGTGAGTCGGATGTTCGTCGGGCGATGTCGAACGCTGCCTGCGACCTGGCCGAGATGCTTGATGCGAAGGCGATCTTGGTTGCGACGCTTTCGGGTCGCACGGTGTCGGAGATCGCGCGCTTGCGCCCCGGCCGTCCGATGATCGGACTTTCGCATAGCCGGCTTGCGGTGACGCAGATGGCGCTCGAGTGGGGTGTGCTCCCGCTCTTGATGCCCGAGACGCGTGATCTCGACGACCTGTGGGCGCGGACGATCGAGACGGCTCGTACGGCGGGCGCGGTGTCTGCTGGCGACCTTGTGGTGATGATCGCGGGAACGGCCGTGAACCTTTCCGGCTCGACCAACGTGATCAAGGTCGATATCGCCTAGCCGCGCGTTTCTGCGACCGATGTAGCGGGCGATCCACTCCGCCCAGTCTCGCCCCCGCCCGAGACCGCACCGCCCGCGCAGGCCATGTCCTGGGGACAGTCCCCAAAAGGGAGGGCGCGGTGGGTGCGGCCGGCGATCATGCACCGAAGCGTTGCGAAAAACGCCCCTGAGCAGGGACTTCAGCGTCGGTTGGCACGCGCCACATTCACGAGCGGAATTCGTTTCACAGCCACGTCGGCGAACGCCCATTTTTCGTTCCGCTCCGGGTCATCCAAGGGGCTGAAATTGGGCGATTCCGAGACCAATTCTCAACAGCCAACCTCGCAACAAATGGCCTGCGAAGCAGCGCAACACGACATGCCGTTCACAGGAGCATTGGCAGGACCTCGGGTGGGTAGGGAGAAGGACACCCCGTGCTGCTGCGTGCCATGAAACGCCCAACGCGACTGCTCGCCCTCGGCGGCCTCGTGCTCGCGGGATTCCTCTACTGGAAGCCCATCGGCGCGTACATGCACACCAAGCAGATCCTCCAACAGCGCCAAGCTGAAGTCGCAAGGCTGCAGGCGCAAAACGCCAGCCTGCAAACGCGCATCGCACAAGCAGGCACGGGCGACGATCTCGTACGCGAAGCGCGGCGCCTCGGCCTCGTGAAGCCCGGCGAGCAACTTTTCATCGTTCGTGGCATCCAAGCCTGGCGTGCGAAGCACCGCCAGGCCGGCTGATGGACGACCGCGAGGCGCTTGAGCGTCAGCTCGGGCGACCGCCGCGCGCGTTCCGGCGGGTGGCAGTGCGCTGCCCATTCGGTCATCCGGCTGTCGCCGAACAAGAGCCGTACGCCGCCGACGGCACCCCATTCCCAACGGCCTTCTGGCTCACCTGTCCGCATCTTGTCGCCCAGATCTCACGCCTTGAGGCAAGCGGGGGAGTCGATCGCTGGTCGCAGGCTTCGCGCGACGACCCGGATCTGGCGGTGAGTCTCGCAGACGCCCAGGCGACCCAGCGTGCCCTTCGTCCCGAGCTGCCAACCGGAATCGGCGGTGCCGCTCGCGAAGGCAGCCTAAAGTGTCTGCACGCCCACGCAGCGTTCGCGCTGGCCGTGCCGCCATACGAGCTCGGTGATCGCATTCTCGCGGAGGCTGGGCCGCTCTGGCCGCGGGGAGGCTGTTGTACCTCTCTATGATCGAGGCCCCGTGGACATCGATCTTGCTCGACAACAGTGGGACGACGGCCTTCGGCGGGTTGAGTCGGCTCGATCCGATCCTCGTCGCTACAGCTATCTCCACACCCAGGTGGATGCGGTGACGTCAGAACTCCGTCGGCGCCTCGGCGCCACCTACACGCTCGACGAGCTCGCTGGTGAGTACGGCGCATCGGACAGGTGGGCGCGCGATGTCGTCGACTCTCTCGACCCCGAAGCTCCCCCCGCCGGGGACGTCGGCACCGTCACCGATGCCGCCTTCCACCTCTACGCTCGCGGCGCACAGGATTACCACCCGTGACCGTCGGGTTCGCACGGGCGCCACGTCGGCGGGGCCGGCGTATCGCGATCGGTGCCGCCGCGGTCCTTGGCATCGGCATCGTCTTCGCAGCAGGGATCGCCCTGGGGGAATCGCTGCATGACACGTCACTCCACACGGGCACACAGACGCTCGTTCGAACGCTGGATCCGCTCCCGATCGCTCCCGCCGAACACACCGTCACCGTCACGGTGACGACCGACACGATGGCGACCGCTTCCGCCAGAACGTCGTCAGACGAGCGCGGTTAGCGGGGAGAACCTAGGCGAACCTCACGTCTCGGTGCTTTGGACGTGAACCTTTTGTGTGGGTGCGCGAGCGCTAACCGGTGTTCCGGTAGATTCATCGTGTTATGAGTTTTATCCCGCAGGCAACGTCAAGGCGGGATGCCGGGGGGCAACCAGACTGGCTCACGTTGGGTCAGGCGGCTGACTTCCTCGGTGTCGCCCAGTCGACCATCCGTAAGTGGTCTGACACCGGTCGAGTGCCGGCGTTCTACACACCGGGCGGGCATCGTCGCTATCGCCGTGAGGATCTGCAGCGGTTCGTGACGCAGTCGGGTCCGCCGCAGCGCGAGCGGGCCGCCGCCTCCACCGTCCTCGTTGTTGACGACGACCCGCGTGTGCGTGAGCTGCTTCGGATCAACCTTGAGTTTGAGGGATTCGCGGTGCGTGAGGCAGACGATGCGATGCAGGCGCTCGGGCTGATCGAACTCTCCGCGCCAGACCTTGTGCTCGTTGATGTCGTGATGCCGGGTATCGACGGGTGGGAGATGCTCCGTCGGATGCAGGAGCTGTACGGCGCGATCCCCGTGATCCTCTTCAGCGGGCAGCTCGACCACTCCTCGCTCGCCCACGCGGCTGAGCGTGGTGCCCGCGACGTTGTTGGTAAGCCGTTCGACCCGCAGGCTCTCGTCGAACGTGTGTGCCAAGTGCTCGCGCCGACCTAGCGGCGCCCGCCGTACGCTCGACCGGCGACAATGGCCGGGTGCTGTCGTGGGATCACCAACTCGAGCGTTGGATTGTCGGTCATCGCGTTCATGCGTTGAACCCGCTGGTTGAGGCGCTCACGTATGCCGGGACGTACGGCCTGCTGTGGCTTGCGGTCGGCGGTTTGCTCGCGTTGGCGCTCCGTCGCCCCCCGATCTTCCTGTGGGTGCTTGTTGCCGACGTGGCAGCGGAGCTCTCCTCGGACGCGCTGAAGGCGCTGACGAATCGGGCGCGGCCGACGCTCGATGCTCTCGTCGCGAAGCCGTCGAGCTCATCGTTTCCGTCGGGCCATGCGACAACGAGCTTCGCAAGCGCTGTTGTTGTCGCAGGTCTCGTACCGCGGCTTCGCGTTCCGGCGCTCGCACTTGCGGCGCTGATCGCTCTTTCGCGGCTGTACGTGGGCGTGCACTTCCCGACCGATGTGGCTGCGGGTGCCGCGCTCGGTGGAGCGATCGGGTTCGCGGTGCTGACGCTCGCGCGTCGCCGCGGCGTCTAGAGCTCGTCGCCGGCGCGCAAGATGCCGCCGGCGATCACCGTCAGCGATGCAAGCAGGCTGATCCACAGTCCGACACCGCGGCTGTTTGCCGGGAGCACAGCGTCGGGAATTGAGATGACACGGATCAGGATGAAGACGGTTGAGAGCGCGCCGATGCCGATCACGACGAGTGGTTCGGGCATCGTCGGCGGCAGCTGCAGCCCAAGGCGGCGCAGCGACGTGACAAGCAGTGTGGCAAGTCCGAGGAACAGAACGAGCTTGCCGATCAGGCCGGTGTGCCAGCCAATCACTGACAGCGTGACGCCCACGCCGGGGCCTGCGTACCAATCCATGAACACCGACAGTGCGAGCACGATCGCGCCGACGCGCGTGATCAACTCACCGGCGCCCCAGAGGCCTGCGGTCAGCGGGTGGGGTTCGACGCCGCGGTCGTCGTACTCGGGGGCGGCGTCGAAGTTTGCGTCGAAGAAGTCGGGTGCGTCCATGTCGGAAGTCTAGATCCCAAACGTCCGTTGCACGTCGGCCCATACGACGAGGATCAGCACGGCGGTGAACAGGAAGAGCGTGCCGAGCACGACCCAGAAGCGCGCACTGGAGCTGCGTGCGTCGTGGTGGCGCACCATCCGTGCCTCTCGTCGAGCCTTCTCGATGAGGTAGCGTCGTTCGATCGCGGAGGGGTCGAGCGAGGGAGCCTCTTCGAGAAGGGGCGCCTCGTGCCGAATGGCCGCGGAGCGGTTCGCAGACCGTGCCATGCCGTCAGACTAGTCGATTCCGGCCAGAGGAGGTGATCGTCGGCAGACTTGGACGGTGAGCGGACAGCGTTTGCGCTTTCAGAGGCGGCCGGGGTTGGAGCCGCTCGTGATCGCCCATCGGGGTGCGTCAGTCGCAGCGCCACCGAACTCACTTGCCGCGTTTTCGGCTGCGGCGGAGGCTGAGGCCGACCTTGTCGAGCTCGATGTGCTCGCCTCGCTGCGCGTGGGCCACTCGGACGGGGAGCTGACAGCTGACGCGCCGACGCTCGATGAGTCGCTCGCGTTGCTTGCGGAGTTCGGGTTGGGTGTGCACGTCGACATGAAGGTGCAGGGCATTGAGCGTGCGGTCGTCGCTGCGCTTGCCCGCCACGGCCTGCTCGAGCGTGCGCTTGTGTCAACGACCTGGACACCCTCGTTGCGTCGACTTGCACACCACGCGCCCGATCTGCCGCGCGCGATCGGCTACCCGCGCGACCGCCTGTCGGTGTCGAGCCTCTCGTGGCCGGGCGTTGTGACACGCACGGAGGCCGCACTCCTTCGCTCCGCGATGCCGGTGCGGCTGCCTGCGTTGGCGGCGTACGCGAAGGCGGACATCTTGGCGCTGCACCACACGCTGGTATCGCGCGCGGCAGTCGAGGCAGCGCATCGCCGACGCATTGCCGTGTTCGCCTGGACGGTCAATGATCCTGAGGTGGCACGCCGGTTTGACGGGTTCGGGGTAGACGGGATTGTTACCGACGATCCGACAGGGATCCGGGCAGCCCTCCGCGAATAACTGGTGTTGCACCGCTAACGGATTATTCACAGCCTTCTGGCTACACTTTCCCGGCTGTGAAGCGGGTTTTGCTGGGCTTTCTCCTCGTCGCGGGGTTTGTCGCAGCCGGAACGTCCTCGTCGCTTGTCCTCGCGGACACCGTGCCGACGTCGACGGATTGGGTCTCGACTGTCCCCACGACCACCACGACGAACACCGTCGCGGTCACGCCTGCCTCGCTGCCGGTGATTACGAAGACCAAGGCGACGCCGCCGGTGCCGAAGACGATCCAGCATGGCGTGAAAATCGGCGGTGTTGACGTTTCAGGTCTTGATGCCGCAGGTGCCACAGCTGCCGTGCAGGCCGTGTTTGCGACGCCGCTGTCACTGACTGTCGACGGGAAGCCGTTCACGCTCTCGCCGGTGAACATGGCGACGCCGTACATCGATGGTGCGGTGCGTAAGGCGAAGGTTGCCGCTGCCGGCACGAAGATCCCGCTCGTTGTCAGCGTCAAGGGGGCCGATCTCCGCGCGTTCGTTGCGCGTCTCGCCGCCAAGGTCGACGGAAAGCCGATTCCGGCACGTCTCCTACTGCAATCTGAGCGCCCGGTGTTGAAGCCCGATGTTCCCGGCCGCGTGTTGAAGCAGGGCCCGGTTGTGACCTCGCTCGTGCATGCACTGTCGTCGGGTATCCGCGGCCCGCTCGCGTTTACGACGATTCCGGTGAAGGCGTCAGGCACGTTCACCACCTCGGCTGCGGGCACGATGATCGTTGTGAGCCGCTCGAAGAACCGGCTGTACCTTTTCGATGGTGGCAAGCCGGTGAAGACGTTCCCGGTTGCCACCGGGCAGACGATCTATCCGACCCCTACAGGGACGTTCCAGATCGTCGCGAAGCGCAAGGATCCCTGGTGGTACCCGCCGACGCAGGATGCGTGGGCGAAGGGCCTGAAGCCCGTTCCGCCGGGCCCGAGCAACCCGCTCGGCACACGTTGGATGGGGCTGTCGACCCCGGGTATTGGCATCCATGGCACTGATGAGCCGTCGTCGATTGGCTACAGCGCCTCGCACGGCTGCATCCGCATGCAGGTGACTGACGCGGAGTGGCTGTTCGACCGTGTGGATGTCGGTACGACGGTGGTCATCCTTTGATTCGCCGCGTCGCCCAGATTGCGGCGGTAACGGTCGTTGGCGCGCTGCTCGCGTTGCTTGTGTGGCAGGTTGCGCACGGAAACGGGAGCAAGGTCGCGGCTGAGGTCGACAACGGCAACATCGTCTATGCGCCGCTTTGGACGCGTAATCGCGTCGACACGACCGGCACGCTGAGTCTTTCGTCGCTGCGCGGCAAGGTTGTTGTGTTGAACTTCTGGCAGTCGTACTGTCCGCCGTGCACGCAGGAGGCGCCGGTGATTGAGGCAGGGTGGGAGCGCTGGAAGAGCAACGGGAAGGTCGTCTTCGTCGGCGTTGATGTTCAGGATCTTCATGGCCCGGCGATGAAGTTCATCGAGCGGTTCCACATCAGCTACCCGATCGTCGCCGACGCGGGCAGCCTCGTTGGCCATTACGGCGTCACCGGCTATCCCGAGACGTTCTTCGTCGATCCGAAGGGCTACATCGTCCCGCCGCACATCATTGGTGAGGCGACGGCGAAGACGCTCGACGAAGGCATCAAGCGCGCGCTCACGAACCCGTCGGCATGAGGTTTCTCACGGTCGCCTTCGCGGCGCTTACGTTGCTTGTGCCTGTCGCGTACGCGTCGGATCTGCATCCGACGCAGAGCGAGATGGAGACGCAGCTTGTCTGTCCTGCCTGCCATCTGCCGCTCGACGAGTCGAGTTCGCCGGTCGCCCAGCAGATGAAGGCGTACATCCGGAAGCGAATCGCTGAGGGTGCGACGGCAACCCAGATCAAGAACGAGCTTGTTGCGCAGCTTGGGCCTGCTGTTCTTGGTGTGCCGGGAACGCATGGCTTCGACCTGCTTGCCTGGCTGATGCCGATGGCGGGCATCGGTGTGGGGGCTGTGTTGATTGGCGTCGGCGCGTGGACGTGGACGAAGCGGACGAAGACCGACGCCGCTGACGACGTTGATTCGGGCGATTCAGGCCTCGACGCCGAGCAGGAGCGCCGGGTCGACGAAGAGCTCGCACGCTTCGATGCTTGAGAAGTTCCCGATTGCCTTTCTGGCAGGGCTGATCTCGATCGTCACGCCGTGCGTGTTGCCGCTCGTGCCGGGCTATCTCTCGGCTGTGTCGGCGGTTGAGGTCGACAAGCTTGGCGATCGTGGTGCGTCGAAGCGCGTTCTGATCGCGAGCGTGCCGTTCATCGCAGGTTTCACCGTGGTGTTTGTCGCGCTCGGTGCGGGCGCTGCAGCGATCGCGTCGGTCGTGCCGAAGACGACGCAAACACAGATCGCCGGGTTCTTCCTCGTCGTGATTGGGCTGGCGTTCGCTGGGCTGTTGCCGCTGCCCGAGCGCGCGGTTGCGCCGGGCCTGCTTCAGCAGGCGCGCAAGCGCGGGTCAGCGATCCTGCTCGGTGCGGCGTTTGCCGTGTGTGCCGCCCCGTGTATCGGCACCGTGCTCGCGTCGATCCTCGTGCTGGCGAGCTCGTCGGGAACGATCATCCGCGGTGTTCTGCTGCTTGTGGCGTACTCGTTTGGTCTCGGCGCCGGCTTCCTGCTTGCCGGTATCGCGTTCGCGCGGGCGATGGGCGCGTTCCGTTGGGTGCGCGGCCACTACACGGCGATCCAGACTGTGTCGGGCGCGACGCTTGTGGCCCTTGGACTGCTGCTCTTCTTCCACCGTGATTGGTGGCTTCGGATCGCGCTCGATCAGGTGTTCTTGAAGCTCGGTCTCGGGACGATCTAGCGGCCGAAGCACGACGCGAGGTCGTCGAGCCGCTTCGCCGCGAGGACGTCGAGGAGGCCTGTGACGTTGAGCTCACGATGGGTGGGCGCATAGTTCGCGAGCCGCTGCAGTGCTTTCACGCGCTGACGTTCGGCGCCGATCTCGCGGCCCCGGTTGGCCTGGTAGGCCCACACGACGGTGTGGACGAGCCCTTGCAAGAAGTCGCGTGCCGCGCGAGGCGCGTTGCGCCAGGCGGTTTCGAAGGCTTCGTGCGCTGCGAACCACTCGCCTGACGCCCCGAGCGCGAGCCCGACCTCATACGAACCGCTGGTATCTTCGACGTCAGGCATGGCAACGATCCTGCTTGTTGGGGTTGATCTCTTCCTCCGCACGAAGCTCGAGGGTCTCCTGCCGCAGCATCGGTTTGAGACGGCGGAAGGAATCGAACCACCCGACCTCGTGATTGCTGATGTCGCTCGAGTTGATCCAGAGGATGTTGCCGACACCTTCCCTGATGTGCCGATCGTCGGCTTCACAAACCACGTCGATACGACGGGCCTCCGCAGGGCGCATGCGGCGGGGTTCGATCGGGTGGTTGTCAAATCCGCCCTGTTTGAACGGACGGATGAGGTGATTGGCGGTCTGCTCCCGTCGGTAGAGTGAAGTTATGACCTACGTAATCGCTGAGCCGTGCATCGACATCAAGGATCAGTCGTGCATCGACGTTTGTCCTGTCGACTGCATCCATGTCGCCGAGCGCATGCTCGTTATCGACCCTGAAGAGTGCATCGACTGTGGCGCGTGTGAGCCTGAGTGCCCGGTTGAGGCGATCTTCCCCGAGGACGCTCTCCCGGAAAAGTGGGAGCCGTTCGTGAAGATCAACGCCGCGTTCAACACGGGGTTCGATCTCGTGAACAAGCTCACCAACGACTACGCGACCGAGCACAACGTCCAGAACTGAGCTGCGCCGGGTGACGGCGGGCTTCGTGATTCTGGGCCGATTCGGCGTGTGAGCGCTCTTCGCCCGCGCACCCTCGACCACGTGGCCTTTTGGGTCGCGGGTCGCGGCGTGGTCGTTGCGTTCCTTGTCGAGCAGCTTGGCCTGCGTGTGATCGCTGATGAGGCGAATTTCACGCTGCTTGGTGGTGGCGCCCGGCGTGGCAAGTTGACGCTGTTTGATGCGCCGGGGCCACGTGAGCCGGGGCCGCTCGCCGAGGTTGTGCTTTCGGTGCCGGAGTTTCAGGCGACGGTCGACCGCGTTGGTGGCGAGCTCGTCGATGCGGGGGAGGGGATCCGTATTCGCCTCGTCGCTGGCACGCCTGGCGATGTGATTGACCTGGCGGGTGTTGTGCTGCTCGCGTCAGATCCGGCGGCGACCGCTTCGGCGTATGAGCGGTACGGCTTCGAGCGTGTTGGCGACGCGCGTGTTGAGGTTGCCGGGGCATTTGTCGAGTTCGTCGCGGGCGACGCCGCGATCCCGGAGCGCCCGCTGCTCAATCACCTTGCGGTGCTTGTCGATTCGGCGCAGGGTCAGGCCGACATCGCGCAAACGCTCGGTATCGAAGTCGAGTCGATGGTCGATGCTGCCAATACGATCGCTGCGTTCTTGACGGGGCCGGGCGGCGTGCGCATCGAGTACGTCGAGCACAAGCCGACCTTCTCGCTGACGTGATCGTTGCCGGTGCCGGGCTCGCTGGCCTCGTGGCGGCCGCCCGTGCACGCGAGCTTGGTGCATCACCGCGCCTGCTTGAGAAGGGGAGCCGGGCGGGTGGCTCGATGCTGCTCTCGTCGGGCGTGATCTGGCGCCATCGCCGGTTTGAGGATTTTCGACGTGAATGCCCGGGCGGCGATGAGTCGCTGCAGCGGCTTGTGTGGGAGCGGCTTGACGAGTCGCTCGCGTGGCTCCGCGAGCTTGGTGCGCCGGTCGTGTGGGAGGAGACAGGCAATCCGTTGACGACTGGACTGCGCTTTGAGCCACGCGGCCTGACGCTCGCCTTGCTTGGGGCGGCCGGTGGGGCTGAGTTGAACGTCGACGGGTGTCAGGTGGCCGAGCCGGGCGAGCCGCTCATCCTCGCGACGGGCGGCTTCGCTGCTTCCCCTGAGCTGATTGCTGAGCACATACGTCCCGCAGCGGCTCTTCGGCTGCGGGCAAATCCCTGGAGCGCGGGCGACGGGCTACGACTTGGTGTGAATCGTGGGGCCGCGACGAGTGCTGGCCTCGATGAGTTCTACGGCCGCGCGATGCCAAACGGCACGTGGGGTGAGGCGGAGTTCGTTTCGGCCTCGGCACTGTTTGGTCGCTTCGCGCGGATCTTCGACGCCGACGGTGTTGAGTTCATGACGGCAGACGAGGTGTGGTGGTCGGAGGCGAACCTCGCCCAGGCGATCGCCCACCGTCCGGGGGCGAGGGCCTTCCTTGTGCTCGACGAGGCTGGATTGGCCGGGCGTGTGCGTGAGCGGACGGTGGCCGAACTCGTCGCGGCGATGCCGGTGGTGTCAAGACACGATCCCCGCGAGCTTCCGTTCGCACCACCGGCTGGCGCCGTGGTCGCGGTTGAGGTCGTCGCGGCGATCACCCACACGGTGGGTGGGTTGCGGATCGACGCCCACGCGCGCGTTCTCGACGACGTTGGCGAGGCGATTCCCGGTCTCTTCGCCGCGGGAGTTGACGCAGGTGGCATCGCGACTGGTGGGTACGCGAGTGGCCTCGCTCAGGCGCTTGTGCTCGGGCGGGTTGCAGCCGAGTCGGCGTGCGCTACGGCGTGACGGCTAGGCCGTGAGACCGGGCTGTCCGACTGTGAAGACGCAGCGGCGCCAATCGCCCGGTAGGGGGGACGCGCCGATCTTCGTGACGATCAGGTCGTGCTCGTGGGCCTCGGCCTTGAGGTGATCGCCGACGCGGGGCAGGGCGCCGCTTCGAGCTTCGAGCGTGTAGCCGCCTGGTGACCAGACGAGAACGAGATACGGGCCGCTTGCTTCCATCTATTCGATGATCGCCTCGCGTAGCGCGATCGCGACTGCGTGCGTGCGTGTGTCGGCTTCGAGCTTGGTAAGGATGTGGCGGACGTGGCTCTTGACTGTCTCCTGCGAGATGAAGAGCTTCTCCGACACGTCGGCATTCGACATGCCGTCGGCGAGGAGCTGCAGGATCTCACGCTCGCGACCGGTGAGGATCTCTCCCGGGTCGCGCCCTGCGAGAAACGCCGGCATGAGTGCAGGGTCGACGTAGCCTTCGCCACTTGCGGTCTTCTCGATGGCACGCACGAGCGTTTCGTGTGGCGCCTCTTTGAGCACGTATCCCTTCGCGCCTGAATCGAAGCCCTTGCCGAGGAGCGACCGGTCGGAGTAGGCCGTGAAGAGCAGCACGCGGGTTTCGGGTGCTTGTTCGGCGAGGAGCTTGGTCGCCTCGAACCCATCCATGCCTGGCATGCGCACGTCCATCACGACAACGTTGGGCCGACGGCGCGCGGCCATTTCGACGGCGGTTGCGCCGTCTGCGGCCTCTCCGACTACCCGGATGTGCGCTGCGCGGGAAAGGGAGAGCCGAAGGCCCTCGCGGACAACCTCGTGGTCGTCGACGATGAGCGTGGTGATCTCTTCGAGAGCCAAGATGTTCGTCGGATTAGATGCGCGCTCAAGCTCGTCTGCCGTCTCGATTGCATGCAATCTGCCGTTTGCTCAGCGACTGTCTGCTTGGAGCAATGAGAGCTGCACGGGCTCGCGCGGCGGGCGCGGTGGATTACGTCGCCGATCGCGTATGCCATGGGTGCGCGCGAGTTGGTAGACGGCGGCACGCGGCGCCGCCGATGCTGCCTTGGGGAGGTACGAGCGGTTTGCAAAGAGCCGCTCGTACTCGGGAACGAGCTCGGGCCAGTCGCGTGAGAGACAGTCGAGGAAGTGTTCGCGTGTTCCGGGGCGGAGGTTGAGTGGGGCGGCCCAGATGCCGCACGCGCCGGCCTCGCGTGCCGCCTTCACGACGTCTGCGATCAGCTCGGGTCGATCGCTGAGGCCGGGGAGCAGTGGCGCCATCGCGACGGTCGTGCGGATACCGGCATCGACAAGCCTGCTGAGCGCTCGGAGGCGCTGGTGCGGCGGGGCCGTTCCGGGTTCGGTTGTCGCCCAGACGTTACGGTCGAGTGTCGGCACCGAGAACGCCACGCTCACGTGAGCCCGACGCGCTGCGTCGAGCAGCACGTCGGTGTCGCGCACGATCAACGGCCCGCGTGTGATGATCGTGAACGGGGTGGAGGCCGACCCGAGCGCTTCAAGACAGTTTCGCATGAGGCGATAGCGCCCTTCGGCTGGCTGGTAAGGATCGGTGGCTGCGCCGATCGCAACACCCTCGCGTCGCCAGGATGGTCGGGCGAGTTCAGCACGCAGAACAGCGGCGATGTTTGTCTTTACGCGGATCGACGATCCGTAGTGGTCGTCGAATGGTCGCTCGGCACGAAGCTCGAACGCCCGGACGTAACAGAACGTGCACCGGTGCGTGCAGCCCATGTAGGGGTTCAGTGACCAGCCAAAGCCCATTCCCTTGACCCGGTTGAGCGCTGCCGAACATGGCTCCTCGCGGTAGTGCACCCGCATACAGGCATAATAGAACATACGTTCGTATCTGTCGAGGTTGGCTGACCGAAGTCTCGGATACGATCTTTTCGATTCCTTTTGGACGACGTTCCCTTGCCACGACGTTCTGCTGGACTTCGCGTGCCTAAGGGCTCCATCCGCGCATGACGCTCCTCTACGAACTTCTGGCCCTTGTTGGCCTCATCCTCCTGAACGGCTTCTTCGTGGCGTCGGAGTACGGCCTTGTGACGTCGCGCAAGACGCGCATCGCTGAGCTTGAGCAGAGCGGCAACAAGCGCGCCCGCGCAGTGCAGAGGATCACCGCCGATCCGCCGCAGTTCATCTCGGCGATGCAGCTTGGCGTCACGATCACCTCGCTCGCCATCGGCGCTGTGGGCGAGCCGGTGCTTGCACACGCGTTCGAACCCGTGCTGGCGACGATTCTCGCGGTCGTTCTGTCGTTGCTCGTGATCACGTTCTTGCACGTCGTGATCGGTGAGCTCGTGCCGAAGGGCATTGCGCTCACGCACCCCGAGCGCACAGCACTGGCGGTGTCGCGCCCCGTCCAGATCTTTTTCGTGGTGTTCGGCCCGCTGATCTGGGTGCTTCGCCGCTCGACCGAGTTCGTTCTGCGCCTGATCGGACTTGAAGCCGATATCGGTGAGAGCGAGGCGCACTCCGAGGCTGAGCTGCGCATGCTGCTTGTCTCGTCGGCCGAGCAGGGTGAGATCGAGCACGGTGAGGAGGAGATGCTCTCGAACGTGTTCGAGTTCGCCGACAAGGAGGCGAGCGACGTCATGGTGCCGCGGCCCGATGTGGTCGGCATCGACGTGAACATGCCGCCCGAGGAGGCGCTCGCAGCGATCCTCGAGTCGCCCTACACCCGGTACCCCGTCTATCGCGGCTCGCTCGACGAGATCGTTGGCGTGTTGCACGTGCGTGACCTCGTCGAAGCCTTGCACGAAGGTGCGACCTTCAAGCTTGAGGAGCTCTTGCGACCGGCAACGGTTCTGCCCGAGACGAAGGATCTGGCGGCGCTCCTCACCGAGTTCCGGCGGACGAGTCAGCACCTCGCGATCGTCGTGAACGAGTACGGAGCGACCGAAGGCATCGTCACCCTCGAGGACCTGATCGAGCAGATTATCGGCGACATCGAGGACGAGTTCGACCTTCCCGACGAGACGGTCGAACGCATCGACGACGAGACGATTCGCATCGACGGCACGTTCACGATCGACGACTTCAACGAAGAGTTCATGGTCGCGCTGCCCGATGAGAACTACAACACGGTCGGCGGCTTCGTCTTCGGCGAGCTCGGCCGAGCGCCAGAGCCGGGCAACGTGATCGAACACGAGCACCTGACGTTTACCGTCGAGTCGATCGAGGGTCAGCGGATCGACAAGCTGACCGTGCACTTCGCGCCGCGCGCTGACGACGCTGAAGCTGGCGACGTCGACGGCGAGTGAGACTCCAGCACGTCACGATTCCGATTCCGCACGACGGCTCAGATGCCGCCCGGGCGTTCTACGGCGGGGTGCTCGGGCTTGAGGAGAGGGACGTCCTGCCGGCGCTTGATCCGGCACGTTTCGTCTGGTTTCGGGTTGGGGGAGATAAGGAGCTGCACCTGATGCTCACCGACGAGACGCCGGCAGACAAGCCGCACTACTGCCTCGCGACCGACACCCCCGACGAGTTCGCGGCGATCCGTCAGCGCCTTGAGTCGCACGGCGTTGCGACCCGCGACGGCACCCAACTCGTCGGTCGACTTCGCTTCACGTGCCGCGACCCGTTCGGCAACCTGATCGAGATCGCCCACCTGCTCGCATAGCGGCTGCGGCCGCTGAAACGACTAGTGGATCGCGTCTGATGTGAGCGGCTCGGCCCCGCGCTGAGCCACTCGTGCAGACGAAGCTGGATCGTGTCGGCGGCGTCTTCGATCACAGCCTTGCCGCTTGCCATTGCGTCGGCAGCACCATCGGCGGCAAGCCAGAAACTGATCAGCAGGTCGTGCGTGAGCTCGTTATAGGTCGCTGCGGCGCCGGTGGTGCCGAGCCGCTGGTCGATCGCGGCCGAGAGCGTTGCGAGCTGATCCACATCGAGGTTCCGGTGGATCCTCACTTCAACGTCGAGCAACCAATGGCCCACCTTTGATGCTCCTTTCGACGGCCCCCGGTCGGAACATCACGCAGCGACGACGTCGCTTCGTAGGCGCATCGTACTCCCGAGATTGACAACTGTCACCCCACGCCATGATGTTTCTCGTGTGACTGAACGTTGCCTAGGCCGCGGCGTGCGAGGGCGCCGATGTCGCCCGTCACCCGTCACCCGTCACCCGTCACCCGTCACCCGTCACCCGTC
>OMIZ01000076.1 GCA_900299235.1 Actinomycetota bacterium
AACAGATCGTGCGGATCGACGCGCTGGCCGCCCAGCTCGTGCATCTCACCGGGTGGCGGCTGCTCCTTGCGCCGCTTCGGCATCTCGGGCGCAACTAGGGCGAGTGCACGCGCGGGCGTCGACCCGTAGTACTCGGCAACCCACAACGCGAGATCGACAAGCGCGGGCGGCACCTCGCCCGTCACCGCCGTAATCGGCGACGCGGTGAATCCCTCGGGTGGGTCGGTTGAGACCGACGTCACGATCCCGCGGATCGTCTGTCGCCCAAACGGCGCAGCAACGATCGCGCCCTTCCCCACACCCTCCTCAACCTCGTAGGTGAACTCCTTCGCGAGGTTGCGAGCGGCGACAAGTGGATACACGGCTGCGTAGGGCACCGGCTCACAGTAGAGACGGCGCCTGTCGCAGCCGCATCAGGCGCTCGCAGGCTCCTCGTCGGCGGGCTGCTCGGGGAAGAGCGCACGCCAGGAGAGAGTGCGCGCCATCAGCCCCAACGCAACGAGACCCAGCACAACGTTGCAGATGACGATCGCAATGTTCATGCCGACCGAGAACGCAAGGAGTGCAGCGGTCGAGACCGCCTTTCCCCGGAAGACATAGACGATCAGGCCTTGCTTCGTTCCTGCACCACCGGGTGTGGCCGGGAAGAGCGTTGCGAGCGAGTCGACGACCTGCGCGAGCAGCGCGTAGTGGATCGAGGCCTGGATGTGAAACGCGCGCAGGAAGCAGTAGAGCGTGGCGATGCGCAGCACCCAGGAGATCGCCTGCGGCACAACGACACCGAGCAGCAGTCGCCGCGGCTGCGCGAACACCGCGAAGCCCTGACGGATGCGATCGAAGAAGCGCTCGATGTGTCCCTTCGCCCAGAACACCCCGACGACCGCCGCGACCAGCGCAACGCCGATGACGATCCCTGTCGCCTCCACATGACGGAAGAAGAAGCGCCACTCAACGGCGGGCAGGTTCTCGTACACCTGGCGTGCCGGGAGCACCCCGATCACGAGCGCCCAGATCATCAGCCCGCCCGCAACGACGGCGTCGAACGCCGTCTCGGCGATGAGCGTCGGAGCCAGCGTTGCGATCTTCGCACCCGGGATGCGCGCACGAACGAGGTAGAGCTTCACGAGATCGCCACTACGCGCCGGCGCGATCGAGTTCACCCCGACGCCTGCCACGTACGCCCCGAGCGTCGTGCGTAGACGAATCGTGTGAGTCGGATAGGCGGCAACGAGGATCGACCGCCACGCCACGGCTCGAAGCATGAGCTTCACGACGTGCAGCAGCAGGGCAAGTCCGAGGAACGTCCAGCCGACGTCCGCCAACTCCTGGCCAAACACGCTGACCGCGTGGAAGAACGCATGCATCGCCATACGGTAGGCGCGAGCCGCGGACAGACACCGCGCCGTTACGATCAGCGTCTATGGCCCAAGGGCACTCGGTCGACGACTACCTCGAGACGATCTACTTCCTCGCGTTCCCGATCGGCGAGTACCGGCTGCCAGACACGTCGGTGCCGACGCTCGCCGCGCGCGTCGCAGAGATGCTGAACGTCTCGCGCGCCTCCGCAGGCGAGATGTTGAAACGACTCGAGGCAGAGGGACTTGTCGAGCGCGGCGAGCACAAGGAGGCGATCCTCACCCCCGACGGTCGCACGCGAGCCGAAAAGGTCGTGCGACGCCATCGGATCATTGAGCGACTCCTCACCGACTTCATGGGGTACACGCCCGCCGAGTCGCACGTCCATGCCGACGAACTCGGCGACACGTTCTCCGACGAGATGATCGACCGAATCGAGGAACGGCTCGGGCATCCCGACCGCTGCCCACACGGGTGGCCGATTCACCCCGAGCGCGAGCAGGCAGAGAACCTCGAACTGGAACCGCTCTCGGATCTCGGTCGCGGTGGCAAAGGCACGATCGTTCGCCTTGCCGAGCATGACGGCGACCTCCTCGAATGGTTCTACGACGAGGGCCTCGTGCCCGGCACCGAGGTTGAGCTCATTCGCGGCGAGCCGAACGGAGCGCAGTTTCTCGTTGCGACTCCGGCTGGCGAGAAGACGCTCGCGCTGCGCGCGGCAGGCGGCCTCTTTGTGCGCCGAGCCGCCTAGCTGACGTCGGGCGGCTTGAAGCGGTAGGCGACGACGATCGTCGCGGCCGCCACGATCGTGGCGACGATGTTCGGGATGATGATCACCGGATTGTGCGATGCGATCCCGTAGGCGAGCCACAGCATGAAGCCGACGAGCAGCACTTGCATGTAGCCCACCGACACCGATTTCGACGTTCGGTGACGCAGGATCGCCCGGATCTGCAAGATCGGCGCAAGGGCCATTGCGACCCCGTAGGTCGCCGCTGCGCCAGCAATCAGGTTCGTCAAGCGCCTAGCCGGATACGCCAGCAGGAGCAGCAAGCCCTGCCGCCGCAGCGAGCGCGGCCGCCTTGTCGGTGCGCTCCCACGTGAAGTCGTGATCTTCGCGACCGAAGTGGCCGTAGGCTGCGGTCTTCGCGTAGATCGGGCGGCGCAGGTCGAGATCTCGCAGGATCGCGGCCGGGCGGAGGTCGAAGTGCTCGCGGACGAGCTCCTCGATCTTCGTGACCGAGATCTTCTCGGTGCCGAAGCACTCGACGAGAATCGAGAACGGACGCGCAACCCCGATCGCGTACGCGACCTGGATCTGGCAGCGGTCGGCGAGGCCGGCAGCAACCACGTTCTTTGCCACGTACCGCGCCGCGTAGGCAGCTGAGCGGTCGACCTTCGTCGGATCTTTGCCGGAGAACGCGCCACCGCCGTGCGGCGCAGCACCACCGTAGGTATCGACGATGATCTTGCGGCCTGTCAGGCCGGCGTCACCCATCGGGCCGCCGATCACGAACTTGCCGGTCGGGTTGACGTAGACGAAGCCCTTCTGATGAAGCTTGGCCGGGTCGTACAGCTCCTTCGGCAGGATCGGCTCGATCACGTGGTCGATCAGGTCAGGCTTGATGCCCGTCTCGGGATCCATTCCCTCGCGGTGCTGGGTCGAGATCAGGACGCGCTCAATCTCAACCGGCCGCTGGCGGCCGTTCGCATCGACCTCGTAGCGCACCGTGACCTGCGTCTTACCGTCGGGACGCAGGTACGGGAGCATGTCCGACTTACGTACCTCGGAGAGGCGCTTCGCAAGCTGATGGGCGAGCATGATCGGCAGCGGCATCAGCTCAGGTGTCTCGTTCGAGGCGTACCCGAACATCAGCCCCTGGTCGCCAGCGCCCACGCGGTCGAGCGGGTCGCCATCGTTCGGATCGTGCTGCACTTCAAAGGCGGTATCGACACCCTGCGCGATGTCCGGCGACTGGCCGTCGAGCGCAACCATCACACCGCACGTCTCCGCATCGAACCCATACTTGGCGCGGGTGTACCCGATCTCCTTAATCCGGTCGCGTACGAGTTTGGGGATGTCGACGTACGTGGAGGTCGTGATCTCGCCGGCAACGACAACGAGGCCGGTCGTCACGAGGGTTTCGCATGCGACGCGCCCGGAAGGGTCGTCGGTGAGGATCGCGTCGAGGACGGAATCGGAGATCTGGTCGGCGATCTTGTCGGGGTGGCCCTCGGTTACCGACTCCGACGTGAAGGAGAACGTGCGCGCTGTCATGGCCCGAACCCTACCGGGCGGCGGGGACGCGACTGCCTGACGAGCGCTCATCGGTGGGCCGGCGCCCCATCAACCCGCCTGCAAGCTCGCTCAAGGGACGGCCGTCGAGGACGGCGCAGACACCCTCGGTAATCGGCAGTTCGACCCCGACGCGACGCGAGAGCTCTCGCAGCACCGGTGCCGTCGTGAGACCCTCAACCACCTGGCCGATCTCGGCACGGGCCTGCTCGGGCGTGCGACCACGGGCGATCAGCTCGCCCGCGCGACGATTTCGCCCGGACGCATGCCAGCACGTCACGACGAGGTCTCCCATCCCGGCGAGACCAGCAAACGTCTCGGGATCCGCTCCAACCGCGGCGCCGAGGCGCGACATCTCGTACAGCCCGCGCGTGATGATCGCGGCCTTCGCGCTGTCGCCGAGACGCAGACCGTCAACGCCGCCTGCTGCGAGCGCGATCACGTTCTTTGCAGCACCGCACAGCTCGACACCAAGCACGTCGGAGTTGACGTAGACGCGGAACACCACGGAGTTGATCAGCTCCTGGAGCTGCAGCGCGAGCGCTTCGTCGGTCGACGCGATCACGGCAACGCCGGGCAGGCCAGCGGCGATCTCCTCAACCATGTTCGGGCCGGAGAGCACCGCGACGGGCCGCCCGTGCACGAGTGTCGAAAGCCGCTCACCGGTGCGCGGGTCGAGTCCCTTGGTCAGCGAGAGGACTGGCGCGCAGCCTGGCAGCGCCGAGACGATCTCGCCGAAAGCGTGGCTCGGCACCGCGACGACGATCAGGTCGGCGCTCTCGAGTGGGGCCTCGGCGATCGTCGTCGCCTCGACCCCGTTGAGGTCGACCTGGGGTGAATACCGCGGGTTGTGGCCGGTCTCACGGATCGCCGCAGCGTCGTCCGCAGAGCGTGTCGCGAGCGTCACGGAGCAGTCGCGGTCGGCGAGCAGGCGAGCGAACGCCGTACCCCAGGAGCCTCCGCCGATCACGACAACGTTTCTCACACGGCCACCTTCGCAGGTTCGCGCCACGGAAACCACCCCACAACGCTCGTTGCGCACTCGGTCATGAGCCCGGCCGCTTGCGGAAGTCGATCGCCACCGGAACACCTTCGAGCTCGTACCGCTCGCGCAGCTCGTTCTCAACCCAGTAGCCGTAGTCGCGCGTCACGAGGCCGGTGTCGTTCACCGTGAAGCGGAAGCGTGGCGGCCGCGTCGTGACCTGCGCCCCGTACAGCAGGTTGAGCTTGCGCCGACCCTTGCTTGGGGCCTGACGCTTCTCCTTCAGCTCGCCAAGGAAACGGTTGAGCTCCGGCGTCGGAATCCGGCCGGCGTGCTTGTCGAACAGCTCGCCGACCTTGCCGAGAAGTCGGTTGACACCACGCCCGGTGACCGCGGAGGTGGTGATGAACGGTGGGCGTTGCCGCAGGCGACGCAGAAGCTGTGGGCGAATCTCCTCAATCGTGATCGTCGACTTGTCCCACTTCGACAACACGACGAGCGTCGAGCACTGCGCCTTCCGCGCGATGTCGGCAGCCTGAAGGTCGCCTTCGGTAATGCCTTGCTCGGAGTCGATCAGGATCAATGCGATGTCGGCACGGTCAGCCGCATCGAGGGCGCGAAGTTCCGAGTAGTAGTCAATGCCCTGACGCTGCTTGCGCTTGCGCCGCAACCCTGCCGTGTCGACAAGGATGAACGTGCGGCCGTCGCGTTCGATGATCGTGTCGATCGAGTCGCGCGTTGTGCCCGGAACGTCGGAGACGATCGTCCGCTCTTCGCCAATCAGCGCGTTGAAGAGGGATGACTTGCCGACGTTCGGGCGGCCAAGGATCGCCACGCGGATTGCGCCGTCGTCGGGCGCCGGCCGCCCCTGCGCCTCATCCTCGAGCGTCTCGACGACGAGGTCGAGCAGATCGCCGCTGCCGTGGCCGTGCAGACCCGATAGGGGGAATGGGTCGCCAAGACCGAAGCGGTGGAACGTCGCCATCAAGTGCTCCTGTGACGGATCGTCGATCTTGTTCGCGATCACGATCGTGTGCTTCTTGGCGGCACGGAGGATCGCGGCAAGATCCTCGTCGCCCGGGGTGATTCCCGCCCGGGCATCGACGAGGAAGAGGACGAGGTCGGCATCGCCGATCGCCGACTTCGCCTGATCGGCGATCGAGCGAGTGAGCTGATCCTCACCCGTCAGGTCAACACCACCGGTGTCGATGAGCAGGAAGCGTTTGCCCGCCCACTCGCAGATCAGCTCCTTGCGGTCGCGCGTCGTTCCTTCGGTGTCGTGCACCACCGCAGCACGGGAGGCTGTCAGACGGTTGACGAGGGTTGACTTGCCGACGTTCGGGAAGCCAACGATTGCGACCGTACCGAGCAGCATGTCGGGCGGTTCGGGAGTGAGAGCAGCGGGTTCGTCGCTCATAGCGGCGGCACCAGACCTTTCGGGCGGCCTTGGGCGTGAACCTCAGCAAGCCAGTCAAAGAGGATGTTGACCCTTCGTTCGATCTCCTTGCTCGCTTCCTTGTAACCCTTTCCGCCCGGGGCGTAGCCCTCAAGCATGAAGGGCTCACCGACGGCGTACGAGCACGGTTTGAAGTTGCCGAACTTGAAGAACTGGGTGCCGTACACGGCAACCGGAACGATCGGGACGTTCTCCTGGATCGCAACCATCGCGGCCCCGGGCTGCGCCGTTCCCGGGCGGCCGTGCTTCTGGCGCGTTCCTTCGATGAAGATCGCAACGGCACGCCCCGCACGCGCCGCTTCGCGCATGCGACGCACAGCGTCGCGGTCTGACTCGCCACGGCGCACAGCGATGATCCCGTGCCACAGCAGGTACTTCCCGAAACCAGGGACACCTGTGAGCTCGACCTTCGCAACGTAGTTCAGGTTCCGTGGTGAGAGCGCGCCTACAAGCGGGATGTCGGCGAAGTTCAGGTGGTTGATCGCGAGGACGCAGCCGCCTTCCTTCGGGATACGGTCAAGCCCGTATGCGCGGCCGCGCGTGAGGAAGAGGGTGAGCGGTGAGATCCAGTGCCGCGAGAACCCCCAGCCGCGATCGCCCCAAGCGTTCGGCCGCTCGCTCATGCGATTCCTGCACGGGCGTGGACGAGCGCTTCGATCCGGTCAAGCACATCGTCGATTGTCAGCGACGTCGTGTCGATCTCGATTGCGTCAGGCGCAGCCTGCATGCGGGCAGAGTCGGCCTCGTCGCGCAGCTTCAGGTCGGTCGCGAGCGCGTCAGCACCGATTCCAGGCCGCTCGGCCTGCCGGCGGCTCGCACGAACCGACTCGTCGGCAACGAGGTAGATCTTGACCTCGGCGCTCGGCGCCACCACCGTGCCGATATCGCGGCCTTCGATTACGCCATTGCCAAGCGCAGCGAGCTGCTGCTGGCGATCACGCATCACGGTGCGCACCTCCGGGTGAGCGGCCACGGTCGAGACAACCTTGTCGACGCGCGCATCACGGATCTCGCTCGTCACGTCGTGACCGGCGATCAGGACGCGTCCGCCGTCGGCGAAGTCGACACCGCTCTCTTCGGCAAGGCCGCCGAGCGCCGCGCCGTCGTCGAGCGACACGCCGCGCTCAAGCGCGAGCCAGGTGAGCGCGCGATACATCGCGCCGGTGTCGAGGTAGCGGAAGCCAAGCCGGCCAGCGAGTGCTCGGGCGACCGTGCTCTTCCCAGCTCCCGCCGGGCCATCAATCGCAACGATCACTGGACGCTCACAGACTCGAGCAGGCTGTAGAAGCCGGGGAACGAGATCGAGACACACTCGGCGTCCTCGACGCGGACGCCTTCCTTGGAGACGATCCCCGCGACGGCGCCGAGCATCGCGATGCGGTGGTCACCGCGGGCATGGATGCGGCCACCGCGCGGACGCGTCGGAACGCCGGTAACCGTGAAGCCGTCCTCCGTCTCTCGCGCGCGCACACCAATTGCCTGGAGCGCAGCGACGGCGGTTTCGATGCGGTTGCTCTCCTTGTGGCGGAGCTCCTCCGCCCCCTTGACGACGCTCTTCCCGCGAGCACATGCCGCGAGCAGCCCAAAGATCGGGAGCTCGTCAACGAGCAACGGAACCTCATGCGGCTCAATCGTCGTGGCGACGAGAGGCTGCGCTTCGATCTCGACGTCGCCGATCAGCTCGCCTGCGATCTTGCGGCGATTGTGGATGCCGACCCGCACACCCATCCGCTCGAGCACGTCGAGTAGGCCGGTGCGGCGCGGGTTCAAGCCGATGTCGTGAACCATCAGCTTCGAGCCAGGAAGCAGCGCAGCGGCGACGAGGTAAGGCGCTGCCGACGAGATGTCGCCGGGAACGTGCACCTCGGGAAGCCGCAGCCGCTCGGGCGCCTCGACCGTTACCGAGAGGCCTCGAACACGAACCCTGGCACCTGCAGCGCCGAGCATCAGCTCGGTGTGATCGCGCGTCGGGGTAGGCTCGACCACCGTCACCGGCTCAGTAGAACCGAGGCCGGCAAGCAGGATCGCCGACTTCACCTGGGCGCTCGCAACAGGCATCTCGTAGTGGAGCCCGCCAAGCGAACCGCCGGTGATGCGCATCGGCAGGTGGCCATCGGTCGTCTCGATCTGCGCCCCCATTTCGCGCAACGGGCCAGCGACGCGCTCCATCGGGCGTCGTGAGAGCGATTCGTCACCGGTCAGCTCAAACGTGCCGTCCTGGAAAGCAAGCAGCCCCGTGACGAGGCGGGCAAGCGTGCCTGCGTTGCCGCAGTCGATCGGCCCGCTGGGGGCGCGGAAGCCACGCACGCCAACACCGTGGACGATGAGCGTGTCGACATCGAGCTCGTCGACAGTCGCGCCGAGCGCGCGTACTGCTCCCATCGTCGACTCCGTGTCGCCCGAGCGACCGAAGCCTGTGACGCGCGTCTCGCCGTCGGCGAGCGCGCCGATCAGCAACGCACGATGCGACACAGATTTGTCGCCGGGAACAGCGATGTGCCCTTCCACATGTGCAACGGGCGCAATAACGCGTGTCACTGGTTCGTTCACGTCCACCTCTATCCCTCGTCAAGTACCGCGGAGACCGACACGCCATAGCCCTGCGCCTCAAGCATCGTCGCAGCACGGCGCGCCTCGGCCTCACCTTCGATGAGGATCGACAGCGTTCCACCACGCTCGGGCGAGATGTGCTGAAGCTCGAAGTCCTCGATGTTGATCCGCTCGGCGCCAAGCGCCTGCGTGATCCCGGCGAAGACACCGGGCTCGTCGGAGACATGCACCCGCACCCGATGCAGTGCTCCGGCGTCGTTGTAGGCACGGTCGAGCATGCGGCGCCGGTTGTCGGCAGCCTCTCCGATCCAGCTCGCAAGGAACTCGGCGTCACGGCGGCGAAGCGCCCCTTCGACCTCCTCGATGCGGCGGCGGTGCTCGGCGAGCGCATCCGTCACGGCGTCGGCGTTGTCGAGGAAGATGTCGATCCAGATCCGCGGGTTGGCACCGGCGATGCGCGTCATGTCGCGCAGCGAACCGCCCGCGTTCGCAAGCGGTTCGTGGCCAGCGATCTTTCCGGCTCCCGTTTGATTGGCGACGACGTTCGCGAGAACATGTGGCACGTGGCTCGTCAGTGCAACGAGCCGATCGTGTGATTCAGCGTCGATCGCGATCGGGGTCGCACCGAGGTCAGAGACGAAGCCGTGAAGCAGCCTGTGTGCCTCAGGATCCGTCTCCCCGGTCGGGGTCAAAAACCAGGTGGCGCCTTCGAAGATGTCGGCATTTGCGTTCTCGGGGCCACGAGCCTCTGAGCCAGCGATCGGATGCCCACCCACGAATCGGGGCGAGCTCGCTGCCGCGGCAACAACGCTGGCCTTCGTCGAGCCCACGTCCGTGACAGTGGTCGACGCGTCAGCCGCAGCGAGCACCTCGGCGACGCGGGCAGGAAGCGACTGGATGGGCGTCGCAACAACGACGAGGTCCGCGCCCGCCACTGCCTCCACGATCGAACCAGCCGCAGCCGCAATTGCGCCTCGCTCCTTCGCAACCGCAAGCGCCGCCGCGTCGGGATCCCAGCCAACGACCTCGATACCAAGCCGAGCCGCGGCGAGGCCGAGCGAGGCACCGATCAGCCCGGTGCCGACGACACTGAGTCGTGTGACGGGCATCGCTACGCGAGCGTGTCCCGCCGCATCAGCTCGGCGAGCCGGAAGGCGAGGTCGAGCGACTGACGGCCGTTGAGGCGCGGGTCGCAGAGCGTTTCGTACCGCGTATCGAGCTGCTCTTCAGAGATGTGCTCCGAGCCACCAAGACACTCCGTGACGTCATCGCCCGTGTACTCAAGGTGGACGCCACCAGGCCACGCGCCTTCACTGCGACAGGCGGCGAAGAACTCCTCGATCTCAAGCATGATCTGGTCGAAGTCACGGGTCTTGCGGCCGCTGGCGGTCTTGAAGCCATTGCCGTGCATCGGGTCGCACGCCCAGACAACGGGGTGGCCGGCGTCGGCGATACCCCGAAGGAGCGCGGGCAGCGTGCCCTGCACTCGGCCAGCACCCATGCGGGCAACGAAGGTGAGGCGGCCCGGGATCCGCTCCGGGTTCAAGCGCTCTGCCAACTCGATTGCCTCGTCGGGTGTCGCGGTGGGCCCGAGCTTCACGCCGATCGGGTTGTGGACGCCCGAAAAGAACTCGACGTGCGCGCCGTCGAGCTCACGCGTCCGCTCGCCAATCCAGAGCATGTGGGCTGAGCAGTCGTACCAGTCACCGGTGAGTGAGTCGCGGCGGGTGAGCCCCTCCTCGTACGGGAGCAGCAGACCCTCGTGGCTTGTGTAGACGTCGACCTGATGCAGCTGCGGCGTCGAGGCGACATCCACCCCGCATGCAGCCATGAACGCGAGTGCGCGCTCGATCTCGGAGGCCAACACCTCGTAGCGACGGCCCTGTGACGAGCTCGCGACAAACGCCTGGTTCCAGGCATGCACCTGATTCAGGTCGGCGAAGCCACCTTTCGTGAAGGCCCGCACAAGGTTGAGCGTCGCGGTCGACTGGTGGTAGCCCTGAACCATCCGGTCGGGGTCGGGAATGCGCGCTTCGAGCGTCGGCGGATCGTCATGCACCATGTGGCCACGGAACGACGGCAGTTGCGTCCCGTCGGGAGCGTCTTCCCACGGGGATGACCGCGGCTTGGTGAACTGCCCGGCAATCCGGCCAACCTTGAGCACCGGCAACGCCGCGCCGTAGGTCAGAACCGCTGCCATTTGCAGGAGAATCTTCAGCCGCTCGCGGATCGCAACGGCGGAAAAGTCGTGGAACGACTCGGCGCAATCGCCCGCCTGGAGCAGGAACGCCTTGCCCTCCGCGACCTTCGCGAGCGATGCCTGCAGCTGGCGCGCCTCGCCTGCAAAGACAAGCGGAGGCAGCGTCTTCAGCCGCGCGAACGCCTCATCAAGCCGTCCGTCATCGCCCCAGTCAGGCTGCTGGAGGGCTTCATGGGACCGCCACGAGGACGGCGACCAGGTATCACGCACGGTTGCCACGGCCATCAGTGTAGGGGTCGGACGCATCCCGGCTCGGGCGAGACGGCCAGAAACCCCTGCATGCACGCTGTCCGGGCCAGTCGAGGCTCCCGCTACCCTAGGCGGCCGATGCGCATCTTTTCCGGGATCCAGCCGACCGGTGCGAAGCACTTCGGCAACTACTCCGGTGGCTTTCGCCAGTACGCGGCGACCCAGGAGCAGGGCGACGCGTTCTTCTGTGTCGTCGACCTCCACTCGATCACGGTCGACTACGACCCCGCGGATCTCCGTGAGCGCACCCTCGATCTCGCAGCGCTGCTCTTCGCCACAGGCCTTGATCCCGCCCGCTCGACGGTCTTCGTCCAGAGCCACGTGAAGGCGCACGCCGAGGCCGCGTGGCTGCTCGGCGCCGTCACGAGCTACGGCCAGCTTGGGCGGATGACGCAGTTCAAGGACAAGGGCGACCGGCAGGAGTTCGTCTCGGCTGGCCTCTTCACCTACCCGATCCTGATGGCGGGCGACATCCTGCTCTACAACGCGCACAAGGTTCCGATCGGCGACGACCAGCGCCAGCACCTTGAGCTCGCTCGCGACATCGCGGAACGCTTCAACGCACGCTTTGGCGAGACCTTCGTCGTCCCCGAAGGCGTCTACCCCGAGGTGGGCGCGCGGGTGATGGATCTTCAGGAGCCGACGAAGAAGATGTCGACGACCGGCGGTACCCCACAGGGCACCCTGCTCCTCCTCGATCCGCCTGATGTCCTGCGTAAGAAGGTGAAGAGCGCCGTGACCGACTCGGGCTCCGAGGTTCGCCGTGGCGACGACAAACCAGGTGTCACAAACCTGATCGACATCCTCAGCGTCTGCACCGGTGAGACGGCTGGCGCGATCGAGGTGCGCTACGAGGCAGGCGGCTACGGCCAGTTCAAGTCAGACGTCGCCGATGCGGTCGTTGAACTGCTTGAGCCGATTCAAGCCCGCTACCACGCGCTCCGCAGTGACCCGGCCGAGCTGAACCGCCTGCTTGGCATCGGCGCCGACAAGGCCCGGGAGGCATCCCTCCCCACACTCCATGCGATCTACGACCGCATGGGCTTCGTGCGTCCCGCCTAGTTCCGCCGCGGCGTCTACGTACGGCGGGCCGAGCGCGAACGCGGCTTTGGCGGCCGTGCTGGCTTCCGCAGCTCCGCGACTTCGCGAGCGGTGAGCTCCCGCCACTGCCCGATTGGCAAGCCGCGCAGATCGAGCGGGCCGTAGCGCACGCGATGCAACGCGATCACGCGGTGACCCACGGCCTCCAGCATCCGCTTCACCTGACGGTTGCGACCCTCGTGGAGCACGAGTTCGATACGTCCAGGAGCGAGCCGTTTCACCTTCGCAGGCGCCGTCATGCCGTCTTCAAGCTCAACGCCTGCCGCGAGCTGTGCGATCGCCTCGGGTGACGGGTCGCCGCGCACGGTCGCGATGTAGACCTTGTCGACCTCATAGCTCGGGTGAGCGAGCATGTGCGCGAGGGGGCCGTCGTTTGTGAGCAGCAAAGCACCGGTGGTGTCGGCATCGAGACGCCCCACCGGCACGACCCGCGCCTTGTGGTTGACGAGACCAACGACGGTCGGTCGCCCTTGCGGATCACGCGCAGTTGTCACGACGCCAGCCGGCTTGTTCAGCAACACGTAGGCCAACTTCTGGGACGTCAGCGGCTTGCCGTCGAGTTCAACGCGTGCGTTGCCCTCAACGAACGTATTCAGCAGCCCCGGCTGACCATCGACCGTGACGCGTCCAGCCTTGATCAGCTCGTCGGCGCCACGACGCGACGCGACGCCCGCCCGGGCAAGCCAGGCATTCAGCCGCACGTGTCGCCTCCCCCGAGAACCGTTAGGCCGGGCGCTTCTCGGCGACCGTCTCGAGCCGTGTGCGGATCTCCGTCACATCAGCACCGAGGTCGTCGAGCCGCGGCAACGCAGCGAGCGACTCAAGCCCAAACACCCGCTCGAAGAGCGGCGTCGTCTTGTAGCGGATCGCCCCGAACTCGTTCTCACGACCCGACTCGACAACGAGACCACGCTCGACAAGGCCGGCAACGACGCCGTCGATGTTGACACCACGTATGCGGGTCATCTCGGGGCGTGTGCACGGCCCGAGGTACGCGATGATCGCGAGCGTCTCCATCGCAGCCTGTGACAGACCGCGCTCGACGGGGCGCTCGAAGAGCCGGGCGCAGGCGTCAGCTGCCTCGCGCGAAGCGCGGAAGGCGTAACCACCGGCGACGTGCTCGAGCACGATGCCGCTGCGACCTTCGCGGAAGCGCTCGCCGAGCAATTCGAGAGCGGCTTCGATGCGTTCGGGGTCGTCGGCGGTCGCCTCGGCGAGCGCGTCGACCGAGAGCGGCGCGGCAGCAACAACAAGCAGCGCCTCGATCGTACGGGCGAGCTCATCAACGGGGTTGCTGGAGATCAGGCGGAGCGGACGTTCCATGCAAGGCTCCTTTCGGAATCGGCGCGAGAAATCCTTATCGGGGCGAACGAATCGGCCTGAGCGATGGCGATCTCGTTCTGCTTACGGAGCTCGAGGAGCGCGACGAACGCGACGGCGATCTCGACGCGCGAGAGTCCTGCGACCTCCTGGTCGAAGTCGAAACGCGACTGCCGCCTGAGCAGCGCGCGGAAGCGATCGACGAACTGTGAGACGGGCGGAAAGCGCAGCGCCATGTGGAGCGTCGAGGGCGCGGGCGGCTCAACGGCGAGCAACCGGAGAGCTGCTGCGAGCTTCTCGGGCTCCTGCGCCGCCAGTGTTGGCTCGGGCCGGGCCGGCGCGAGCGGTGCCGGGCCGAGGCGGAAGTAGCGGTCGGCCTGTTCGGCGAGCCGCTTGGTGAGCCAATCGGCCCCCTCTCGCGCACGGCGATACTCGGCCAGGCGACGTGCAAGCTCCTCAGCTGCCTCCTCCGGCTCAAGCTCGGCAAGCTCCGCTTCTTCCTCTGGAAAGAGGCCGCGAGCTTTCAGCTCGAGCAGCGCAGAGATCAGGATCAGGAACTCACCGCAGGCTTCGAGGTCGAGCTCACCGCGTGCGGCGAGGTTCTCGACGAAGGCCACGATCACCTCGGCCAGGTCGACCTCGCGGAGTGGCAGTTCCTCGCGGAGGACGAGCGTCAGCAGAAGGTCGAACGGACCCGTGAAGGCATCGAGGTCAAGCTCAAGATCGCGCACCGCGGCCGTGGTTGACACGGCTCGCAGGCTAGAGGTGCTACCGGACGCGGCCCTTTGGAATGCTCATCTTCGGGCCAACCGGATGGTCAGGATCGAGCGGCTTCTTACGCCGGTGCGGGCGAGGAAATGCCTGCTTACCCGCGCTAATTCGACGGAACGCCACGATGCCAAGAACGAAGACGATCACCGACACCCATGCGTTCAAACGAAGGCCGAGGATGTGGTGCGCCGGATCGATGCGAAGGAGCTCCTCGAAGAAGCGACCGAAGCAGTACCAGGTCACATACAGCGCAAAGAGCGCCGGCGCCCGCACGTCACGGCGCTTGGCGAACCAGAGCAAGAACGCAACGCCGAGCAGATCCCAGATCAGTTCGTAGAGGAAGGTCGGGTGATACGTCGCCTGGGTCAGCGATGCGACCGGACGGTGGGCCTGATCGATCCTGAGCCCCCACGGCAGCGACGTCGCCTTGCCGTACAGCTCCTGGTTCCACCAGTTACCGATGCGACCAATCCCCTGAGCGAGCAGCAGGCCGGGTGCCGCTGCATCGAGGAATGCCGGCACGTTCGCTCCTGCACGGCGAACGACGGCAGCTCCGACAATCGTTCCGAGCAGCACACCGCCCCAGATGCCAAGGCCACCCTGCCAGATCTCGAAGATGCCCTTGATCTTCGGCGTCGGCACCTCATCCCACGAGGTGATGTCGTGGTAGGCACGCGCCCCGATCACTCCGGCAGCAACACCCCACACGGCGACGCGCAGAACGAGATCGCTGTCGCCGCCGAGGCGCTTCCAGCGCGCGGATGTCAGCCAGACGCACAGGATGATCGCTACAAGCAGCGTCAGCCCGTACATGTGGAGCTTCAGCGGGCCGACGTGAAGGATCCCTGACGACGGCGAAGGGATGTAGGCAAGCAGCGCGTTCACCTTGCGTGGAAGCTTACGCCCGCGACCGGGATTTCCCTTCCCAGGGGAGAACGGGTCGTTCCGGGCCGCCCTGCCGCTCG